>JAAVGZ010000080.1 GCA_014799985.1 Helicobacter sp.
TTTGACCCCCAACCCCTGCACGCTNTTNANNTGNTTGTGCTCCGCACGGACNATGTCATGCTCCACAGCGCATNCGTCNANGTTATGCNNACGGCTNGAACATNGNCGCTGTGCGCTGTGGNTGGGACNTNNNGCATNAANGAGCAATGGANAATCAAAGATAGCANNNTCCAAAGCGCGGCTGTGCTGTGGCTNCGCCATAGCTTTGCGCGCGCTTTTTNTGGGGATTCGGAGGTNCGACTTTAGTCGCACTCCTTTTGTCATTGCGAGGAGCAAGCCNCCGCAATAACGACCGCGCGCACCTAGTGCGCCACAGCCTCGCTCGCGCCGATTCCACTCTGGGCGCGGAAATCCTGCGCGGGGAATCCCGCCTTGTCCTTCTTCGCCTGCTCGCTATTGTCGAGCGTAGAGAACACGAAAATGGCAAAGAANGTGAGCGGCATGCTGAAAAGCGCGGGGTGGCTATATGGGAAAATCGCCTCGTCAAAATGCAGCACATTCACCCACACGCTTGGTCCCAAAATCACGAGCAGCAAAACGGCGATGAGCCCGACAATGCCGCCATAGAGCACGCCTTTGGTCGTGAGATTCTTCCAATACATGCACAGCAAAATAATCGGAAAATTCACACTCGCCGCAATCGCGAACGCGAGCCCAACGGTGAAAGCGACATTCTGCCCCGCAAACGCGATTCCNAGAAAAATGGCGAGAATCCCAAGCCCGATTGTCGAGCCCTTCGTAACCTTCATCTCGAGCTCGGGGTCGCAATTGCCATTCTTTATCACATTCACAAACAAATCATGGCTAATCGCGCTCGCGCCCGAAATGGCGAGCCCAGCCACAACGGCAAGGATTGTCGCNAACGCCACAGCCGAGATGAACCCGAGCAGCAANTCGCCGCCCAAAACCTTCGAGAGCAGCACGGCTTCCATGTTTGGCATCACCGTGAAGTTGCCTTCGGCATCGATGAAATCGGGATTGCCAATCAAAAACGCAATCGCGCCAAAGCCGATGATGAACGTCAAGATATAGAAATANCCGATGAGCCCTGTCGCATAAAACACCGACTTGCGCGCCTCTTTGGCGTCTTTGACGGTGAAAAAGCGCATCAGCACATGCGGCAGCCCCGCCGTGCCAAACATCAGCGCAAGCCCGAGCGAGATTGCCGAGATTGGGTCGGGCAAGAATGTCCCGGGCTGCATAATCGCCTCGCCTTTGGCATGATTCTCAATCGCCATCGAGAAATATTTTTGCAAATCAAAATCGGATTGATACAAGATGAGCACAGCCATGAGGCTCGCGCCGCCGAGCAACAAGCAAGCCTTGATAATCTGCACCCATGTTGTCGCATGCATGCCGCCAAAGGTTACATAGCAAATCATCAAAATGCCGACAAGAATCACNGCTGTGGTGTAGGGCAAGCCAAAGAGCACCTGAATGAGCCCGCCCGCGCCGACCATTTGGGCGATGAGGTAGAACACGACNACGCTAAGCCCGCTGATTGCGCTGATGGTGCGCACGGGCTTGGATTGCAACCGATAGGCGACAATGTCGGCGAAGGTGTATTTGCCCAGATTGCGGAACTTTTCGGCAATCAAGAACAACACGATAGGCCANCCAACGAGGAANCCGATGGAATAAATCAAGCCATCGAATCCGTTCGCAAACACGAGCCCGACAATGCCNANAAAGCTCGCCGCGCTCATNTANTCGCCCGCAATCGCGATGCCGTTTTGCGCGCCTGTGATGTTGCCGCCGGCGGTGTAGAACCCTGAAGCAGATTGGGATTGTTTGCTCGAAAAATAGGTGATTCCAAGCGTTGCGAGCACGAACACNACAAACATGCCAATCGCGATGAANTTCACNTCGCTNNTGGCGACATCGCCCATATCAAGCCCCGCGGCATGGGCGGGCAAGATTCCATATAATAAGATTCCTAGAATCGCCTTTTTCATTTGATTCCCTCCTTTTTTAAGGTTTCCAAAATGCCACTTTTCTCGAGTTCNTCGAGCACCTCTGCTTGCTCCTTGTCAAAATATTTGTTCGCAAACAATGTGTAGATTCCCGTGCTCACGAACGATAGCACGATGATAGAGACACCGAGCAAGATTCCGAGCGTGATGCTGCTTGGTCCCAAGCGATAGCCCAAAACATCGGGGAAGAATCCCACGCTTGCCACAAAGGCATAGTAACAAACAAGAATCACAAGCGCCAGCGAAACAGAAAATTTATTCCTAAACGAAACAAATTTTTGGAATCGCTCCTTTGCACTACGTGCTTTTTCTNAATCCATTTCTTCCTCCTTCGGGTAAATGTGGCAGAAATATACCANAAAAATTTCTAACCGNGCAAACATACCGCCGAAATTTCTCCAACTTTTGTTCGCACCGAGCAAAAATGTAACTATTCTACTCAATCTTTGGCGCAAGCCGCTTTGGTGTATCATGATTCAAACGCACAACGAGGCACAAAATGCAATTATCACACGCACAGAATCGGCGCGCATTCCACGCAGCGCTGCTCGAATGGTATGCGCAAAATGGGCGATTAGGGCTGCCATGGCGCAACCTACACGATGACGCGCAACGCGCCTACAAGGTCTATGTGAGCGAGATAATGTTGCAACAAACGCAGGTTCAGGTTGTCGTGCCCTACTTCGCGCGATTTATTGCGCGGTTTGAGAGCCTGCAAGAACTCGCAAGCGCGCAACAAGAAGAGGTCTTGCGACAATGGCAGGGGCTCGGGTATTACACGCGTGCGCGCAACATGCACAAAGCCGCGCAGCTATGCGGCGCGAGCCTGCCGCAGAGCATGGACGCGCTTTTGCGGCTGCCCGGAATCGGGCGCTACACGGCGGGCGCGATTTTGTGTTTCGGATTCGCACAGCCCGTCTCCTTTGTCGATGCGAACATCAGGCGCGTGCTCGCGCGGCTGTTTGCGCTGCCAAACCCGCGAGCAAGCGAGCTTGAGGAAAAGGCTCAAATGTTGCTCAATCGCGAAGATTCTTTTGCGCACAATCAGGCGCTGCTCGACATCGGCGCGGCTGTTTGCCTGCCCAAGAATCCCGCTTGTAGCGCCTGCCCGCTCTTGCGCTTTTGCAAGGGGGCAAGCGCATGGGAACGTTACCCCGAGCCCAAACGCAAAACGACAGAATGCAAGCACATCGCGCTCGCGTTCGTGCGGCGCGGCGATTGTGTCGCGCTCGTCCAAAGCCGCGAGAGGCTCTATCATGGCTTGTACAACCTGCCCGAGATTCCGCCGCAAGCCGCCGAGAATCGCCTGTGTTTTGGGAGTTTCAAGCATTCCTACACGCGCTATCGCCTCGATGTGAGCGTGTGTGCACATGATGGAAAGGGGCTAGCGGGCGATGTTGTCTTCGTCCCCATCGCCAAACTCGATTCGATTCCGCTCTCCTCGCTCTGCCGCAAGGCATTGGGCTTCGTGCTGCCAAAAGCCTAAGAATCGCGATATTTTGGTATAATGTCGACATATTTTATCGAGGAGTTTTTATGCTCAATTTAGAAACAAGCTCTGTCCACACCGCAAATCCTCTTGCCGATTCCACCGATTCCGCCAACCCGCTCATCGAGTCCAACGACCCGTTTGGCGCTTCGCGTTTGCCGCTGTACAACAACGCAACGTTCGAGTACGCAAGCAGCGACATGCTCGCCAAAGTCTCGAAAAACATGGCGTTTGGCTATGTCTATACGCGCTCGTCAAACCCCACAGTGCATGCCTACGAAGACAGAATCCGCGGCATGAGCGGCGCAATGGGCGTAATCGCGACCACAAGCGGCATGAGCGCGATTGTGCTTGCGGCGCTATCGTTGCTCAAAAGCGGCGATAGGCTCGTGAGCACGGGCAGGGTTTTTGGGCACACTCTGGGCTTTTTCGCCCAAACTCTCGCAGGCTTTGGAATCGAAGCCGTGCTCATCGACATCGAGGACGAGAACGCGCTCAAAAGCGCGCTTAGCGATTCGCGCGTGAAGATGTTATTTTTTGAAACACTCAACAATCCATGGCTGCAAATCGTGGATTTGCGCAAGGTCTGCTCGCTTGCGCATGAACATGGCGTGCCTGTCGTTGCCGATTGCACGCTCACGCCGTTTGCGTTTTTCAACGCCAAGAAGTTTGGAATCGATGTCGAGATTATCAGCTCGACAAAAATCATCAGCGGCGGGGGCGGCGGGCTCGGCGGCTTGGTTCTTGACTATGGCACGTTTGATTGGAGCAAGCATAGTAACCTCAAAGACATCTTCAAAAAGAGCGGCAAATGGGCGTTTCTCTACAAGGCGCGCAAAGAGATTCTCGTCTATCTCGGGCTCATCGCCGCGCCCTACAACGCGCACATGCACATTTCGGGGCTCGAGACGCTGACGCTGCGCGCCAACAAGGCATGCCAAAACGCGCTCGCCATCGCCGAGTTTCTCGAGAGTCGCTCGATTCCGACAAACTATGTCGCATTGCGCTCAAGCCCCTATTTTGCGCTATGTCAGGAACAATTCAATGGGCAGGGCGGCTGCATTCTGACATTCAAGCTCGGCAGCAAGGAGCGCGCGTACGCGTTCATGGACGCGCTACGAATCATCAAAATCGCCACGAATATTTACGACACCAAAACGCTCATCATCTCGCCATCTGATGTCATCTATCCCGACACGCCGATTGCCGAGCAAGAGGCGCTCGGAATCACGAGCGACATGCTGCGTCTCTCGGTTGGAATCGAGAATGTAGAAGACTTGATTGCCGACATTAAAGTTGCGCTGCAAAAAGCCGATTCTGTATAATGAACGCCGATTCCGCGTTTTGCCTGTTCCTACCCTCGTGTTGGGGTGGTTTGGGCAAAACGGCGGGTATGCGGGCGCAATTATGGAACTATATTTGCTTGCATTACATTATAAAATTTCACTTGCAGGGACGCATACAAGGTTGCATATATGGTAGCAGTCAATCTCAACACAGAATCACAAGCGGAAATCGGCAAAAAGGGCAAAGCAAACAACGCGGCAGGCGACCTTTTCACCCAGCTTTTGAACAACGCGCTCGAGAAACAAAAGCAGCCCACCGTGCTCGACCCCAAGCAGGCGATGCAAAACGCGCAAAAGGGCGACTTTGGCGCGCTCACGCAAGAGGTGCTGAAGGGCATCAGCAAAAANAGCGAGCCACAAAACGCGCAAGATTCCCAAAAACTCAACAACGCAAACAAGGCATATAGCAAGGCNCAAGGAATCAAGGAGCAGCCACAGCCTGTGGTGTTGCGCGAGGATTCTGCAAAAGAGCAAACAGAGGCGCAAAAGACAGCGCCACAAACGGCAAACAAAGACGCAAAAGCGGAAACAAACGCGAAAGACGTTGCGCAAAAAGACACAAAGGAATCGGCAGAAGCCAAAGAGCAAAAAACGGCAAAGGCTGAAAAAACCGAAAAAGAAGACAAACAAGCGGAATCGAAAGACGCGAAGCTCAAAAAAGATGACGAAAAACCACAAGATTCCAAACAAAAAACAGCGGGCAAAGACGTAAAAATCGAGGCAAAGGATTCTAAAGAAAAGATTGCGACAAAAGAGGAAAGCAAAGGCGAAGAGACACAGAATCGCGCCAAAGAAAAGCTCGCCGAGACGAAGCAAGAAATGCAAAAAACCAACGATGATATTCTCACATCGATGTTGCGCAATTCAAAGCAAATGCTGAAAGATTCTAAGGAAATCGCCGAGAAAGAAAAGGACGCGAAAAACAAGGAGATAGACGCCAAAGAATCGGGCAAGGCAAAAGAGGCGAAGAATGCAAAAGAATCTAAGGAATCGGCAAAGACTGAAACAAAAGACGTGAAAGTCGCGAACGATTCTAAAGAAAAGCTTGAGCCAAAACAAGCCGCCGAAGATTCTAAGACATTGCGCGAGACCAAAAACAAAGAGACAACGCAAGCCGCAGCGAAAGTGGTGAGCACAAAAACCGCGCAAACAAGCGCGCAAGTCGAGCTTGCGAATCTGCTCAACTTTAGAACCTCAACGCAAAAAGAGCTCAAAGAGGATTTGCAAAATACGATTACGGAACAAAAGGAAAGACTAGCAAATACGAATCCGCAAGATTCACTCTTTATCTCAAATCGGCTCGCCAAGATTATCGAGAAATTGCTCGTGCGCTACCAAAGCGATGACCCCAACGCGATTGCGGGCGCGCTNAAACATGGCATGCAGCTTGCGAGCTTGAGCGCCGAAGATTCTAAGGCGTTGGCACAGATTAACGCGGAGCTCTCGCAAAAGGGCATTAGCNTGCGCGAGATTCTATTGCAGGCGCTCGAGGAATTGAACCTAGANGAGCANCCNAAAAATNCGCAANCGCAAACAAAGGATTTGCCAACAAACAACGCGAATGCGCAAAAAGTCATGACGCAATTGGTGCAAGACATCAAGGATAATTTGCGCGATACGATTCTAGGATTNATCGGCAAAGAAAACAAGGAAATGCCCCAAACGATTCTAGGAATGAGCAAGGGAGTGAGCAACGCTGAATTTGCGACAGACATCAAAGACGTTGTGCAAAAACTCGAGACAATGTTGCGCGAGACTCTAAGGCTTGAAGAGAGCGAAACAAAGGCGATTGGCAAAGAAATTTTGATTCAGAATCTCTTGAAAGACAGCAANACGACAAAGATTGCGTTTGACAAAAAAGATTTGGTTCTCATGCGTGCACAATCGCTCGTTCAAGCCCCACAGAATCAAAATACACAAAGCAAAGAAGNTGTGCAAAATGAGATTCTCAACAAAATCTTAAATGGCTCGACAATGAGCTTGAGTTTGCTCAANGAGCTCGCGGGCTCGTTTGCCAACTATCAAGAGCAAGAGCAATGGCTGCAAAAATTTGCCGAGTTTGCAAATGTGAATCTGAAAAACTTCCAATATAGCAGCCTCAATTCCACGCCCATTTTTAGCGAGCTTGGCGCGAAGAATCCGCTTCTAAGCGCGCTTTTGCAAGGCAATGTGGAGTTGCAAAAAACNCTCTTTGATTATGCCAAAGAGGCGCAGGGTGGCAAAGCGCCGAGCCTCGCCGCGCCCATTCCGAGCCGATTTGTGCCAAACACCGCGCCAGCGCCCAAAGAATCGGACATCAAACACCCGCTGACCGCAAAGCTCGCCGAGCTCAATGCCAAAACAGCGGCGATGGTCGGCGCGAAGCCAGATTACACACCAAACGAGGGCAAAATGACGCTCGAAGAGCTCCTCGCGCGCGAACGTTTGGCGATTCAAAACGCTGTGGAGCAAACCAAAGCGCAAACGATAATGCAGCAACCAAATGCGGCAGAATCGAGCATTGCCAAGACGCTTCAGGCTTTCAAAGAAGAGATTTATAAGGAAGTCTTTAACAAAAAGAATGACGAACAAAGCGAAGAGGAAACGATTCTTAGCAATCTGACAAACAAAACAACAAAGACGACCGATAAAAAGGCGAGCGTAAAAACATCGAGCGCTACACAAAACAACACGCAAAGTTCGAGCGCAAGCGAGGATAGATACCGCCAAAACAGCGCAAGCAGCGAGCGCCCCAACCCAACGCACAGCAACCAAAACACAACGAGCGAAACGCTCAAATGGGAGCAAAACGAATACGACAAAAAGCAGGCGAGCCAGCAAGAGGCGCAAAGGCTGCACAACCAAAACACAACGCTGCTCACGCCAGAGGCAAAGAAACAAGCGGCGAGTGCGGGCGCGGGCAAGACAATCCTTGATGTGTTGGGCGCAAAAATCACGCAAAGCGCGCAGCCAAAAGAGGCGATGCCTCAAGCTGTCGTGATTGATTCCAAAGCCGACATTCTCTACCGCAGCGCAGCGGCGAAAGAGACATTGCGCAACTTCACGGGCTCATTGCGCGAGGGAATCAACAACTATAAGCCACCGCTAAGCAAGCTCTCTATCGAGCTTTCGCCCGAACATCTCGGCAATGTCGAGGTAACGCTCAAGCAACGTGGGGCGCAGCTCATCGTGCAGATTCACTCCAACCCCCAAGCGTTGCAGCTCTTTATGGCGAACGCGCAGGATTTCAAGCAGCAATTGTTTGGAATCGGCTATGAAAATGTCGAGATGACATTCCAAGACGCCGATGGCAACACATACGGCGAAGGCGGCGGCAACGGGGGCAACGGCGGTGGACAAAACGGCGAAAATGGCGAGCAGCGCCGACAAAACGAGCATGAACACGAGGAATCCACGCTCGAAGAAATGCAGATGAGNCAGGAAATGNCGCAAGAAATTGTCGGAAATGGCAAAACATGGAACACTTTTGGCTTGCAAGCTTATAAGAATTCCGATAGCGTGATTCAAAAATTGCGCTTCTTGGAGCTCACGCTCACACCAAAATACGCATAAAAGGATTGAACATGGCAGATATTTCAGGAGTTAATAGCGGTTATAACACACCCACAATGGTAAGCTCGAACAACAACAGCAGCAGCTCAAACAACAGCAGCGGGCTCAACAGCGCCACAAACAACAGTAGCAGCAATAGCAGTAGCGCAGGCGCAGAAGAGGGGCTCAATGCGCCTGTNANNAACNNNAGNAGCGGNAGCNGCACGAANANNAGCAACACAAGCAACAGCAGTAGCAGNAGCAGCAATTCAAGCAGTAGCAACAGCAGCAGCAGCTCGACCACTGACGAGGTAACATCGCCAACCGACAACCCCTCGCACGCTGTCAAGCCCAAAGACGACAACAACACGCTGGATAAAGACGCGTTCTTGAGGCTATTCCTCGAGCAGCTCAAGGCGCAAGACCCAACTTCGCCGATGGAAACCAACCAGATTCTCGAGCAAAGCGCGATGATGACGCAGATTGAGATGCAGCAACAAATGAAAGAGACACTCGAATCGATGACAGAGGCGATTGAGAGCATGGCAAAAAGCGCCGAGTCGCTCGCGAAGTTCCAAACAAACATGGGCGATGTGTTGGGCGACCTCGGCACAGCCATTGACGAAAACAGCGAGATTACGGCGTTGCTCGCGCAGCTAAACGCATACAACTCAAGCGGCGTTTTGGGCAAGATTGCCGAGACACAATACACAGGAATCGAGCTTTCAGCCGAGCAGGTGGGCAAGCGCCAAACCTTCGAGCTCTATTTTGATGAGCCCATCAACCTCGACAAAGACAACGGCGGGAACGAGCTCGCGAAAGTCGTCATCAAAGATTCTGACGGCGCGACCGTGAAGACAATTCAGCTCGCCAACTATCGCGACCCCGAGACCGGCGCAGCAGTGGATTTGAATGGCAAAAAGGGCTATATCGTCTTTGAATGGGACGCAAAAGACCAAAGTAGCAACAATGTCAAGGCGGGCGGATACTCGATTTCTGCCGAGTATAATTACGAGAGCGATGGCAAAACCGCGAAAACAACCAAGATTGGGCGCGGCGAGGTCATGGGTGTGGCGTTCCAAAACGGAATCCCATTCATCAAACTCGGCACAACCGATTCGAACAACAACCATTTCCAAATGCTTGGCGCGACACAATTCTACGCAAAACCAGCATAACAATGGGAGGAGGCAACAATGAATGCGACACTTTTTAACGGCGTGAGCGGGATTCTCACACATCAAGTCGGGCTTGATGTAACATCAAACAACATCTCTAACGCCAACACTGTGGGCTACAAAGCGAACACATCGGAGTTCAAATCGTTCATCGCGAAGTTGAGCCAAAATGCAAATTCGCCGATTAGCAACGACTACAACTATGGCGTTGCTGTCGCGGCGACACCCACAGACACAAGCGATGGGACATACAAAAGCAGCAATGGCGAGTTCCACTTCGCCTATTCGGGCAGAGGCTGGATTACCGTGGGCAAAAACTCGGAGGGCACATTCGATGTCCTCAACCCACAGCTCACAGTGAGCCAACAAAACTTCTTCACGCGCAACGGGCAGTTTACGCGCGATTCCGAAGGCTATCTCGTCAATAGCGATGGCTACTATCTGTATGGAATCAACCTCGGCAAAATCGGTGAAGATGGCACATTCATCGGCGGAACGACCTATGAACAAGACATCGCCGCGCTCACCGGCTCGGAGCTTTCGCCGATTCAGATTCCAAAAGATGTGTATTATCGCCCCAACATCACGACCGAGATTAACCTCGCGTTCAACCTCAACCGCGGCGAAAAAGAGAACAACAAAACCCTCGCAAACGCGTTTGCGAACATGGACGGCTCGGTGAATTTCGATGCCGTGTTTGAGCAAGATTGGAACTCATTTAAAAACGGCAGCGGCAACACGCTCGATGTCGCCGCAAACAAGGCATTCAATATCCGCGTTCCTGCGCAGGTTGAGAATCCCGATTTCGACCCCGAGCAAAACATTAGCGACAGCAACCCGCAATACATCGCCAACCCCAATGTAACGCGATTCGTGTATGGCGATGACGCGATTGATGCAGAGGGCAATGTTACGGCGCAAGGATTCCGCACCGTGGCGCAATTGCGCGATTTGCTCGCCGCTTCTGGGCTCACGCTCGATGTGCAGCGCACCGATGATGGCAGCGGATTCGAGGGCTCGAGCTTCGTGATTAGCAACGCGACAGACACAGACATGCCCATTGGTATCGAAGGCTCGTTTGCCAAGGCGCTCGGGCTCACAACCGATAGCTATAACTTGCGCGCGCCCACAGGCAATTTGCAAGAAGACAAAAACAGCAGAATCGTGGGCTCTGCGGTTACCGTGCCTAGCTATGGATACAGCAACGACATCTTCGATGAGCAGGGCAACAAATACTATTTGCGCAACCAATTCTACCTCAAACAGGCTGGCGGCGTTGGCGGGCAAGAGGAGATTTGGGCTGTCAAAACCTCGATTATCGGCAGCAATGGCGTAACCAACTTTAGCGATGCCTACACCGAGAGCGAGCTACGCTTCGATGGCGGCAACATCATCGACCAAGGACCCATCAATATCCCCTTTATCGGCGGCAACTTGGCGATGAACCTTAGCGGTGTCGATGGNCGACAAACCACAGCCTTTACGGGCGAGGCATCAAGCTTCGTCGACCAAACCCAAGACGGCATTGGCGCGGGGCGATTGCAAACCGTCAGCTTCGATAGCAACGGATTCATTCAGCTCAACTTCGACAACGGCAGGCAAGAAGTCATGGGGCGCGTTGGAATCACCGCGTTTGTGAATGACCAAGGGCTCAAAAAAGTCGGGGGCAACCTCTTTTCTCTCGATGTTCAGGGCTTTGGCGGGCAAGTCGGAATGCTAAGCGGACCACCCCTGCTCGGCTGGGACGAAAACAGCGGCGGGCTCAAATTTGGGCANGTGATAGACGATATGATTGAATACAGCAACGTGAATATCGCAGACGCNCTCACCGAGCTCATCGTCTTCCAACGCGGCTATTCGTTCAACGCAAAGGCGTTCACGACAGGCGATGACCTGATTAAAGAAGCCATTGCGCTCAAACGATAGCGCCAACACCCTCTTAAACTTTTTTAAAGCCAAGAAGTGGTAGCATTCTGCCACTTCTTTATGGCTCGGTAGCTCAGTGGTAGAGCAGTGGACTGAAAATCCTCGTGTCGGTGGTTCAATTCCGCCTCGAGCCACCATGAGTTAAGGAGGGCACGATGAGTATCTTCGATGGCGTGGAAAATGTCGGCNCAAAAGACAAAAANCAACGTGTGTTNTACTGCTTTGATGGCAAAGAAGACCATTGGCGAATCTACAAACTCACTCCTGAACTTCCAAATATCGTAGGGCAGAAAATCCTCACTCCGCAGCAATGGGAGCTTGTCGCAAAACGTGGCAAAGAAGCCATCAAACAATGGACGATTAGAAACCTCGAAGTCNCGCAATGCATGGTCGTCATGATTGGCTCGCACACATCAGAACGCGAGATTGTGCTCGACCAAATTCGGCTGGCATGGGAGATGAAAAAGCCCATAATTGGAATCTGCATCCACCATTGCGATGATGTCGCTCANAAATGCGCACTCAAGGGCGATAACCCCTTTGAGCTCGTTACCGTCGACAATGTCAAGCTCTCGGACAAAATCGCCGTCTATGACCCGCCCTCGCGGCAGCACAAAGAAGTCGTTGCGTATATTCAGCAATACATTCAAGGCTGGATTACCACAGCGATTGTCGAGAGTCAGTTCTAGCATTGCTCTCGCTCTTGTAGCCCCAAAATATTAAAGTTTGGTAAACAAGAAATAATGATTCCATAAAGTTGCGATTTTTCTCCAAAACTTAAGCATTTTTTCATACGCGCTTGCCTACAATTGCAGGGTGTACTCTTAGGAAACCCTAATGCAAAAGGAGGAAATGTATGCAAAGCGTTGGAAGTACTACAAAGGCATTGCCCGAATACGACTACACCGTGGCAAAGCTTTTTTTGTTTACGACCCTCATCTTTGGGATTGTTGGAATGCTCATCGGCGTGGTTCTCGCGTTTCAAATGGCATCGCCAAGTCTCAACTATCTCGCTGGTGAGTTCGGCACGTTCAGTCGTCTGCGCCCACTCCACACCAATGGTATCATCTACGGATTTACCTTGAGTGGAATCTGGGCTGGTTGGTATTATCTTGGGCAACGAGTGCTCAAAATCAGTTACTACGAGCACCCATTCTTGAGAATTGTGGGCTTGTTGCATTTCTGGGTCTATCTCGCTCTTATGGTGCTTGCGGTTCTCTCGCTGTTTGCGGGTATGTCGCAATCCAAAGAATATTCAGAGCTCGTTTGGCCTCTCGATTTGCTCGTGGTCGTTGTGTGGGTGCTTTGGGGCATTAGCCTCTTTGGTAGCATGGCTGTGCGCCGCGAACAAACCGTCTATATCTCGTTGTGGTATTTCATGGCAACTTTTGTGGCAATTGCGACATTGTACATCTTCAACAATCTCTCGATTCCAACCTATTTCGTTGCAGGCACAGGCGATATTTTCCATTCCATTTCGTTCTATGCAGGGACAAATGACGCAATGGTGCAATGGTGGTTNGGGCACAACGCCGTGGCGTTTGTCTTCACATCAGCCGTNATNGGGCTCATCTACTATTTCTTGCCCAAAGAATCAGGTCAGCCCATCTTCTCATACAAGCTCACCTTGTTCTCATTCTGGAGCTTGATTTTCGTGTATGTCTGGGCAGGCGGACACCACCTCATCTATTCGACCGTGCCTGACTGGATGCAAACTCTTGGCTCTGTTTTCTCTGTTGTGCTCATTCTGCCCTCGTGGGGAACTGCCGTCAATATGCTTCTCACAATGCGCGGACAATGGGACCAACTCGCGCGCTCTCCGCTCATCAAATTCCTTGTGCTCGCAAGCACCTGGTATATGCTTGCCACACTCGAAGGACCTATCCAATCTGTCAAATCTGTCAATGCGCTTGCGCACTTCACAGACTGGATTATCGGACACGTCCATGACGCGGCATTGGGCTGGGTTGCCTTCACAATCATCGCAGCTGTGTATCACATGACACCCCGACTCTTCAANCGAGAAATCTANTCAAAATCCCTTATGGATATGCAATTCTGGATTCAAACCGCTGGGATTGTCCTCTATTTCTCAAGCATGTGGATTGCGGGTATCACACAAGGTATGATGTGGCGTGCAACTGATTCCTTTGGAACTCTCATCTACTCGTTTATCGACACNGTCAATGTGTTGATTCCGTATTTCTACATTCGCGCCATCGGCGGCTTGCTCTATTTGGTTGGCTTCTTGATGTTCACATACAACATCATCATGACCATCACAGCAGCAAAACAAACCGATGCGGAATCCAAATTTGCCACACCTATGGCTGGTTAAGGAGGTCTCATGTTTCATTGGCTAGAAAGAAATCCTTTTTTCTTCACCGTAATGGTGCTGGTGCTCTTTTCGATTGCAGGGCTTGTCGAGATTCTTCCCGATTTCGCAAAAGCCTCNCGCCCCATTGAAGGGCTCAAGCCCTACACAATGCTNGAGGTTGCAGGCAGACAAGTCTATATCAAAGAAAGCTGCAATGCTTGCCATTCACAGCTCGTGCGTCCGTTCAAAATCGAAACAGACCGCTATGGCAAAGTCAGTTACAGCGGTGAATATGCGTATGACCGCCCATTCTTGTGGGGCAGCAAGCGCACAGGACCCGATTTGCATCGCGTAGGAGATTATCGTACAACCGATTGGCATGAAGCGCACATGTGGGACCCTCTCGTGGTTGTTCCNGGTTCGATTATGCCCGCATACAAGCATCTCTACACCAAGATTATCGATGTGGATACAGCCTATGCAGAGGCTTACACCAACAAAGTTGTGTTTAGCGTTCCGTATGACAACCCCGCGATTCCGCATTCGACAAAACTTGGCTCGCTCGATGAAGCAAAAGCNTCTATTCTCGAAGAAGCAAAGCTCATCGCAGCAGACATGAAAGACGAAAAAGTCAAAGCGGCTGTTGCCGGAGGCAAGATTCCCGAGATTGTAGCGCTCATCGCTTATCTCAATAGCCTCAACAGCGTTCGCAGACCTTTGCCGGCGGAATAACATGGACGAAGCAACAATCCGCATTGTGCAAGGGTATGCGTATTGGTTCTGCACCCTCATTCTGACTGTGGCGTTGGTGAGCTACATCTTTCACCTCTATNGCAGTCAGCGCAAAGGGTTTGATTATGAAAAATATTCGCGTCTTGCACTCGATGATAGGCTTGATGATAGCGTCATCGAATCGCGCGATACTCAAAACAATAAAAAGGAGAGCTAGATGGAATGGCTAGATTTGAGTGATAGCAAAAATCTGATAAGCCTCATTGGGGCGATTATCATTTTGGCTATAACAGTGGCGATTGCTGGTCGACTCATTGGCAAAATGAAACACAGCAAAGCCGATGGGCAGCTCACGACAGAGGAATGGGACGGCATTCGTGAATTTACGAACGATATTCCTGTTGGTTGGGCAGCAAGCTATTTGGTGCTTGCCATTTGGGCAATTGCATATTGCGCTTGGATTTACCCTTTGCAAGGGTTTTCACAACTCGGTGAATACAACGAAGAAGTGGAATCTTTCCAAGCAAAACTTGCAAACAAAATGACCAACGCAAGCGAGGCAGATTTGCAAAAAATGGGGGGGAACTTCTTCTTGTTGCAATGCGCACAATGCCATGGTGAAACAGGCAACGGAATGAACAACCGCGCAGCAGACCTCACAACATGGGGCACAGAAGAGGGAATCGTCAATGTCATCATGAACGGAAGCAAGGGCTTGAACTATCCGCTTGGCGAAATGGCTCCGCTCAAAGACAGCGTGAGCGCCGAAGATGCAAAAGCGATTGCCGCATTTGTGATGCAAGACATCTCAACCATTGGCAAAACCAAATATCCCGACCTTGTGAGCAAAGGCAGGGCGATGTTTGACGAAGCCACATGTTCGGCTTGCCATGGACCAGATGGCAAAGGAATGGACGGCTTGGGCGTTGACCTCTCGACCTATGGCGATGAAACCTTCTTGGCAGAAGTGTTTGCGCGAGGCAAAAAAGGACATATCGGACAAATGCCATCGTTCCGCGAACCTATGGTATCAGAGATTCAACGCAAAGCATTGACTGCATACCTCAAAACAATCCGAGAATAAGGAGGAGTTGATGAACGGTTTATTTGGACTAAATGGGCTCACAGGGCTTGCGATTGCGGTTGTGCTTTTGCTCGCAATCGTAGCGGGGCTTGGCACTCTCGCAATCATCACACAAAGCAGCGAGGCGCTCACTCCATACAAGGTCGAGCAAAGCAGCTCGATTCGTATGAATGGTGGCGACATGAACAAGTACTACAAAGTACAATAAGGAGGCTAAGATGAAATACACAGGCTTGGAAACAACCCTATTTCTCGTCAATGCGGTAATTGTCGTTCTGTCGATTGTCGTTGCGTTCTTGCCCGGGAAAGTTTTCCTTGGCTAACATGCGCATTTTCTTTGTGGTTTTGGCGGGGGTCTTTGCGGCAGCGTTTGCACAGCCCCTCGAGCCACATTGGCTTGGGCGAGGCTTTGTGTTCGACAATGACAACCAGCTCTTTCCCGCCAGCCACCCCTTTATCAACAATCTAGGCGCAGAGGTCTTTGAAAAAAGCGGCATCTCTGTATATCTTATCGCACTAGAAAGCCTACAAGAACAAAGCATCGAATCGTTAGAAAGCGCCATCNCGGAGCATTTGCGCTCGCCTCATCTTTATATCTTATTCATACGCAACGAAAAAAAAATCGACATCAAAGGCACAGAATCTCTGCTCGCCAAGATTTCTGCAAACAATATTTATTGGGACTATATCGTCCCGCTGATTCCCAAAAAAGATTCCGAACTCGACCAATCAAGCATCGCCGCTTTCTTGCTCAATGGCTATATCGCGCTTGTGCAGGAGCTCGCTTTGGCTGAAAACATCAAACTCGATAATGAATATGTCCCCGAGACCAAAGCAGTCGAATCGACCACGCGCATTGTGCTCTATGTGATGACACTCACGCTGCTCGGGCTCTTTGTGTTTGTTTTATTAAGGAAAAAGAATGTCCGCTAAACCCTTCAATTTCTGGCCCCTCTCTATCGCGGGCTTCATCGGCGTTGTCGTGCTGCTCATCGTTTGGACGGTCTATTTCGCGCTCCAAAACCCCGTGCAGCGAGACGACAGCTTCCTNGCGAGCTACCAAGAAGCCGATGCGCTCATCAACACAATCCAAGAGGAGCAAAAGCAATTCACGGCGCGCTATCGGCTCGTGTGGCAAGGAATCGATTCTACCAGCCCATCTGCCAACCCGCCCCAAGCCGCGAGCCACTCNCGCGCGCAAAACATNGCCGCGTCTTTCGATTCGCTCGCNTTTCCCGAAGGCTTTGCGTTTCGCATCGAGNCTCGCGAGNGCGCGCCGCTGCCNAGAGTTGTGGGCATTGAAGCGCTGCTGACCCGCCCGCACACCAAAGAGAGCGACCAGATTCTGACTTTCGCGCCCGATGGCGCTCTTTTGCGCAGCCAACCTGTCGAGCTGCCCGCGCATGGNCGTTGGCTCATTCAGGGCGTGATTCATTACGAAGTCGAGGACAGCCCCGCGAGCCCCAAAACGGGCTATTTTCGCTTTGAATTTTTCGCAAAAGACGGCGCATAGGGGCACACATGCAACACCGACAACGCCAAAGCGCACGATTCTTCGCGCGCCTGTTTTCGTTTCTCGCCNACCGCAAAAAGGCGCGCTACAATCGCATTTTGCCCCTATCAGAATATGTGGTAGATAGATGGCAAAAGGCGCAGCAATGCGGCTTTGGGGGCAATAGCAGCTGCTATGATTCTGTCTATATCTTTGGCGATGTCAAGGTGGGCGAGCATACTTTCATNGGTCCATTNTGCATTCTCGATGGCAGCGGTGGGCTCGCGATTGGCAGCCATTGCAGCATCTCGGCGGGCGTGCATATCTACACGCACAATAGNGTCAAATGGGCGATTTCGCANGGGCAAGAATCCTATGACTATGCGCCCGTTGTCATCGAAGATGGTTGCTATATTGGTCCCAACACCATCATCGCGCAAGGTGTGCGGATTGGCACAGGCGCCGTTGTGGGCGCATGCAGCTTTGTCAATCATGACGTCGCTCCACATTCCAAAGTGGCGGGCGTTCCCGCACGAACAATCGGAGAAACAATGCAAACAACAAATAATAAAATGGGGGGGGGGGGGCAACACAANNTAGATTCCATGNNCCCCTGCCCCTTGTGGCATAAGGGGGCGGCATGAGAGAACCAAACTTCATCATTGGCGGCACAGCCGCTGGCGGAACGAGCTATCTCTATGAGCTCCTTATCCAACATGCAGAAATCTATCTGCCNCAACAACGAATCCCCGAGCCACATTATTACTATAAAAGTTGGGAATATGCAAAAGGGCGAGATTGGTANNTGCAAGAATATTTCGCCAACGTGCCAAGCGCTTGNGTTGCAATCGGCGAGCGCAGCAGCTCGTATCTCTATGGCGGCGCGCATGTCGCGCGAANAATCGCGCNAGACTTTCCGCAGATGCGCTTTGTNTTTATGTTGCGCAACCCCGTGGAGCGCGCGTGGGCAAACTACCGCTTCACNGCGTTACAGGGGCTCGAGACGCTTGGCTTTGCACAAGCGCTCGCGCACGAAAAAGAGCGAATCGCGCAATCGCAAGGAATCTGGGCAGAGATTCAGCCTTTTGACTACACAGGCAGGGGCTTTTATGCCAAGCAGCTCCTCGAATATCTCGACTTTTTCCCGCGCNAGCAGATTCTATGNCTAAAATCCGAATCTTTGACGCGAGACAATCTCGAGCCGCTTTATCGAATCTACCGCTTCTTGGGGCTGCAAAACACAGATTTTGTGCCGCAAAATGCGCCGATTCACGCGAGCCCAAATGTGGTGAGCGCAGCTGTGCAAAAGGAATTGCGCGATTATTTTGGCGACAGATTTAGCACATTCATGAACCACGTGCGCCGCGAAGAAGCGCTTGCGCTTGGCGACGTGAGTGCGGAGGAGCGGCAAAAAATCTTGCAACTGCGCGAAAACCTAACGGGCAAAAAGGAGGACATGCCAACAGAATGCCGCAAGAGGCTGCAAGAAACCTTCGCAAAGGACATCGAGATTCTGCAAACATTGGTGGATTTTGATGTGAGTGATTGGGTCGGTTAAAACCGCACCTCCGCTGTGTCATTGCGAGCGTTAGTGAAGCAATCAACCGTCTTTGAACGCTCGCTCGGGATTCTTTACCTGTTGATTGCCACGCTCGCGCTGCTCGCTCGCAATGACAGATAGCTAGTTGCAAAGAATCCCCAGAAAAAGCGCGCGCAAAGCTATGGCGAAGCCANAGCACAGCGCCGCTTTGAAGATTCTGCNATCTTTGATTCTCCATTGCTCANNNATNCTAGNNTNCCCNACCACAGCGCGCANGTCTATGTTCTCATATTAACATAGACGAAGCGCTGTGGANNATGACATAATNCNNGNGNANCNCAATCANTTNAANNGCGTGNNGGGGTTTGGGGGATTGNNAAGGGGGATAAGGGGGNCGCTTCGCAAGTAGNCCCCCTGTCCCCCTTGACGA
>JAAVGZ010000040.1 GCA_014799985.1 Helicobacter sp.
TGCTTCGCAATTAAGCCCCCTGTCCCCCTTGACGAAAAAGAAAGAGATTGGAATCTCAAGAGATGTTTCGCTCACGCTCAACATGACAAGACTCCAATTGTCATTGCGAGCGAGCAGCGCGAGCGTGGCAATCAACAAGCAAAGAACCCCCGTTTTGTCATTCCAAATCCGCTTGCGGCTGAAGAATCTCACAACACAAGAGAGCAGAAATATTTCACTTTGCCCAGCGACAATCGGAGGCGCGCCTTTAGTCGCACTCATTCACGATTCCACGTGTGCAACCGAAATTATACCCCCAACATCATTGCAAGGCGAATCCAGCCTCCACAGCATCAGCCCCCTCTTTATTATTGTATTTTGCTCCAATTTGTGGTAGAATAGAGTGAGTTTGAGCAACGCGAAATATCTTAAGACGCACAAATCGCGCTTCTATCGCCTTGCAGCTCACAAATTGAGAGCCTTTTGATGATTTTATTTCGTACAGGAGAAAATCATGAGAATTGTAAGATTAGAAAATGGAGAATTTGCACTAGAAATTCCATTGCAAGAAGAATATATAAAGATTAAAAGATATGAACCGTATGGGCAACCGATAGATAAAGCAACAATAACCACAATTAAGGAGGATATGTATGTAGAGTGGGAACTATCGGAACGACACAATAACATACAGGAACTTCTACAATCTATCCAAGAAAACAGAAATAGCACACAATCTCTTATACATTCTGTTCGTGATTGTTGTAAGTATGAAATTTATACAGAACAGGATATTTTGGACTATCAAAATTTTATTGAATGGCAAGATGATGGTGAAGATGATGAAATAGAACCAAACAAAATATATTATGATAGTCGAGTTATCAATGGAATGGACAAGGATTTTACTTCCTCCGTTCTTATAGAATATGATACAAGCAATTTTCATGAGATACTGCATTTTCCATTTTGGATAGAGGTTCACACTGATACAGAACGAGCCTTATCTTGCATTTGTTTTTATCATAATTTTGTAAATTTGTTGAGAGGGAATATTCGTTTTATATTGAATACAGAGGGTAAATATGCTCTTCTGGAAGCTTGTCGGGTTTTTGCTGCATTAAATGATGATAAATTGAATAATAATAAAAATATTGTTCAAAAAACATTCACGATTTGCTTAGATTCATTTAAGATAGCACAAGCTTTTAACTTAAAGCCATACGAATATAAAATTGATGAACCCCCGGGAGAAAATTCTTATCGTATTTCTCCTGTTCATAAGGGCGATGAAATAATCATTGATGAAATTCGTAGTCCCAAAATTTTTAATTTATATAGTTTAACTATGGTAAGGTGTGTTTTTAATTCTACCGTAAAGCTAATAAAAGAGACGGGTATGGATACTGCACTTAGCCAGAATATTGTTTTTAGAAGATGTTCTTTTAAGGAAGGCGTATTTATAGCAAAAATGTGTATCGAGAAAAAAATAACTTTTGATAACTGCACATTTGATAAACGCACATTTGATAATTTCAGCCGCAACTATTGTGCTTATTTTGACGACACGGTATTTTTTGAGCGCGCTTCTTTTCAACAATCTATCTTTAAAAATGATACCAGTTTTGTGAGCTCTATTTTTAAAAGTAAGGCATTCTTTTCTCTAGCAACTTTTGAGAAAGAAGCTTCATTTAGGGAGACAGTATTTGAAGATAATACATATTTTGATGATACTGATTTTAAAGATGTTGCCGAATTTAAACTAGGTGAATTTCATAAAAATGCACATTTCTATAAAACTAAATTCAAGAGGACATCAAAAGAAGCTGCAACAATCCAAGATATTCCTTGCTTTTTTCAAACTATATTTGATGGGAGTATCAATTTAACGGGTACCAATTTATTTGATTTTGAATTTGAACAATTCGTATCTATAATAAATAGTAGCGATAAAGATAAAGCCCAAACGAGCGAGGAGTTTCGCAATGTTTTTAAAAACATAAAAGACGGACTAATTAGGGGAAGTAACCTACTTGATGCTTCTCGTTTCCACAAAATGGAACTTTATGCTAAAGAGCTTGAATTGGAATATAAAAGAAAAGAGGAAGTAAAAAATTCCAAATGTTCAGACATGTTCAAGTTCCTTTTAAGCAATGGAAAAGATTTTATCGATGAAATTCAACTCTATTGCTATCGCCTCACCTCTGACCATCATACAAATTTGTTGATGATTCTAAATAATGTTATTTTTCTGATTGCATTGTTTGGTATCGCGAAATGTGCTATTGAAAATAAATATATAAACATATCAGAGACTTTGGTTTCTGTTATATTTATAATCATATCAATTTTATTTTTATTGCGTCCTAAATTCACATTGGGGGAATCTTGTTGCAAATGTTCAAAAATTATTAAAAATTGTTTCGCAATTATTTTGACCTATATTATACCTATTGCGCTTGTAGGTTATATGTTGTTCAACTATTATGTTCTATCTGTTTGTTTCTTGTGTTTTATTGTTATTTCTCTTGTTCTATATATCATATTCTATGCTAAAATAATAAAAATTATGGCTTTACCATTTATATATTTTATGGAATCAAGAACCTACACGGTTTTTATTGCTTATGTTATTACTACCATAATGCTCTTCTCCAACCCCACCTCAATCCTACCAATCTTAGGCAAACTCATAGAAAACAAAAGCGGCGAAATGTGCCTTTTTGTTATTGGAAATGTCAAGCTGTTATGTTGCGGTGGCGCTTCCTCCACCCCCGAAACACTAAATCTCATCTACATGCTCTTTCTCTTTTTGTTGCTATGGTCTCTCCAAAAAACAGCGCGTAAAAACACGATTGTGCCAAGTTAATCCTTTATGCGATTCAGGGCGCGGAATTGAGCGCACATATAAAATCATGAATGAGTGCGACTAAAGTCGCACCTCCAAAGATTCTCATTGTCATGTTGAGCGTTAGCGAAACATTTCTAATATTTGGAAGCTCCCAAAAGATTCTTGCTATCCGTCATTGCGAGCGAGCACAGCGAGCGTGGCAACCAACAGGCAAAGAATCCCAAAGAGTATCCCAACACGTTTGATTGCTTCGGCTATGCCTCGCAATGACAATAGCAGATTCTCTAAGAATCCCCAACAAAAACGCAAACAATGCCCAATAAAAAGCGCGCGCAAGCTAGCGTAGCTCACGCAGCGCCGCTTTGGATTCTGTCTTACTAGCCAAGAAGAAGAGCGTGCAGGGGTTGGGGGTAAAAGCAGCGTTTGGCGCAAAGCGACAAACGAGCAGCAAATGCAAAGTATTGGCGATTCAAAGATGGAATGGGGGGGGGTGTACGCAAACTAGCCCCCTGTCCCCCTTGAAGAAAAAAGCCACGTTCAGAATCACAAGGATAAANATGANAACTAGAGGGAATCCAAAGCAACNTGGAATCTGAAAGAGATGTTTCGCTNACGCTCAACATGACAAGATGGANTCCANTTGGAGGTGCGGAATTGAGCGCACACAAACAAGAATCGCACACCAAGTGCGACTAAAGTCGCACCTCCAATTCTGCCATTTTTGTTATTGTGGGATTCTTCCCCCTCCCTTGCGGAGGGGGCAGGGGGTGGGTCATTGCGAGCGAGTGCAACGAGCGTGGCAAGCAACCGTGTGCGAAGCTAGAATCATGGGGATTCTGTGCCTGTTGATTGCTTCGCTTCACTCGCAATGACAAAAAGGGCGCATGCAAAAATTTCCATTGTGCATGTCGAGCGAAGCGAAACATCACCAACGAGAAGCAATTCTACCCCTCATACCTATTCAGCCGCAAAGCAACGACAAAACCGAGCAAAAACCACAAAAACATAGGCAGCACAAACGCCCACTCGGGGTGGATAAACCCGCTCATAGCAAAGCGCGAGAGCGCGAAAAAGACGCCCCAAGCCATGAGCGACATCAGAATGGACGCAAACACGAACCAGCTCAACTCGCCATAGCGCACCGTGAGCGGCATAAAGCGCAACAAAATCACGAGCATGGGGAAGCAAAAAAATGGGAAAAAGACGAGAGAATAGAGAATGCCGCGAATCTTGGTCGAATCGATGTTTTGGTTTTGGAGAAACAGCAGCGAGGAGAACGCGTCTAGGATAGACACAGAATCGCTTTTTTCGTAGATGATGTCCAAGATTTTGGGCTTGAATCCCTTGAGGATTTCGAGGCGAGGGAGCTTGGTTTGGCTATATGCAATGTCGCCAAGCTTCGCGCCCTCGTTGAAATCAAAAAGAACGACCTCAAGCAGCTGCCATTCATTGTTGACGAAAATCGCGTTTGTTGCCTGAACGAGCCGCGTGAGCGTGTTGTTGTTGAGCGTGTAGATGCGGATTCCCTCGGCGCGCTTGGTGAAAGGATAGACTTTGTCGAAATAGATATAGTTGTTTTGGTGCTTCACGAGGATTTCCTGCTTGCTTTTATTTGTGAAATTTTTATTAATAATGCGGTCGACTTCTTCTTTGCTATACGCAAACGGCGTGGCGTTGAGCGCGACAAATGCCGTCAGCAGCAGCGCGGCGCAAACGAAAATGGGCAGGGCGATTTGCCGTTTGGAATGCCCAAGCGAGAGCAGGGCAGCAAACTCGTTGTTGCGCAAGAGCACGGAGAGAACCATGACTTCGGAAAGCAGGATTGAGATGGGCAGAATAAAGCCAAGCGCATAGGCGAAATCATAAAGAATAAACAAAATGAGCAGGTTCGCCGAATCGGGCAGCTCGGAGGCGAGCTTGAGCACATCGATGCCGACAAAAAACAGCCCTAAGCCAGCCGTGATGACGCAAAAATATTTGAGATAATAGCGCGCGACAAACCAGAATGCTTTCATTTCATGCTCAAGCTATAAAGTGAGGCGACTTTTTCCCATGATTCTCCTGCGCAAAGCAGCGCTTGGAGCGCGCTTGTTGCGTGCTGCAATGTTTGGGTGAGGGTTGGGATTTCTTCGCTCAAAAAGGGCGATAGCACGAAGCTCGCTGTGGGGAGAATCGCCGATTTGCCAACGCCGATTCTCATTCTGTGGTATGTGTTGCCAATCGCGCCATCGATGCTGCGCAAGCCGTTGTGCCCGCCGCTGCCGCCGCCAAGCTTGAATCGCAATGCGCCAAGCGGCAAATCGACATCGTCATGCACGACCAAGACGAAATCGCATTTGTAGAAATTGCGCACAGCGAGCACGGATTCTCCCGAGCAGTTCATAAAGGTTTGGGGTTTGAGCAAGAGCCAGTCGTGGCACTTGAGCAGCTCGCCTTTGAAGGCGGCAGATGTTTGAGGAATGCATGCATGACCGCTTGCGCGCAGAGATTGCGCGAAGCAGTCGATTGCGAGGAAGCCCGCGTTGTGTCGGGTGTTGTGGTATTGATTGCCCGGATTCCCTAAGCCGACAACAAGAAACATCTAGCGCGATTTGACAACGCCCACAACGGCAACATCTGCCCTATCGAGAATGCGCACGCCATCGACAGGCGCGATGTCGCGCACAAGCAGCGAATCGCCCACGCCCAAAGGAGCGATGTTGAGCGCAAAATGCGTGGGAAGCTTTTCGGGGGTGCATTTGACGCGAATGCGCTTCTTGGAAATCATGAGCGCGCCCTTGTCTTTGAGCCCTTTTGGTGTGCCGCTAAACTCCATTGGGACGGAATAGCGCGCCTCGATGCCATGTTGGGCGAGCATCAAATCGACATGCAAAATGGCGTTTGTAACAGGGTCGCGCTGGTATTCTTGCACCACAACGCGCAACTCTTTGCCCCCAACCTTGACAGGGAAAATGACATGGTCTTTTGCCTTGAGCGAGCGGATAAAATCATTGACTTTAAACGCGCAATGAATGTTGGGCTGCCCTTTGCCATAGATGTTCGCAATTAGATAACCATCCTTCCTAAGCGCTTTTGCCGCTGCCTTAGAAACACTCTCTCTAATGATGCCTTCTAACATTTCTCGTCCTTTTTCTAAAATAAGCGCTGATTCTAGCACACCATAGATTAATGGCAGGTTAAGGCTTTTGCAGAATGTTTTGCAAAAGGTTTTTGACGCCCTCNCTCTGCTCGGGGCTTAGCTTTTGCAAGCCTTTGTCGATGGCTTGTTCAATCTTTTCTCCNGCTTTCTCTTTTGCCTTGTCAATCGCTTGATTCACGGCATCAACGCTGATTTTGGGGCTGTTGAGATTGCCTGAAATGGTGATGTTCGTTGGCTTTTCTTTGATGCTAAGCGTCAAGATTCCATCGATTTTCTGCGCCGCCGTGTCGAGCGTGAGCCCCTTTGAGACAATCGATGTGTTGTGCGAAGCGAAATTGATGTCGTTGCTTAGAATCTTGTCGTTGATGCGCGTCTTGAGGCTCGCTTCTTCGTAGGCTTCGCGCGTCAAATCGACNTTGAGCAGCGGCAAAACGAGCTTGGTGAGGTTCGATTCTGCGAGCCTGCCATTGCTAAGCTTCGCGTCAAGAACGCCTTGTTTGCTAAGCAGCTCGTATTCGAGNGCGCCATTGACTTCGGAGAGGAAGAAGGGCTGGTATGTGAGCATGCGCAACACCTCTTCGCTGCGCAACTTGCTAAGGTTCGCCTTGAAGAGGTTGTTGTTGAGCGTGGCGTTGATGTTGCCGCCGAGCGTGTCGCTGACAAACGTGGCGANNAAGCCCGCGCTATCGANGCTCACATCGCCNTGGCTGTCGATTTTGCCCTGCAATGGCATGCCGCTTGCAAATTGGAGCTTGCTCAAGTCGGGCAAGCCGAGCTGATAGGGCGATTTGAGCGTGATGGCGGGCTGCAACGTGAAGNTTGCTTTGTCGATGATGAGGTTGGCAAGATTGCTTTTGAACGAGGTGAGCAGCTCGCCCGCGCCCCTGTGGAGCGTGCTCGCGGCGCTGAATGTGTAGCTTGTCGTGGGCATGTCGAGGTCGAAGCTTTGCTTCATCGCGGCATTCATGAGCTTGCCGTTGGGAATGTCGAGCG
Organism: Helicobacter sp.; assembly: GCA_014799985.1. GTDB lineage: Bacteria > Campylobacterota > Campylobacteria > Campylobacterales > Helicobacteraceae > NHYN01. The sequence continues at coordinate 6,963 of JAAVGZ010000040.1, forward strand.
CGACTTGCCCCGAGATTCCGTCATTGAAATCGCTCAACTTCGCGGTGAGCGTGAGCAAGCCCTGCGTGTAGATGGGNTGATGGAGCATATACAAGAGCCGCTCNAGATTGAGCGATTGCAAGTCGATGTCGACATTTGCGGGCGCAAACTCGACAAGGCTGGCGCGATAGGTGGTCTTGGACTGCGCNAGGTTGGTCTGCCCATCGNCAAGCAGCGACTTTTGGTCGCCCTTGANTGTCCCCGAGATTTGCAAATCGCCGCGAATGGGCATTTGCACGAGCGGCGTGAGCGGCGCGAGGTCGCTTAGCGCGGCGGCATACTTGGAATCTGTGGCNANNGTGTTGATGTTGGTCGTGCCGTCTGTCGTGATGTTGCCGAGATTGGATTGAATCTTGAGGTCATGCGTTACATTNTCGCCGCTGAAATGCGCGAGCAGGTTGGTCGTGAATTGCGTGGCGGGAATGCTTGCGCCAAAGTCTTTTTTGACAAGCGCNGCATCGACACTCCCAGACGCGATTTTCACGCTCGCATCGCCACCAAGCCCTTGTGCGGAATCTTGCGCCACTTTTGCATTCACATTCAATAAGCCNTNTGCATAGGGCGGCTTGGCGACAAGGGCGAGCAAGGATTGGATTTTGGCATTCTCGATTTGCAAATCTAAAGACGAGAAGTCGAGGCTTTTGAGCGTGGCGAGGAAGATGGTCTTGGATTCGGCGATGTTGCTTTCGCCAACGACCTCGATTGTGCCAAAGACATTGCCATGCGCGCGCACATCGGCGACAAACGCGCCCTCNNNNTCCATGCCAGCGACTTTGGACGCATACGAGAGGTCTTTGACATTGAGGTTGAGGTAGGAATCGAGCGAGAGCGANAGCAGCGAGTATGTGCCATTGAGCGTAACGGNAACGGATTCTTCGCCNTTCAAATCGAGCCCAAACGAGCTAAAGCCCAGCTCGAAGCGCTCGATTGTGAGCGGAAGCGGGGAATAGGTGTTGAGCGTGCTTTGGAGATAGGGCTTGAGCAGCGCATTGCCCGGCGGTGTGAANGGAATCGCGATGATGACAAGAAGCAGCAGCACGACACCGAGAATGATTTTCCAGATGGGTTTCATAGCAAGTCCTTATTGCGAGCGCATTTGTTGGCAGTTTCTCTTGCACGATTCTGCCGAGCTCGTGCCTTTGCCAAATTGTTCGTTGCATTTTTGCATGCAGCCTCTGATGCGGAGAGAATTGCACATGCCGCGCGCCTGCTCGCATTTGTTGACGCAATCGCGCCCNCTGCCGCATTCGGACATGCAATTGTTGAAAGCGACACCGCAATCGTTAAGATTGGTAACAAATCCCGTTTTTTTCTGTGATTTGTCTTCGCAGCCTATTGNCAAAAAGCCCACACAAAGGGCAAAAATCAAAAACTTTCTCATAGGCAGGATTCTAACATGATTTATTTAACATGCGATAAATGCCGCAAGCGCGAAGCGCTAGGGAGAAAAGAGCGCCAAGACGACAAACACGGCGGCGATGATGAAGATTCCAACGCCGATGATGGGCAGCAGGGCTGTAAAGAGGGCGAGCAGAGATGTCAGAATCGTAAATGCAACCACGAGCACAATCGCGATGATGGCGAGCAGGAACAATGTGAGGAGGAGATTGCCGATAAAGTTAAGAAATGACTGCATGGCTATAGATTCGAGAGCTTTAGGGTAAATTCGACTTCGCCCTTGCCAATGCGCAATTCTTTGGCAATCGCATCGACACTGTATCCGTCTTTGAACATGCTGATAATCCTGCTTTCATCAACACCATTGGGATTCGTGGGGAAATAGCCCACCTCTTTGATTTTCTCTTCGAGCATCACGATTCTGTCATCGAGCGTCTCTCGCTCGCCGCGCACGTCTTCGGCGAGCTTGTTCACCTCGGCATAGACATTAGAAATGGCGTGGTTGAGCGTGGTTTGGATTTCCTCCTTGAGATTGTGCGAGAGGTGATTGATGGCTGCGCTGCCGCCTTGCCCTTTTTCGAGGGCTTCAAGACGCTCTTCGAGAATCTTGATTTTTTTGTCCTTTTGGTAGTTTTGTCGCGTGAGCTCATCGATGCTTTTTTCGTATTGTTTGAAGTATTTGGTTGTTTCTACGTCTCTGATATAAATATAGATTAAGACACAAACGATAGCACAAACAATGCCAATAATCGTTATCCAAACGAGATTTTCTTGCATGCGTATCCTTTAAAAACCCTTGAGTTCTCGAATGAGAGAGCGCTCACGCGAGGTGATGTAGCTATCCCAATCCCGCTCATCGCGTTCGTGAATCCGCTTGACTTTCGCGACCTTGGGGTCGGCTGCTTCGAGAAAAATGGGAATCGGACGTTCGGGGAAAACGGGGAGGTCAATCCTCGCGTAATATTGCCCACCTTGTCGAAAAATGGGCTTGGGCATGATGATGATGCTATGCCCTAAAGCCTCGACACTCTCTTTGGATTCGAGCTTGACAAATTGGCGCACATTGTCTGTCAGAATGTTTTTGATTTCGTCAAGCTTGTAGTGCAATGTTACAAGAAGCTTGAGCACAATATCGTCTGCTTCTCGAGAATCCGCTTTTGCACGAGCGTATTTCATATATTCTCCTAATGGGTCAGCATCGGCGTTTGAAAGCGACGCATACTCCCTCTCGTAAGCCTTCGTTCGTTCGGAATCGGCGGCATCTATGGGCGCAAATTCGAGATTGAGCGGGGCTTGAACGGTTCTGCCCCATGAAGTATTTTGCAATGCGTTTAAAACTTGTTTTTTGCGATTTTCGTCTATCATAATAGCATATCCATTGTTAATATTATCAAAAAGACCACACCCAAATAGCCATTCACGACAAAGAATGCCTTGGGAATGTTGCTAAGATTGCGCGCCACGAGGTAATGTTCATACGTGAGCATAATGGCGCTTATGAGTATGGCAAAATAGGAATGCGCGCTAAGCGGCGAGATATAGAGAAATCCCGACCAAAACACGATAGCCAAGACATGGCAGCCGCGCGCCACGAGCAGAGATTTGTGCATTCCGAGCCACGATGGAATCGAGTGCAGCGCGTTTTGTTTGTCAAACTCGATGTCTTGAATCGAGTAGAGAATGTCAAACCCCGCGACCCAAAACACAACGCCGCAGGCGAGCAAGACGCTCCAAAGCGGGATTGTCCCGCTCACCGCCACAGCGCCCGCGATGGGCGCGAGCCCGAGACAGATTCCAAGCACGATGTGCGCCAATGACGAAAAGTATTTCATGTAGGAATACAGCGCCAAAATGGCGAGGAACGGGACAGAGAGGGCGAGGGCAAGCGTGTTAATCCATGACGAAATCAGCACGAACGCAAGCGCGTTTGCGATGATGAAGATGCGCATTTCTGTGCGGCTGATTCGCCCATCGGCGCTCGGGCGGTGGAGCGTGCGCGGGTTGCTCGCGTCAATCTTTTGGTCGCAATAGCGGTTGAAAGCCATCGCGAAATTGCGCGCCGTTACGGCAGCAAGCAGCCCTGCGCAAAGGAGCTGCCAGCCAAACCACTCGAACCCGCCAGAGCTGTATGACGCGGTGAACATCGCGATGAGCGTGAAGGGCAACGAAAAGATGGTGTGCTCGAAAACCACGAGCTCGTTGAAGTCTTTGAGACCCTGCTTCAATCGCGTCAGATAACCGCTACTTTCGCCCAGCGACACATTCTCCTCCTCATAAATTATGCCTAAACAGAGCCCTTATTCTATCTCATTTCAGCCAAAAAAGAGTTAAATTCCACAAAAAAGCGAGAGTGCAGAATAGATTGAGGAGCACAAACAGCCTTTTGTGCGCGATTGCGAGCAACGACAAAAGCGCCCAAGCGCCGAAGAGTGCGGGCGGGGTCGGGAGGTTGAGTGCGGGGAGAGAGACATCGAGGAATGCCAAGAATAGCGAATCGAACAAGCCGCCGATTCCAACGAGATGGAGCATGATAGAGAGAGGGTAGAACACGACAAAGGCGAGCGTGAGCGGAATCGCGAGGACAGAGTAGGGCGAAAAGGGCACGAAGACGAAATGCGTTAGGGGCTGCATAAAGACGAAGATTCCGCATTGCAAAAACAAGAGGTTTTTGAGCCCCGCGAAGCCGTAGTATTGCCCAAAAAGCACAATATAGAACACGCCAGCGATGGAGAACAAGAATCCGACAGAAAAGAGCAGGCTCGGGAACAGCGCAAACAAAAATAGCGCGGTGAGCGCGAGAGAGAGCAGCGAGAGAACGCGGATTCCGCAAAATGCCAAAAAGGACGCGCAAAGAGCCATCGCAAACGCGCGCAAAAAAGACGGCGAGTGCTCTAATAGCAACAAGTAGAATCCGCCGCATGCAAGCGTGATGAGCCCGATGTCAAAAAACGCGTTGCGATAGGGGAAAAAGCGCCTGTGCAACGCGGAGTAGGGGAAATAGACAAGCAGCAGCACAAGCAGCGAGAGGACGCCGTAGTGGAATCCGCTGATTGCGAGCAGATGCGCGATTGCAAGCGCGTTGATGTTGTTGCGCCACGCGAAGGGCAAGGTGTCGGCGAGAAAGAGCGTTTGGTAGAGCCCCGAGAGAATCGGGCTTTCGTGNTGCTTGGCGATGTATGCGCGCAGGCGCTCTTTGATTCCATGCTTTGTGGGCAAAAGCTCGATTTGCGTGCTAAACGCGTAGAATCCGCGCATGTAGTCCCAGAAGCCAACCTTGCTATTCACGAGATTGAGGCGCAAATCTTTGTGCANNAGATTCTTGATTTTGTCTCGCGTTGTNGTGTAGAATATCTTGCCATTGTTCATTCTAAGTTTCAAAACGTGATATGTGCCNTTATCGGAAGTTTTTTCGTATTGATTGAGCACGGTGGCATAGACCCTAGAAATNTGCGCCCGATAGCCGCTATTTTTGAACGCAAGGAAGTCATGGTATTCCCACCCAAGCGACAAACAAAGCAAGNCNAGCAGCGCNATTCCAAACAAGAGCCATTGCCCAAAGCCCACAAAGAGCGGAATCGCGAACGTNTTGNGNGCGCTTTTCCAGATTCTGCGGCTGATGATGAGTTGGAGCTGCGAGAATGTTTGCGTCAAGGCGCGGCGAAATGGCGAGGCTTTTTTCACAAAGGCGGCAGGTCAATCTGTGTTTCGTTTCGTGTGGGTGTGGTGTCGTGCGCAATCGTTGGGTGCTCGTCTAGCTCGACAAAGCGCGAAAACGCGTTTTGGAACATCAGCTCGACAATCGCCGTGGGTCCGTTGCGCTGCTTGCCGATGATGATTTCGGCGGATTCCTCCGAGCGCTTTTTGAAAGTCGATTGGTANTTTTTNCCCTCTTTTTTTGCTTGCTCCTCTTTTTCTTTTTCTGCNCGTTGTTTATAAACATCATCGCGGTAGATGAACAGAATCAAATCGGCGTCTTGCTCAATCGCGCCNGATTCGCGCAAGTCGGANAGCATTGGGCGCTTGTCGCTGCGCGCCTCGAGCGAGCGGTTGAGCTGCGAAAGCGCGATGACAGGAATCTGCAATTCNCGCGCAAGCAGCTTGAGCCCGCGNCTAATCTCGCTGACTTCCAANTGCCTCTCTTGNTTGCCGCTGCCGCTCATGAGCTGCAAATAGTCGATGATGACGAGCTCGACTTCGGGGTGGCGCGCCTTGAGCTTGCGCATTTTCGAGCGCAAAAGCGAGATTCCAAGCAGCCCGCCATCGTCAACAAACAGCGGGCGTTTGGCGATGGCATCGGTCGCGGCGCTTAGCTGCGAGAGTTGCGAATCGTCCAAGTTGCCCACGCGCAAGTCNTGCAACGGAATCGAGGTTTTCATCGAGAGCAGGCGCAGCATGAGCTGCTCTGCCGCCATTTCGAGCGAGAAAATCGCCACGCCCTTGTTGTGCTCGAGCACGTTTTGCGCGATGTTCAGNGCAAACGCCGTTTTGCCCATCGAGGGGCGCGCGGCGATGATGACCAAATCGCCNTTGTTGAAGCCCGTTGTGAGCCGATTGAGCTGGCTAAAGCCCGTGTCGAGCCCGATGAGAATCGTGTTGCCACGTTCCTTGACGGACTTGATGAGCTCGAGAGTCGCNTTGATGATGTCTTTGGATTCGCGGAAGTCGTGTTGCGTGCTCTCTTGCGAAATCTTGAAGACCTCATGTTCGATGTTNTCGAGAATCTGTTCCGAGCTGTTGCCCTCATCGTTGGTTTGATTNTTGATGATTGTCGCGAGGTGGTTCANGCGGCGCTTAATCGAGCTGTCTTTGATTTCGTCAATGTAGCGCTCAAATTGGATAATGGGATTCGTGCCTAGAATCTGTAGAAGCTCTTCGCGCTCAATCGGCGCTTTTGATGTCGATTTCTTGAGAACAAATTCTTCATCGAGCGGCATTTCGGAGGCATGCAGCTCCAAGAGCGCGCGGAAGATGCTCTGATGTGCNTTGTAGGAGAAGTCTTGCGCATTCAGGCGCGCATAGACTTCTTCGAAGCATTGCGGGTCAAAAAAAATCGCGCTAAGCAGGGCGCGTTCGATTTCGATGATGCTGTCCTGCAAGTTTAGCCTAGCGCGAGAATCTCATGCAAACTCAAATCTTTGTGCTCGCCGATTGTGAGGATTTCATAATTTTGCGAGGATTCCAAGATGGCTTTGGTCAGCTGGTGGTTGAGCGCATGGCTGCCCGCAAACGAGACATAATCGCCGATGATGGGGTAGCCAAGCAGCGCCATGTCGCCAAGCGCATCGAGGATTTTGTGGCGCACAAATTCATTGGGATAGCGCAAGCCCTCTTCGTTGAGAATCGTGGAATCATCGAGCACAATGGCGTTGTCNAGCGAGCCGCCAAGCGCGAGATTCTTGCTGCGCAAATATTGCACCTCGTGCAAAAAGCCGAAGGTGCGCGCCTTCGCAATGTCTGTTCTGTATCGTTTGGTGCTAAAGGAAAAATAATGATTNTGCTTGCCAATCAGCGGGTGCGGGAACATAATCGTAAAATCAAAGCTGCATGTGTTGCTGGGCGCAATGCGCACGAATTTCTCGCCGTCTTTGACCTCGACCTTGCGCTTAAGCCGCATGACCTGCTTGGGCGCATCGAGCTGCGCAATCCCCGCTTCGCTAAGCAGCATGCAAAAGCCAATGCTGCTGCCGTCCATAATCGGGATTTCTTCGTTGTCAATCAGAATGCGCAGGTTGTCGATGCCATGCGCATAGATTGCCGACAAAAGATGTTCGATTGTCGAGATTTTGTGCCCCTCTGCCGCAATCACCGTTGCCATTGTCGTGTCGACGACAGCCTCTGGGCGAAGCCGTACGCTCGCGCCTTTGTCGGTGCGCACAAAAACAAGCCCGCTGTTTGCCTCTGCTGGCTCGAGGCGCAAATGCACGGGCACGCCTTTGTGCAGCCCGATTCCTGTCAGGGCAACGGGGTTTTGAATCGTTGTTTGCCGCATGCTTTTTCCTTTTTATTTATTTTTCATCAGAAATTTACGGATACATTCCTCGACCTGCATGGGTTGGGATTTGCTGATAAAATCATCGGCATTCAGCGAGCGCGCAAGCTCTTCGTTGCTGCTGCCGCTCATCGATGAATTGACAACCACAGGGATATGCGCTGTTGCGGGGTTTGCCTTGAGTTGCTTGATGACCTCAAAGCCGCTTGCCTCGGGCATTTCGAGGTCGGTAATCACCATGCCGATTTTGTCGATGTTGGTTGTGGGGCTAAAGATATAATCAAGCAATCGCTGCCCGTTGGGGAAGTCTTGGTGATGCACGCCCGCATTTTGCAAGATATTGCGCATCGTTTTGAGCACGCTTGGCGAGTCGTCAGCGAGCAAGATGTCTTTGTCGATGTCGAATCGTTGCAGGCGCTTCATCTCCTCTTCTTTCTCGGTTTCAATCCAAGGAAACGCCTCGACAAGCATTTTTTCAATATCGACAATCTGCACGAGCGAGCCGTCAAAATAGCGCGTGCGGCTCACGAGCTTGCTGTTTTGGGTGGTTGATGTGCTTAGTCCAGAGGTTTGCTCAATCTCTGTCCATTTTTTGTTCAGAATCCTGTCGGCTTCGTAGATTCTCACGCCGATTTTCCAACGCGAAAACTCGCAAATCATGATGATGTCTTCATCGTCTTTTTCGCGCACAATTGCGTATTGGCGCAAATCTCGCCCCGGCAGGCGCGGGTCGTAGTAGAACCATTTGCGCAAATCAATCAGCGGAATCGTGAGTTCACGCATCGTGATGAGCCCCTCGACAAGCGAGCTCGTGTTGTGCGTAATCATCGTGATTCCGCCTTTGTATTTGATGACTTCGCGAATCTTAAAGACATTGACGCCATAGAGGTCTTTGTCTTTTTCGAGTCGAAAGCACAAAAGCTGCAATTCATTGTTTTTATGCAGGTTGGTGATTTGGTCAACATTGGACAAACTCGCCATATTCTACCCTTTTTAATATCATGCCTAGATTATAGCATAACTTCATCAATGCGTAGAAAATGGTTTATTGTCATTTTGTCTAATACGCCCTCGGCATGCATTTCCACTCGACCTCTTTTGCCACAAATTGCGCACCCTCGACAATCTGTGGGGCTTGTGTGTTGACGGTGCTGTTCATCGGCATACCCGCCCCAGCAGGATACACCTCTGCCTCGACAAACATGCCCTGCTTCAAATCAGCAAACGTGCCATACACATCGTTCCCCCAAGGACCGCAATCATCACCCTTGAGCTTCGT
>JAAVGZ010000081.1 GCA_014799985.1 Helicobacter sp.
GAAGACACAGAAAGATATTTTTCTTATAAATAGTGACATTAATGAGCTTGTAAAAAGGCTGAATGAGGCAATCATGAAAGGTCAAGAAAATGAAGATACCATTAAGAAGCTCATGAGGAAAATTGTACAATATCAAGGTGCAAGTTTACAAATGAATAAAAAGAGTAGCCAATGTGCCAATATTGAGAGTCGTTTACAATGTGCTCGAGTTTTAGAGTTATCGCGGATTAGTTCCATTGCGGAAGAGCCCACAAAAAAGAAAATTTACTCTTTCATTCTTTCTTGTTATGAAGAGCAAATTCAGGACAAAGAGAAACTTTTAGTTTTGAAAAAAGAATTACCTACAGACAAACTGGAAATACTAAGTAAGGCATTGCATGGTATGGGTTATTTTGATACAACAAATGTGCTTACAAGTAAGGTTACATCTACAATTTCAAGTTGGTTTAAATAGCGAGGATTTATTGAATGGATAAGAATTTTCTTAAAAATGAAAGCAATGCGCTCTTGGCACAGAAGCACCAAGTGCAGATAGCAGAAGCCAAGCTTGCGGAAATCAATAATGCACTTGATTTGCTTCATGGGCAGCAAAGCAGCCACAAGGAAATGCTTGATAAGTTAATGTTAGATATGGATACTTTATTAGAAGAAGTAGGCTATGATGAGAACTGTGCTTTATCAGAACAAGAGGAACAGGAATATCTTGTAGCCTTACAAGCAGAGCTAGATTCTATGCCTAGCGAGGTAGAAAATGTGAGACTTATAGATGAACTCGATATTATGGAGTTTGATGAAACAATGAGCTTTGATGATTATGTTGCTTCTTTTGAAGCCTATGCACAAAGAAATGGGTTAGATTTAACTAGAGACCCATTTGATAGTTTAATGAGCAAAACGCAACAAATTGAGCTACAAAAAAGAATCAGGGAGGAATTTAGCTATAAAAATGCGCAATGTGATAAATATGATTATCTTATAGCAGGTACTTGTGGTGTAATTGGAGGAATTATTGATATTGTTTTTGTTGGTGCGCCTGGTCAGAGCAAGCTAGGGAATTTTACCGATGAAATGGCAAACAAGGCTACGGAGAAGTTTGCAAGATTATGTGGCTGGGAAGGTGAAGGCACAAAAAGTGCGATTGGATTTTTGGAAAATAAATTTAGAGTAAACTATGACCAATCTACAACGAGTGGCAAAAAGAACAGTACAAATGGTAAGGTGTCCAATCTTAGCATGAAAAATCATCATCTAAAAAGCTTAGGGCATTCACCAGACCCTATTGGTTTATTTTTTTCTATTCTAAATCAATTCACAAGCACATCAAGTTTTCTTAGTAATGGACAACTTATTACCATAGATACAGAAAGTTTTGAGCTACGAGGCGGAAATTTTATTGCCAAAGTCTTTTGTGGTTTTACAAATTGGCTTGGACATCTTATGTCAGATTGGACAGGCTCTAGTGGTGCACAAGGAAGAGGAAGTGGGATTCCAATTCCTTTCTATAATCTCTTCCAGCTTTGTGATTTTGGTAGATTTGGAGAAAAAGGACAAGAGACATTTGCAGTTATTACAAGCAAAGTCTTTGAGCAAGGTTATGATTTTCGGCATGGAATGGCAATGGCAATTCCTGTTGTTATCACCGAATTATTAATTCGTTTAATGTATGTCGTAAAAGCAAGATTTTATCATCGTCAGGATTGGAAAGATTGTATGCCAAATGCTAGTATTCCAGAATTACGCAGAATGCTCCTGATTGGACATGGTGCTCTTTGTGCAATAGATGGTATTGATGCAGCTGTGCGCAGTGGGAATCCTATCGTGAATCCTGTAGAATTTTTACTTCGCACAAATTTAATAGGTTGGGTTCATTTTGGATATTTATCCCTAAAAGAGGTTGGTGCATGGTGGAATGAAGGCAAAATAGATGAAGAAGCATTGGATAAATATTTAGACGAGGATTTGCAGCGAATGTTGCAATGCTAGAATCTGTTTATAGCGCAAACATCTCACAGAGCGTTAAACTAAGTTGTTGGGCAATTTTTGGGTCTAATGTGGTGATTTTATGGCTAAATCTTTGAACGGAGATACAACGAATTTGGTCGCATAGTATCTTTGCTTTTTTGTCCAAAAGTACCAGAGAAATACGATAGGGCGCATTGAAACTTTTACTTGTGATTGNGGCGATGAGTCTTGTGTTGAGATGGTTGAGCTCATTGGGGGAGATAATGACACATGGTCGCGTTTTTTGTATCTCTGCACCAACGGTTGGGTCAAGATTCACCCAATAGATGTCAAATTGTTGCATTNCCATTCCCAAATATTTTCCGAATCAACATGTAAAAAATCCGATTCTACATCCCCATCTTTATTTTGGGGCTTATCCCAATCTTGCCTTAATTTTTTATGTGCAACAGGTTTCAGAAGCAAGCCGTTTTGTGTCAAAACTAATTCAATCATCACATTTGCAAGNTTCGCTTCTTCAATCAAATGTTNTGGAATCTGAACGCCCTGCGCATTTCCAATTTGTATCAAACTCACCATAAACACTACCTTCTATGCAGCCCACACTCTTTGTGCGCGGGGTCTTCCCACCACCACCGCCCGGCGCGAATGCTCTCCCCGGGCTCAATCGCGCGTGTGCATGGCGCNCAGCCAATGCTCGCGAAGCCTTGCGCATAGAGCGGATTCTTGGGCAAGTCGTGCGCGCTCGCATACTCCCACACCTTCGCATCGTCCCAATCAAACAACGGNTTGATTTTTTGCAGCCCAAACTGCGCATCGTCCTCAACGAGCCCAACATGCGCGCGCGTCATCGATTGCGCCGCGCGAATGCCGCTAATCCACGCGCTAGCGCCCTCAAGCGCGCGCCGCAGGGGCAGAATCTTGCGCACAAAGCAGCATTTCTTGCGCTTCTCCAAGCTCTCGCGCATGCCCCAATCGCCAATCTCGCGCTCGACTGCCTCGAGCTCCTCGCCGCTCGCGCAATAGCGCAGAATCTCGATTCCAAAATGCCGCTCGACCTCGCGTTGGTGGGCGAGGCTTTGTTCAAAGAGCTTGTGTGTGTCGAGCGTAAAGACCACGATTTGCGGCAAGATTCCAAGCTTTGCGAGCATATCAAGCAGAATCACATCTTCGATTTGGTGGCTAAAGGCAAGCTTTGTATCACCCTTAATATTGCCGAGCACATCGCCCAAGCGCTTCAGGTCAGATTCAGATAACATATTCGCTCCATTGTTCACTAGAATACCCGCGCATGTTCAGGAACTTCAGATACACAAACTCGGGCTGTTGCTGCTTAATCTCGCTCCATTGCGCCTTTGAAATCTCGGCTTCGATGGGCTCGCTGTGTTGCCCATTTTCGGCGAGCTCGAGAATGAGCCGCACATGCGCGCCGAGTATGCGGTGGCTAAGAATCCGCGCGCAATTCTCGCTGCCGCTTAGCGAAACCTCGATTTCATGCGGGCGGATAAATAGCATGTCGTTCTCGTTTGCCTGCTTGGCGATTCTGCCCGAGAACAGATTGACATTGCCCAAGAAGCGATACACGAACGGATTTGCGGGCTGTTCATAGACGTCTTCGGGCGTGCCAACCTGCTCGATTCTGCCCTTGTTCATAATCACAATCGTGTCGCTGACCTCGAGCGCCTCCTCTTGGTCATGCGTTACAAAAACGCTTGTGATGTGAATCTCGTCATGCAGCTTGCGCAGCCAGCGGCGCAAATCTTGGCGCACCTTCGCATCGAGCGCGCCAAAGGGCTCATCGAGCAGCAGAATCTTGGGCTCGACAGCCAGCGCCCGCGCGAGCGCCACGCGCTGCTTTTGCCCGCCAGATAGCTCGCTAGGGTAGCGGTGGCTCATCGAATCGAGCTGCACCATGTGCAAGAGTTCCATGACTTTGTCGCGAATCGCGGCTTTGCTCGGGCGCGTGGCGCGCGGGCGAACGCGCAAGCCAAAGGCGATGTTGTCGAACACGCTCATGTGCTTGAACAGCGCGTAGTGTTGGAACACGAAGCCCACGCCGCGGTCTTTTGTCGGCGCGTTCGTGATGTCTTTGCCAAAAAACTCGACATGCCCGCTGTCGGGCTCTTCGAGCCCCGCGATGATGCGCAGCAAAGTTGTCTTGCCCGAGCCGCTTGGTCCAAGCAGCGCGGTGAGCTTGCCCTCTTCGATGTCGATGCTGATGTTATCGAGCGCAACGAATTGTTCGAAACGTTTGTTGATGTTTGCAATTTTGATACTCATCTTTTGCCTTTCAAATCTTTTGCAGAATGATACACAACAAACCTTAAACAACGCTCGATACGCAAAATAGCTACCTGATAAACTCTACCACTTCGCTCAATTTCTTGCGCAATTGTTTGCTTTGCGGCTTTGTGCGGTAGCCAAAAGTCAGCAGATACGCGACATTGAAATCGCCGCTGGCGTAGCTGTTGGTGTGGCTCTTGAGAATCGCCTCGACTTTGGGCGCTTCGAATCCCTCGATGGGGCAGGAATCGATGCCAATGTACGCCGCGGCGGTCATCATGTTTGCGCTTGCGATATACACCTGCATGCGCGCCCAATCCTCGATTCTCTCGCCCCAACCTAGCGCGTAGTTGTTGAAAACCTGCAACACCGCCTTGAGCTTCTCGGCATCGCCATGCGTCTTGCGCTCGAAGCTTTGCGCGAGGTAGGCGCTGCCTTTTCTAAACGCAGCAGCCTTGCGCGCGAGCAACACGACAACATGCGAAGCGGTCGTGATTTGGGGCTGGTCCCAACACGCGGGGCGCAGAAGTTCCTTGATTTTTGGGTTGGTTATCACGACAAAATGCCACGGCTCGAGCCCAAAAGACGAGGGCGATTTGCGCCCTGCCTCGAGGATAAAGTGCATCGCGTCATCGGGCACAACGCGTTTGTCGTCAAAAAGCTTGCATGCGTGGCGAAAGTCCATAGCCTCTGTGAATTTGTTCATTGTGTTTGTCCTTATATGAAAAATGTCCGATTGTACCACAGAAGCGTAAATCGGCAGGTTGCGGGGGTGGCAATCTATATTTTTTGGATAATCTATAAAAATATAAAGTGTAGCTATAAGCTCAAAAAATGATGAAAAATCCCNATTTTACGCGTTTTCATAGCGTATCAAAAAAATATTGTATCTTTGAAAAAAGGCAAAAATTTTAGTGATATTTAAAGAAAATTCTGCTATGCTACCGCATCTTCATTCAAAGGAGGTTTCTCATGGAAACCAAAAAAGTTCTCAAAAGCGCGGCGCTGCTTGCCGCGTTTGGTTGGAATCTCGCCCTTGCAGCCGAGTATTCCTTGCTCAATGTGTCGTATGACCCAACGCGTGAGCTCTACAAAGAGTATAACATCGCGTTTGAGAAATACTACAAGGCAAAGACGGGCGATTCTGTCAAGGTGTCGCAGTCGCACGGCGGCTCGGGCACGCAGGCACGCAGCGTCATCGATGGCTCGCCTGCCGATGTCGTTACGCTCGCGCTCGCGTTTGACATAGACGCGATTGTGCAAAAAAGTGGTAAAATTCCGAGTGATTGGCAGGCGCGCCTGCCGCAAAACAGCGCGCCCTATCTCTCGACCATCGTTTTTCTCGTGCGCAAGGGCAATCCGAAGGGAATCAAAGATTGGNNCGACCTCGTGCGCGATGATGTCAAGGTTATCACCCCAAANCCCAAAACATCGGGCGGCGCGCGGTGGAATCACCTCGCTGCGTGGGGCTATGCGCTAAAGGCAAACGGCAACGATGAAACAAAGGCGCGCGATTATATGGTGCGGCTCTATGAGAATGTCCCCGTGCTCGACACGGGCGCGCGCGGGGCGACAAACACATTTGTGAAACGTGGCGTGGGCGATGTGCTGATTGCGTGGGAAAACGAGGCGCTTTTGGCGATTGAAAAAATCGGCAAGGGCAAGTTCGACATCGTTACGCCGAGCGTGAGCATTCTCGCCGAGCCGCCCGTGAGCATTGTCGATGCGGTTGTGCAGCAGAAGGGCACGCAGGCTGTGGCTGAAGAATATCTGCGCTATCTCTANGAAAAAGACGCGCAAGAGATTATCGCGAAGAATTTCTANCGCCCAACCGATGCCGACGTGTTCGCGAAATACACGCATTATTTCAAGCCCATCGAGTTCTTCAAGATTGCAGATTTTGGGGGCTGGCAAGAGGCGCAAAAGCGCCATTTCAGCGATGGTGGCGAGTTCGACAAGCTTTTTGAAATCATCAAAAGCAAAAAATAAATCATCACACAAGGAGATTGCGTGCGCATACGTTTCGTAGAGCCGAGCATTCTGCCCGGCTTCGGGCTATCGTTTGGAATCGGCATTGCCTATATGAGCCTGCTCATCTTTATCCCGCTCGCCGTATTGATTGCGTATAGCGCGCAAGTTGGGGCGAGCGGATTCTGGCAGGTCATCACCGACAAACAGGTGCAGCATGCGCTCGTTTTCTCGCTCACAACCTCGTTTTGCGCCGCGCTGTGCAACCTTGTCTGCGGCTTCGTGGTCGCGTGGGCGCTCGCGCGCTACAACTTCTGGGGCAAATCGCTGCTCGATGCGCTGGTCGACTTGCCCTTCGCGCTGCCCACAGCCGTTGCCGGAATCGCGCTCGCCTATCTNTTCAGCACCAACGGATTCTTGGGCGGAATCATCGAGCTCTTTGGCGAATCGCGCAAAGACTTCATCGGCGTTTGCGCCGCGCTCGTGTTCATCGGCTTGCCCTTTGTCGTGCGCACGCTCGAGCCCGTCATCGAAGACCTCGATGCGCAGAGTGTCGAGGCGGCGCGGAGTCTCGGCGCAAGCTTCGCCCAAACCTTTGCGCTCGTGATTCTGCCCTCGCTCCTGCCCGCCGCGCTCACGGGCTTTGCGCTCGCCTTTGCGCGCGCGCTTGGCGAGTATGGCTCGGTGATTTTCGTCTCGAGCAACATTCCGTTTGAGAGCCAGATTCTGCCTGTCGTGATTGTGGGCAAAATCGAATCGCATGACTATGTCGGCGCGAGCGTTGTGGGTGTGTTCATGATTCTCGTCTCGTTCGTGCTGCTGCTCGGCATCAACGCGCTACAAAAATGGGGGCGACAATGAACGCCGAACCAAAGATTCTCAAGCCGCTGTGCATTCTCTTCTGCTTCGCGTTTTTCGCGCTCGTGCTGTTGCTGCCGCTGCTCACGTTGTTCATCGAAGCCTTCAGTGAGGGCGTGCCAGCCTATTTTGCGGCNATTGTCGAGGAAAACACGCTCAAGGCAATCCGCCTCACGTTGATTGTCGCGCTGATTGTCGTGCCGCTCAACAGCGTNTTTGGAATCCTGCTCGCCTATTGTATCGCCAAATTTAACTTTAGGGGCAAGATGATTCTGACGACCCTNCTCGAAGTGCCCTTCGCCATTTCGCCCGTCATCGCGGGGCTCATGTTCGTGNTGCTCTTTGGCAGCAACGGCGTTTTNGGGCAAACGCTTAGTTCGCTTGGAATCCAAATCATGTTCGCGCTNCCCGCCATCGTGCTCGCGAGCGCGTTCATCACGTTTCCGTTTGTGGCAAAAGAGCTGATTCCGCTCATGAGCGAGCAGGGCAAAGAGGAGGAGGAAGCCGCGCTAAGTCTCGGCGCGAGCGGTTGGCAGACGTTTTGGCATGTAACTCTGCCCAACATCAAATGGGGGCTCTTTTATGGAATGGTTCTCACAAATGCGCGCACNATGGGCGAGTTTGGCGCTGTCGCGGTNGTGAGCGGCAAGATTGTGGGAATCACNACAACAATGCCATTGTATATTGAGATTCTCTATAATGAATATGAATACATCGCNGCGTTCGCTATCGCAACGCTTCTCACATTGCTCTCAATCCTTAGCCTAGCGCTCAAGTATTTGATTCGCCGCTTTGAATCGCGCCGCGTTCTAACGTACTGACAGAAGCTGTCGCGCGTGCGCNCGCACATTGGAATCGACCTCGACAATGTCATCGCGCGAGAGCCGTTGCAGCGGGAAGTGCTCGAGGCATTCTTGCACGACCGCAGCGATGCGCGCAAACGCNATGCGACCAAGCAGGTATTGCTCCACAGCGACTTCGTTTGCGGCATTGACAACCACGCCCAAGTGCGGGTTTGCGAGCAGCGATTCCTTGAGCGCCCAGAGCGGATAGCGCGCCGTGTCGATTGCCTCAAAGCACAGCGGCGGCAGCGCGCACAAGTCGAGAGATTCGAAAAAGGGCTTGCNNGCCATCGCCGCTTGCAGCGCCTCNGCTGCCTAGCAGCGCGTAGGCAATCGGCAGGCGCATGTCGTTTTTCGCCAAATGCGCGCTTAGGCTGCCGTCTGTGAAACGCACGAGCGCATGAATGAGCGAGTTGCGCTCAATCAGCGCGTTNATGCGCGTTGTGNGAAACAGCCAAAACGCTTCGAGAATCTCAAACAGCTTGTTCGCCATCGTGGCGCTATCAATCGTGATTTTCTTGCCCATCGCCCAGTTGGGGTGGCGCAGCATGTCGGCTGCCTTTTGCTCNGNNAGCGATTCCAGCGGCACATCGCGCGCCGCGCCGCCGCTTGCTGTGAGAATCAGCTCGTCAAAGGGCTGCNTGCTTTGTTGCAAAAACCAGAGGCTGAAATGCTCGCTATCAACGGGAATCAGGCGCTCGCAATCAATCCACGCGCCGCCGACAACGAGCGATTCTTTGTTCGCAAGCGCGATGGTCTTGCCGAGTGATTGCGCGCAAAGCGTGGGNGCNAGCCCCAAGAATCCGCTAAGCGCGTTCAGAACAAGCGTTGAGCGCGATTCATGCAAANCGCGCAAGATTCCGTCTGTGCCGACAAACACCGCCTCGAGCGNNTCNNTNTCGANNTGNNNNACAAGNNNTTGNTNNGCGACCACGGCAAAGCGNGGGCGGAATTGGTGAATCTGCTGATTGAGNAGGGCGACATTGTAGCCCGCAACGAGCGCTTCGACTTGNAAGCCAAAANGTTGCGCGACATCAAGCGCGTTGCAGCCAATCGAGCCTGTCGAGCCGAGCAATATCATGCAAGAATCCACAAGAAGAGCGGGTAGAACACGATGACGGCGAACAGATAGCCATCGACCCTATCGAGCACGCCGCCATGCCCGGGCAGCAGTGTGCCGCTGTCTTTGACGCCCGCTGCGCGCTTGAGCGCGGATTCGTACAAATCGCCAAAGACGCTCGCGACTGCGCAAAGCAGCGCAAGCACAATCGCCTGCCAAAGGCGCACTTCGACCCACCAGATGTAGGCGAAAAGCCCGCCAACGAGCGTTGCAACGCCGATTCCAATCAATGCGCCCTCAATCGTCTTGCCCGGCGAGCTTGGGCTAAGCGGGTGCGCGCCAAAGAGCTTGCCGCCAAGCAGCGCNAAAATGTCGCTGCACCCAACGATGGNAATCAGCAAAAATAATGACGCNATGCCGAATTGTTGGTAGGTTGCGAGCAGCAAGAGAAACGAGACGCTCGGGTAGAGNAGGGGCAAGATGTAGATGATTTCGCCCTTTTTCGTGAAGCCCTGAAAGCTCGCGAGGCACATGAGCAAGAAAAAGAGGGCNAGGAAGGCAAACAGAGGCGAGAAAAGAGTGAGCAGCGCGAAAGCCCAAAGGATTGCGCCAAGCAGCAGGCTAAGGCTCGAGATTCTGCCCATATAGAGCTTTGTGGCTTCGTAGAGCGCNCCCGCATAGACGATTCCTAGAAATGCCCACAAGACCCAGAAGCTGTGCATGACGCCCACAGCGATGACGACTAGCAGCAGCACGCCAGCGGTGTAGAAACGTTTGATGTCGATACTTTTGAGCGCTTGCCATTTGTCTTGCATGGGCTATCCTAGCATCGANAGGAGCTTCTCGGGCGAGATGTGTTGCAGCCACGAAAGCTCGAACCCGGCGACATTGGCGCTNTATAGGGCAAAGAGGGCAATGCAGAGNTTGGCAATGCCCCTGTCAATCGCGCTGCCCGTGCGGAANCGCAGGGCGTATGGCAGCAAGCNGATGTTTTTCTTGTTGAACGGGAGGTAGATGGGGCAGCCGCTTTTGGTCAGCATGTCGCCCGCGATGTGNAGGTAGCAGCCGAGCACGAGCCCAAGAAGCGCGGCGAGATTCCACGACAGGGCGAGGAACAAAAAATAGAGCGCCGCGCCCACAGCGAGCGGNAAGAGCAGNGTGTGCGTTGCGCCGCGATGTCCAAAGAGCGATTTGAACNCATGCGAGACCATAGGCGTTGCCTTGCCAATGCGCGACTGCGGCTCGTCAATGTCGGGCAATAGCGCGCCGATAGCCACGCCGCCGAAGAACAGAATCAAGTCTTTGTGCGACATGGGCGCGGTGATGTGCTCATAGCCCATAACGCCGACAGAGGCGACACAGAGCGCGAAAGCCACATGGGTTCTGCCAAGCATCATGCACCGCCAAAGCCGATGTGGATTTGCCCGCAAACCTCGAAGCGCGCGTTCGTGTCGATTTCGTTGGGCGAGAGCACGACAATGCGCATGTCGCTTTGCGAGAGCTTCTCGGAGAGGAATCGGCGCAGTTGTTGCGGAATNAGCAACACGGGCGAGACATTCAGCGCCTGCCGCACGCGGTCGACTTCTTGGTTGATTCCCTGCAAGAGCGCGTTCGTCTCGCCGAGCGTCAAGACAATCTGCCGCAAGCGCCCGCTGCCGTCATTTTGCTTGTTCAGCAAATATTGCTCGGTGTCGGGCGAGAATGTGATGATTTTCAGCACGCCATCATCGTCTTTGAATGTGTCGGTGATGACGCGNGCGAGCGCCTGCCGCACGCGGTCGACGATGTAGTTGAAATCGCCATTGGCAATCGGAATCGAATCGATGGTCGTCTCGAGGATTGTGAGCAAGTCGCGGATAGGAATCTGCTCATGCAGCAAGGCTTTGAGAATCTGCTGGATTGTGCCAAGCGGAATCTTGCGCGCCTCCTCAACAACGAGCGGGTAGGACTTCGCGAGGTTGTCGAGCAGCTTACTGACATCTTGGCGCGTCATCAAATCTTCGGCGTATTGCTTCACAACCTCGACAAGGTGGGTCGAAATCACCGTTGCGGGGTCAATCACGGTGTAGCCATAGACAATCGCGTTGTCCTTGTCTTTTTGGTCAATCCANAGCGCGTCTAGCCCAAACGCGGGCTCTTTGGTCGGGATTCCCTCAATCTTGCCTGTCGCGCCCCCGCCGCCCTCAAACGCGAGGAACTTGTCGGAATAGATTCGCGCGCCGGCGACCACAACGCCCTTGAGATGAATCTGGTATTCATCGGGCGCGATGTTGAGAATGTTCTTGACNCGCACGACAGGCATCACAAAGCCATACTCGGCGGCGAGATTCTTGCGCTGGAGCTTGATACGTTCGAGCAGCCCGCCGCCGTGTTTNGGGTCGGCGAGCTTGACGAGGTTATAGCCAAGCACGAGCTCGAGCAGCTCGACTTTGAGCGCCTCCTCGAGCAGCTCTTCGTCCGACTTCACCGGCGCTTGGGGCTTGGGCGCTGTGCCATCAGCCGCGCTCACAGGCGTGAGCGAGCCTTTGTCTTCGCCCAACTTGCGCTTGCGCCTGCTCTCGAGCGGCGTTGCATGCGTGTCGCCGGCTCGTTTGTTAATCCACCGTTCGATGATGGCAAAGAGCCCCGTTTCGTCTTGGCGCGAGAGGAGGTATGCCATCGCCAAGAACAGCATGCCNACAAAGCCAAGCGAGAAGGTGGGCAANCCGGGAANGNGNGCNAANANCANGNGGATTGAGCCCACAATCACGAGCACGCGTGATTGGTCGATGAGCTGGTTGATGATTCCCTCGGCGAAGTTGCCGCCTTCTTCGGTCTTGCTCGAGCGCGTAACGATGATACCCGTTGCGGTCGAGACGATGAGCGCGGGCAGCTGCGAGACGAGTCCATCGCCGATTGTGAGGATTGTGAAGGTCGAGGCGGAATCTGCCATTGTCATGTCGCGCTGGAACACGCCGATGAGAAAGCCGCCGATGATGTTGATGAACGTGATGATAATCCCCGCGACAGCGTCCCCTTTGACGAATTTACTCGCACCGTCCATTGAGCCATAGAAGCTCGCCTCTTGCGCGAGCAAGCCGCGTAGGCGCCGNGCCTCTTTTTCGTCTATCGCGCCCGAGCCCACATCGGCGTCAATCGCCATTTGCTTACCGGGCATCGCGTCTAGTGTGAAGCGGGCAGAGACCTCCGCAACGCGCGTTGAGCCGTTCGTAACGACCATGAAGTTGATGATGACGAGAATCAAGAAGACGATAATCCCGATGACATAGTTGCCGCCCACGACAAACTGCCCAAACGAGGCGATAATCTCGCTCACGGCTTCGATTCCGTTGTGCCCCTCGCTCAAGATTTGCCGCGTGGTGGCGACATTCAGCGCNAGGCGAAAGAGCGTTACGATGAGCAGAATCGTGGGGAAGGCGGTGAAGTCGGTGGGCTTCTCGATATAGAGCGAAATCAGGATAATCAGCACCGAAACGGAGATGGAGATGGTCAAAAAGAAGTCGAGCATCCAGCTTGGCAGCGGGACGATGATGATGGCGATAATGCAGACGATGAANACAACGACCGTGAGGTCTTTGGATTCGCTAATGCCCTTCAAAAAGGGCAATGCGCGCTGCATGAAGCTCTTGTTTTCTGCCTTTTTAACCTTTGCCAAAAATTCCCCTCGCCAAAATTTTGAGTTTCGTTTGGGGTATGATACAGAATTTAATGTAAAATTTTGCTTTTTGTGCTAGAATTTGTCTTCGCGTTCGCGTTTGGCGAATGCAACCACCACACTCAAATACCAATCAAAGGAGGTCAGCTATGGCTTTGGATATGGCGAAAAAGAAAGAGATTATCGCAAAATTTGCGAGAAGCGAGAACGATACGGGCTCTGCCGAAGTGCAGATTGCGCTTTTGAGCGAGCGGATTACCTATCTCACACAACATCTCAAAATCAACACGAAAGACCACTCGAGTCGTTTGGGCTTGCTCAAGCTCGTGGCGCGTAGGCGGCATTTGCTCAAGTATCTCAAGCGCAACAATTACGACTCGTATAGCTCATTGATTGCAACGCTCAAGATTAAAGACAGGTAGCACCTTGGGGCTTTCGCCCCAAAGCGCCGCGCTTATGCCTTGATGTCGAGCAAGCTCTTGAACATCTCCTCGTTGGTTTGGACGCTCGATGCGTTCGCCTCAACGCCACGTTGAGAAACCATACTCTCNGTTGTTGCNTTCGCAAGGTCTGTGTTGCTCGATTCTAGCGCGTTGTTCACGCCGCTGATGTTTGTTTGCACGCCTTGCACACCATTTTGCATACTTGTTGTCAAGTTTCCACCGATTGTCATTGTTAGCTCCTATTGTTTTGATTGCAAAAGCTTATTTTNCTATCGCAAANGCGATTNGCNTTTGCTGTCGCACGGGCAAGTGAATTGCCCGTGCTCGCTAAAGTTATGCGCCAACGCCTGCTATGCAGTCTTTTGGCACTGCCCTACGCGGGACTATTNTTGGAATCGCAAAAGGCNAAAGCCTTNTGCTGNCNCTTTTNGAAGNCAATNCCAAANGCTCCCTNAAGTTATGCGATAACGCCTGCTTCACTTCGTTCCGCAGTCTTTAATCGCTGCCCTACGCGGGCGGCGAGAGGTATTGTTTGGAATCCCAAACGATTCTAGCCTCTGTCATTGCGAGCGTTCGTTACGAACGCGTGGCAATCAAACGTCCCTGAATGCTTGACACGGTCGATTGCCGCGCTCGTTACACTCGCTCGCAATGACAAAAGTCCTCATTTTGTCATTCTGAACGCGGAGCGTGAAGAATCTCAAAATGTGAGAATCATGAGATGTTTCGGCTATTGCCTCAACATGACAAGATTCCATGTGTCATTGCGAGAGGCGCTAGCCTCGCGGCAATCAACCGTCTTGAGCGTCCAACGCGGCTGAATGCCACGTTCCTCGCGGACGCTCGCCGCTTCGCCCTACTTAATCACCCCACATGCAAAACGTGCGCCGCCACCACCGAGCGCCGCTGGGTGGTCGTGGTAGTTGTCGCCGCCCACATGCACCATGAGTGAGTGATTCTTGAGCTCATCAAGCGTCTTGATTTTGGGCGAGAGCACAGGTGTTTTGACCTCGCCATTTGCGTCCGCATAGACAGCGGGCAAATCGCCCTTGTGTCCGCCATCACTCCATGGGAATGAGTGCGCGTTCTTGCCATCTGGGTCCCAATGCCCGCCGGCTTTCATGCCAAGCCCCTTGTCGGTTTTGCCGCAATCAGGATTGGCATGGACATGGAATCCATGAACGCCTGTTTGGATATTTTTGAGATTGGGATAGAACGCAACGCCAAACTCTGTCTGTACGGCGACAACCTCGCCAACGGGAGTGTCTTTGGAATCGCCTAGCATTGCCATGGGAATCACGATGTGCTTCTTCTCGCTTTTGGGGTCATAGAGCTTGGTTTTATCCGCCTCTGCTGCCAAGAGCGTGTTTGAGGCAACGCCCGCGAAAAGCGCAGCCACAAAGAGTTTTTGCAACATTTTTGTCGCTTGTGTGTTTGTTTGATTTTGTGTCATTTTTTCTCCTTCATATAAAATCGGGGCATTATAACATCTTTTGTGTTTACGCATTTCCACATTCCGGATTTTATTGACATTTGCCTTTGCCTCGTGCTAGAATCGCACATCTTGAATTAGGAGAGGTTTCTATGGAATTTGATATTTACGCGTCTCATGTCTACAATGATGCCGCTGATTTGGACGATGAGGATTTCTGTGAGATTCTGGACAATCCCGAAATGTTCGACAGCGACAGCAGCGAGGCTTAACTCGATTCACCTTTGGGAATTGCCGCCGTACTGCTCTCGATGATGTCGCTGCCATCATGCAGGCGCTCATGCCCTTTGGTAATCACCTTGTCGCCGCTGTGCAACGCGTTGTCTTCAACGCTGCGCACGAGGGCGAGGTTTCCGCTATATTGACTCACATGCACTTCAATGCGCATTGCCTTTGAATCGCGCGCAACAAACACAATCGCCTTGCCATTGCTTGGCAATATCGCATCGCGTGGGACGAGCAAGCCCTCGTTTTGCACCGTGTGCGAGATTTTCACGAGCGCCTCGAGCCCCTCGATGAGGTGGTGCTGTGAATCGGCAACCGCAAGCTTGATAGGAAAGGTGCGCGCCTTGGCGTCCCCCACAGGAATGAGCGCGGCGATAGAGGCGGCGTATGGCTTGCCCGCGATAGTCGTCTCGACTTTTTGCCCAAGCTTGAGCGAGCGCAACACCGCAAATGGCACATTGACATTAATCTCAAGCGATGTGAGGTTGGCGATTGTGAAAAGCGAATCGCCGACATTCACCCACTCGCCAAGCTGAATGGAGCGCGAGAGAATCATGCCGTCATAGGGCGCTATGAGCGTCTTTTTGTCGCGCTCTTTTTTGAGCCGCTTGAGCTCGGCGGCAATCGCGCCAGCCGCGCCCTCTTGGGCTTTGAGGCTGAAAAGAGAATCTTCGTATTCCTTGAACGAAACAGAATTGCTTTTGTAGAGGCTCTCAAATCGCTCGAAGTCTTTTTTGCTCTTTTGCAAAACCGCCTGCGCTTGCTTCAGCAGCGCCTCTTTTGAGAGAATGTCTTGGTTGAGCAAATCGCTGTTGAGCAGCGCGAGCTTCTGCCCCTTTTTGACCTTCTGCCCCTCTTCGACATAGACCGATTCGACCACGCCCGAGACTTCGGAGGCAAGGTTGGAACGTTCTTTGAAAAATAATGTCCCGATAAACTCGCCTTTTTCTTGGAGGCTGCCCGCCGAGACGGGCTGTGTCGCAACAAGCGTTGCCGCATGCGCCATCGAAAGACACAACAAAAGAGTCAAGCAATGTTTCATCGTCATTCCTCCTAGCCTATTTTGATACGACAAGCAAAAGAGATTCCAATGCGCGGCTGCTGCCCCGCGATGTCGCGCGAATCTCTTCGATGACAATTTGTGCGCATTATATCAAAAATTCATTAAATAAAGAGTGAATGTTACGATATGTTACGCGCACAAAAGTGGCGCAGAATCGCCGTTTTGGCGCATGCCGCATTCTCGCAAAAATAATCTTTTGATGAAGAATGGGTGCAACCGCATAGCCTCGAGGCAAAATAGGCTAGAATCGTAGAAATTTTAGAAACGGAGGTTGCAATGGAAAATTTCGAGGCAATGTATCAACAAAAACTAAAGACTGCCGAGCAGGCGGCGAGCGTGATAAAATCGGGCGATTGGGTCGATTATGGTTGGGCTGTTACCACGCCCGTTGCTGTCGATAGGGCGCTTGCGAAGCGCATCAAAGAGCTTAGCGATGTGCGCCTGCGCGGCGGCGTTGTGCTGTGGATTCCCGAGGTGTTCAAGGTGGACGACCCTCAAAGCCATGTTTCGTGGCACACATGGCATGCGAGTGGAATCGGCAGAAAGCTCATCGCCGAGGGGCTCGGATTCTATATGCCGATGCGCTATTCGGAGCTTCCGCGCTACTATCGCGAGATGAAGAATCCAACCGATGTCGCCATTTTGCAGGTAGCGCCTATGGACAGACATGGCTATTTCAATTTTGGTCCGAGCGCCTCGCACATGCAGGCTTGCATCGAGAAGGCAAAAATCGTGATTGTCGAGGTCAACAAGAACATGCCGCGCTGCTTGGGCGGAATGGGCGCTGATGTGCATATCTCGCAGGTCGATATGATTGTCGAGGGCGACAATCCAAATGTTGCAGAAGTCCCCTCGGGCGCGCCCACAGAGGTCGATAAACAGGTGGCGAAATATATTGTCGAAGAGATTCCAAACGGCGCATGCATTCAGCTCGGAATCGGAGGCATGCCAAACGCCGTTGGCGCGTCTATTGCGCAATCCGACCTCAAGGATTTGGGCGTGCATACCGAGGTGTATGTCGATGCGTTTGTCGACATGACGATGGCGGGCAAGGTGAATGGGCGCATGAAAAACATCGACCGCGGGCGACAAACCTATTCGTTTGCGATGGGCACGAAAAAGCTCTATGATTTCTTGGACAACAACCCGGGCTGCATGAGCGCGCCGGTGGACTATACGAACGACATACGCACGATTGCGAGCTTGGATAATTTCGTGTCTATCAACAACGCTGTCGATATTGACTTGTTTGGGCAAGTCAACTCGGAATCTTCGGGCACGCGCCACATCAGCGGGGCAGGGGGGCAGCTCGACTTCGTGCTAGGCGCATATCTCGCAAAACATGGCAAAAGTTTCATCTGCTGTTCGTCCACCTTCACGACAAAAGACGGCACATTGAAATCACGCATTCTCCCAACACTGCAAGAGGGCAGCATCGTTACGGCAACGCGCGCAAATGTGCATTATGTCGTAACGGAGTATGGCAAGGTGAATCTCAAGGGCTTGTCGACATGGGAAAAATGCGAGGCGATTATCTCTGTTGCCCACCCCGATTTCCGCGATGAGCTGATTGCCGCTGCCGAGAAGATGAAAATCTGGAAAAAGAGCAACAAGAAACTCTAGGCTATTCCCGAAAGCTCGCTGGGCAAGCGCGCAAAATGCGCTTGCGCAACGCTTCTTCGTAGCCATCGCGCGAGGCGAC
>JAAVGZ010000082.1 GCA_014799985.1 Helicobacter sp.
AGCGGCGCTGTGCTGTGGCTTCGCCATAGCTTTGCGCGCGCTTTTTCTNGGGGATTCTTTGCTCGTTGATTGCTTCGGGCAAGCCCTCGCAATGACCCACCCCCTGCCCCCTCCGCAAGGGAGGGGGAAATGGAGGTGCNACTTTAGTCGCACTCCTTTTGTCATTGCGAGCNAGCACAGCGANNGNGGCAATCAACGAGCAAGGAATCCCGATACGNTTGATTGCTTCGCTAGCGCTCGCAATGACAGAAATTTAACATTAAAAATTGCTTCANCCACNCTCGCAATGACGGCGCNCGGCGCTAGATTCTGCGCTCACAAAAAGAGCCCAAGCCCAAACCCAACGCGGCGCACGCGGCGATTGTAATCATACANACTCTCGCCATAGCCCGTGAAAACCTGCGCATACCAATACAAATCGTTGCTCATCGGATACGCGTAATCNCACAGAATCGAGCCCTTGCCGCGATAGAGNGCGCTTAGGAGCGTTGCCGAGACGATGTGCTTGCCAAACCTGTGCTCAATCATGAGCTCGCTATTGCCNAGATAATCGAGAATATCGGGGTTATCATCGCCCTTTGCGTCCTGCGGCGTCTCCTTTTGGCGCTCCTTGAATCGCGCCCAAAGCTTGTAGCGCACGGTNGTTTGGTTGTATTTGTAGCCCACAGCGAACACGGCTCTATCCCAGCTGCGCGAATAATCCACGCCGCCGCCGTTGCTCTCGTGCATATAGCCAAAGTTGAGATACTCGAGCGTGCCCGCATACCATGTGTTGATGTGCACCGGCAGGTTGGTTTGGTAGTTCAAAAACAGCTCGGGGCGGTAGTTGTTCTCGCGAAACGGGCGCGATTCTTCGGGGTTGTAGAGCTGCCAAAACGATTTTTGCGTGTAGGCAAAATAGAGATTGAGCGGCAATGTGCCAATCTGTCGAAACACGGGCGTTTTGAAGCTAAATTGGAACTTCGCCTCCAAGTTTTTCTCGTTCTCGGGGCGCGAAGAAAGCGCGTAGCTAAAGGGCAGCAGATACGTTGCCTCATGAATGGTCGTGCCTGTGGTGTCGAGCGCCTTTTTGAAGATTTTGCGATAGAAATGCTCCTCTTCGGAATTGACGCGCGTGCCGCGGTCAGCCGTTTGGTATTCCTCAAAANGCGTGCTTTTGTCTTTGAGCGCCTGCTCGAGNGCCGCGTTTGGAATCGGGCGCGGAATCGCGCCATTAAGCGGCTCGGCGCGCNCNCACAACAATGCAACCAATACAGAGATAAACAAGCGCATAGAGTTTGGTAAGTCGTTTTTTGGTATTATACCCAAAATTTTGACATGCAGCTAAGGAGAGGCGATGTGTGGAATTGTGGGCTACATTGGCGCAAACGAAAAAGTCGAGCTCATGCTTGATGGGCTCAAAGAGCTCGAGTATCGTGGCTACGATTCCGCTGGAATGGCGATTCTCAAAGACGATGTGCTATCCGTTTTTCGCGCCACAGGCAAGCTCGCAAACCTCGCAAATGCGCTCAAGGACTTCCGNTCNAGCGGCTTTGGAATCGCGATTGGGCACACGCGCTGGGCAACGCATGGCAAGCCCACAGAGACCAACGCCCACCCACACACGGCGAGCTTTTCGAGCGTGATTCACAACGGAATCATCGAAAACTATCAAGACATCAAGCAAGAGCTNGAGGCGAAGGGAATCGCGTTCCGNTCGCAAACNGACACAGAGGTGATTGTGCAATTGTTCGAGGAGATTCTAAAGACCACAAACGACCCNCTAAGCGCCTTCACGCAAACCATTGCCCGNCTCAAGGGCGCGTATGCGATTCTGCTCGTTACCAAACAAACGCCCGATAGAATCTACTACGCCAAACAGGGCTCGCCGCTCATGATTGGCAAGGGCGANGACGGAATCTATTTCGCCTCATCAGACGCCCCGCTCATCGGGCTTGCGCANCATGTTTGCTATCTTGAAGACGGGCAAAGCGGCTACATGGACAGCCACAGCTTCGATGCGCTGCCAAGCGTCCCGCTGCATGCNAACAAGCTCTATGCGCAAAAAGACGGATTCCGCTATTTCATGGAAAAGGAAATCTACGAGCAGCACAGGGTGTTGCTCGAGACGATGATGGGGCGAATCGATGGCGATTCTATCGTGTTTGACGAGCTCAAAGACTTCGCGCTGCCCCAATCGATTCTGCTTTGCGCATGNGGCACGAGCTACCATGCCGCGCTTGTCGCGAGCTATCTGTTTGAGCGCATCGCGAAAATCAAATGCCATGCCACAATCGCGAGCGAGTGGCGCTATCGCGAGCCGATAATGGACACAAACGAGCTCTTTGTCGCGATTAGCCAAAGCGGCGAAACAGCCGACACGCTCGAGGCGCTGAANCTCGCCAAGCGCAACGGATTGCGCAGCCTCGCGATTTGCAATGTCGACAACAGCTCGATTGTGCGCGAAGCCACATGGACGATTCTCACACGCGCNGGAATCGAAAAGGGCGTGGCGAGCACGAAAGCCTTCGCCACGCAAGTCATGGTGCTGTGGATGCTCGCGCTGTTTTGCGCCAAGCGCAAAAACCTTGCGCCCGAGAATGCGCGCGCNCAATGCGCCGCGATGTTGCGCTCTGTCGAGGCGACCAAAGTCGCGCCCAAAATGCATGACAAGATTCGCCGATTGAGCAAGCACTATCTGCATGGGCATGGATTCTTTTTCGTGGGGCGCGACATCTTCTACCCGCTCGCGCTCGAGGGCGCGCTGAAGCTCAAGGAAATCAGCTATCTGCATGCCGAAGGCTACCCGAGCGGCGACATGAAGCATGGTCCCATCGCGCTCGCTGACGATGAGCTCTTCACGATTGCGCTCATGCCGCAACACATGCTGTTTGACAAAACCAAGAGCAANATCGAAGAGCTCGCCGCGCGAGACGCAACGATTTGCGCGATTAGCCCCGTTGATGTCGAGGTTGCTGACGATTGGATAGCGCTTGGCAACCACGCGAGCTANATGGAAGAATTNTTNGAAANNATGGTGATTTTGCAGCTCTTCGCGCTCGAAGTCTCGATTCGGCTTGGCAACGATGTCGACATGCCGCGCAATCTCGCCAAAAGCGTTACGGTTGAATAAAATAGAATGTTGCATTTCAATAGTGTCAGCACGAAATTTTTTATCATTCTCGCCCTCTCGTGGTTCGCGCTCGCCGTGATTATGGCGGTGGTGATTAGCATTGGCGTGCGGAATCTCGGCGTAACGAGCACCAAAGACGATGCGCTGCTGATTGCCCGCCTGCTCGATGANCAGCTCGGCACGCATGANTTCGCCGCGCATACGCTCAAAAACATCGAGCACCCGCTCCAAATCGCGCAAACCTACAACATCGAATCCATCGAGCTTTTCAACAAAAACGATTCCCTGACAAACCCGCATGCGCAGCGGGCGCTCNCGCAGAAGCGCGACATTGTCGAGATTGTCGAGCACCTAGACGGATTCTATGTGCGTATCCATGTGCCACATCTCGACACAAACGGCGATGTGGAGGGAATCATGTCGGTTACCGTCAACGCGATTGCGTTTCGCCAAAAATACATGCAGATTGTCTGGTGGATGCTCGTCCTCATTCTCGTCTTTATCGTGCTCGAGATTCTCGTTTTGCGCAGAATCTTCTCGCCCTACATCGCCTTCTATGAAGATTTGTGCGAAAATATCCTCGAGACCGACAAGGGCAATTTCAAAAAGCAGCTGCANACGAAGTTGCGCGATGAAGTCGGCGACATCGCCCTGCTCATCAACACGACCAATGCCAAAATCGATGCGATTATTTGCAACATCGAAAGCAGGATTCCAAGCCTCATGCACTANCAAAAAGAGCGCTACCACAGCAACCCGCTCGTGCGCATCAACGAGGTGATTGACGAGCTTGTCGATGTGTATCAGTTCAAGCGGCACATCGAGGCGAAGAGCATTGATGAGATTGAGCAAAGCTTCATCGAGCTCTTCGACAAAATCGGGCTGCGGCTTCTCGTTTTTGTCGAATCGACAAACGCCAAAGACAGACTNATCTACCCCGCCGACCAAAGCGTGCTGCGCGCCTATTACCAAAGCCTCACNCTCTGCCGCCTGCCGTTTGAGACCCGCCAAGAGAAGCGCGTGTATCCCATTACATTCCAAAACAAGCCCGCGCTTTGGACGATGTTTTATATCACCACCAACGTGCGCTGGGAATGCGTGTTNGAGGCGACAGANGAGCAATTTGGCACAATCTTTCCGCTGCTCTCGAACTATTTTAGCACGAGCANGAGCACGATTGAGAATCGCTATCTTTTGGATTTGCTCAAGGCAAACTCGCAAAAAGACGCACTCACGGGGCTCAACAACCGCGCGTTCCTCGATGAGTTTAGCGACAACATCACGTCCCAAGCACAGAGAATCGAGCTTGAATACGCCGTGATGATGGTGGACATCGACTTTTTCAAAAAAGTCAACGACAACTATGGGCACAACATCGGCGACAAGGTGTTGCGTGAGCTCGCGCTTGTTTTCACCCAAGCCATTCGCACGAGCGACTTGGCGGTGCGCTATGGCGGCGAGGAATTTTTGATTCTGCTGCTTGGCTGCCCGCAACAAGACGCAATCAAGGTCGCGCAAAAAATCAAGGAGCTCTTCGAAACGCACACCTTCGAGAGCGACTTCGGCGAGAGCTTCTGTTGCACACTTAGCATCGGAATCGCGCGCTTTCCGCATGACGCGAACAACATGGCATTGGCAATCAAATACGCCGACATCGCGCTATATGCGGCGAAAAACGCGGGCAGGAATCAGATTCTATGCTTTGAAAAGCACATGATTCCGCGCGACTTCGACCCGCTGAAAGTCAAAGGATAGACATGGCGATGATTGACATGCAAGCGCTCGGCAAGTATTACGGCACGCACAAGGTGCTGGACAACATCAACCTGCACATCGACAAGGGGCAAATCTATGGGCTCGTTGGGCACAGCGGCGCGGGGAAATCGACCTTGTTGCGCACGATAAACGGGCTCGAGGGATTCGATGAGGGCACGCTCCATGTGTGCGGCACAGACATCAAGGCGCTTGGGCGCGAGAATCTGCGGAATCTGCGCAAGAAAATCGGCATGATTTTTCAAAACTTCTCGCTGCTTGCGCGCAAGAATGTGTTCGACAATGTCGCCCTGCCGCTCGAGTGTGCGGGCACTCCGCGCACAGACATCAAAAGCCGCGTTGATGAGCTGCTCGCGCTCGTTGGGCTGCAAGAACGCGCGAGCCACTACCCCGCGAGCCTAAGCGGCGGGCAGAAGCAACGCGTTGGAATCGCGCGCGCACTCGCGCTTAGCCCCGAGATTCTGCTTTGCGATGAAGCCACGAGCGCGCTTGACCCCAACACGACAAACGCGATTCTCGACCTGCTTGCGCGCATCAACCGCGAGCTTGGCGTAACGATGGTTGTCGTTACACATGAAATCGAGGTGATTAAGAAAATCTGCCACAACGCGGCGTTTTTGGACGCGGGCAACATCGCGCAAGATGGCAGCGTGCAATCGCTATTCCTCGCGCCAAACGCGAAGCTGCGGGAGTTTCTGGGCGAACGCGACAATTTCATCTTTCAGGGCGTTGCGCTGCGAATCTACTTCCCCAAAGCCATTGCGCAACAGCCGATTATCACGAAAATGGCGCGCGAGCTGCAATGCGATTTTACGATTATCGGCGGCAAGCTCGAGGAGTTTGGCGATTGCGTGATGGGCGCGCTCGTGCTCGATGTTCCGCATGCGCACATGCAAGCCGTGCAAAACTTTTTGGCGCGCGAAAACGCCCTCTGGGAGGTGCTCAATGCTTGATTCCAAACTCGTCTCCATCCTCGCAAACGCAACGCTCGAGACGCTCTACATGAGCCTCGTGAGCAGCTTTCTCGCGTTCTTGGGCGGGCTCGCGCTCGCCGTCTTGCTCATTCTTAGCGACAAAGATTCTTTGCACCCCATGCCGCTGCTCTACAAGATTCTCGATGTGGGAATCAATGTCTTGCGCTCCTTTCCATTTCTCATTCTCATCATTATCCTATTCCCTCTCACGCGATTCTTGCTCGGGCAAAGCACGGGTTCAACGGCGATGATTGTCCCGCTTAGCATTGGGATTGCGCCCTTTGTGGCACGCATTATCGAAACGGCATTCCGCGAGGTCGACAAGGGAATCCTCGAGGCAGCGCGCAGCTTTGGGGCGAGCGATTTGCAGATTATCTTCAAAGTCATGCTCGTTGAGGCGCTGCCCGCAATCGTTTCGGGCATGGTTTTGGTGCTCATCATGGCGATTGGATTCTCGGCGATGGCGGGCTCGATTGGCGGCGGAGGGCTCGGCGATGTCGCCGTGAAATATGGCTATTATCGATTCCAAACCGATGTTTTGCTCGCCACGGTCATCATCTTGATTGTGCTCGTGCAGCTCATTCAAATGTGCGGCAATTGGGCATACCGCCGCTTGAAAAAATAATTTTTTATAAAGTTTCATTTTTTCGCGCGAGATTCTTGCTTTTTGCAAAAAAACGCGCTATAATCCTTTTTTGTTTTGCGGGAGTAGCTCAGTGGTAGAGCACAACCTTGCCAAGGTTGGGGCCGCGGGTTCGATCCCCGTCTCCCGCTCCAGTTCTGCTATTTCATGATTCTGCCCATAAGATTCTGCAGAGATTCAACGCAGAGACTCAAACATGCGGCTGTGCAGAGTTTTATGCCCGAATGGTGGAATGGTAGACACAAGGGACTTAAAATCCCTCGGACATTGCGTCCGTGCCGGTTCAAGTCCGGCTTCGGGCACCAAAAGGCGACATAGCCAAGTGGTAAGGCGTGGGCCTGCAAAGCCCTGATTCCCCAGTTCGAATCTGGGTGTCGCCTCCAAAACGATTGGACGCTTTGTCGGGAGATGGCTGAGCGGTCGAAAGCGGCGGTCTTGAAAACCGTTGAGGGTAACACCTCCGGGGGTTCGAATCCCTCTCTCCCGGCCACCACACCCAAAGGCACAATGTGCAACAACTCTATGCGATTAGCGATGAAACACTCACCCCCTATTCCACGATTCATTCCCAGCTGCAAACCGCCCTGCGCGCCGGCGTCTCTATCTTTCAATTGCGCGACAAAACGCACACAGATAGCGAGATTGCCTCTCTTAGTTCCGAGCTCGCCGCTCTGTGCCGCCAACACAACGCGCGTTTCGTGCTCAACGACCGCTATGAGCTCGCGCTTAGGCTCAATGTTGGCGTGCATCTTGGCAAAGACGAGATTCACAAGCTCGACCCAAGCGAGTCGGCGACGTTGCCCTATCTTGGCATTTCATGCTATGATTCGCTTGAGAATGCGAAACGAGCAAAGGCGCTTGGCGCGGACTATGTCGCGTTTGGCAGCTGCTTTGATTCCCCCACAAAGCCCGCGGCGGTGCGCGCCCCGCTCGCGCTTTTTGAGCAGGCATTGCCGCTTGGGATTCCGCTATGCGCGATTGGCGGAATCACGCCAAAGAATGCAAAATTTCTCAAAAATGCCGATATACTTGCTGTAATCACGGCATTGTGGCGGGGCGACATCGCGCAGAATGTCGCGCAATTTTTGGAGGCGATGCGTGCAAATTAGGGTGTATTACGAAGATACCGATTGCGGCGGGATTGTCTATCACGCAAACTATCTCAAATTTTGCGAACGTGCGCGCAGCGAGCGGTTTTTCGCGCAGGGGCAGCTGCCCATTTGGGGCGATTATGCGTTTGTCGTGCACACGATTCACGCGACCTATTTCGCGCCCGCGAAGTTGGGCGATTTGCTCACGATTGGCACGAAAACCAAAGAAATGCGCAAAGCCTCGTTGTCGCTTTTGCAAGCCGTATGGCGCGAACAAACCCTGCTGTTTCAAATGGAAGTCGGGCTCGCGTGTGTCAAAAACAATCGCAGCGCGAAGATTCCCGATGAGCTCAAACAATATTTGGAGTGGAATGAATGGAAACATTAAAAATCGATTATCCTTGCAAATGGAGTTATAAAATTATCGGCAGCGACAAAGAAGAAATGCAAAAAGCCGTGTTTGAAATCTTGCAAGACAAATATGAGATGTTGCCCTCAAAAAGCAGCGTCAAGGGTAAATACCATAGCTTCGACATTCACACCGAAGTGCGCAACGAAGAAGAGCGCTACCGCATCTTTTTTGCGCTCAAAGAATGCCAAGTGATTCGATTTGTGATTTGATATTTCGTTATGATTTATCATCATTCCTATTAAAAAATATGCAATCAACATGGATATTTTTTAATGTTTTTATAAGGTATAATATGGTACGATACCAGAATCCGTTAAAGGGAGACATTAGATGACAACATGCAACTACGCCCAAATCTCTTTTAATACAATTAAAGAGCTAGGCAAAATTGGCTATCTCGACACGCAAGGCTACAATGAAAATCGCACATACAATCACCCTTTTTACAAAGATGTCTTTTGCTATATCAATGTCTATGAATCTCTATCCAATCTCTCAAATCTCCTATTGCAACATTGCGCCATTGTGATTCCGACAGACATTGACGAAATCTGCCTCTACCAACACAAAGAATCCATCGAAACCTA
Source organism: Helicobacter sp. (assembly GCA_014799985.1). GTDB lineage: Bacteria > Campylobacterota > Campylobacteria > Campylobacterales > Helicobacteraceae > NHYN01. Next base: position 8,593 of record JAAVGZ010000082.1, read on the forward strand.
TCTCCAAAACGGCGGAATCCTCTTGTCGTTTGCCCAAAACTTCTTGGCATGGCTTCCGGGCAACAACCTCTATATCAAAGCCCAAACGCCCATCAAAGACCGAACGATTCTCGCCTCGCCGCATGCAATCACTGAGGGCATACGCGACTATGACCTCAACTATATCAAAGGCATCAAGGGCTTTTTTAGTCGCGGCTATTTCGACCCGCCCAAAGACGCATGCGTTTTCTTGCATGACGACCAACAACATTGCGTGGGCTATATCGACACAACGACAACAAACGGAATCATTCTCGCCACGGCAGGCGCGGATTTGTTCGGCTACCCATTGCGCGACAACAACACATGCAGACGACTTGGAATCAATATCCTGCTTTGGGTCGAATCCCTCCTCGCACAACACAAAAAGGTCGCATCATGAAAAAGGCAATTATCACGGGCGGAAGTTGTTTCCACCAAAATCTTTTTGTAGAACAAAGCGGCAAATATGCAAACTTTTTCGACAAAGTCATCTATCTCCCCAACCTAAAAAACGAAAATCTCGATTCTTTTGATTTGGTCGTGATTGCCTCGAGGCTCAATCCCAATCTCCTTGTCGCCGAATCCAACAAGATTCTAAGCTATCTCGAGCAAGGTGGCAACGTGGTTTTATTTGGAGAATTTCCAAAAATCTTCCTGCCCTTTATCCGCTGGAAAGATTGCGAAGAAAACTTTTGGTGGTGGATTCACGAGGGCGCAGATTTACCACTCTATGCCGTTGATTCAAGCCATGCGATTTGGAATTTTCTAAATATCGAAGATTGCAAATGGCATTATCATGGCACATTCTTGGCGAATCCTCGATGTTGCAATATCCTCATAAACGAGCTTGGCGAAAGCATTCTTTACAAAGACGCGTCCCATTTCAAGGGCACGCTCTATGTAACCTCGCTCGACCCCGACTACCATATCGCGCAGGGCTATATCCCCAAAGCGGTGAGATTTTTCGACCAATTCTTGCGTTGGGTGGAATCCAAAATCCCCACCAAAGCAATAACCCCCCCCCCCCCCCCGCCAACTCTAGCAAGCGGCGGTTTTTTGAGCAAGGCACAACAAAGCTATTAAGCGCCCCCCCCCCCCGCCACCAACATTGCCCCTCTCGCCTACTCCAATCAAACTTTAGCAAAAATATGTTAGAATCCCGCCAGCTAAATTTGGAAAACAAGGCAGACAATGATAGAGGACATCATCAAACGCATTGAATCGCGGCGCAAAGAGTTGCAAGATTCGCAAGCGATTCTCGAGGTCATCGACTATGGGGCGGGCAAGCCAGACGAAAAACGCACAGCCGAACAAATGCAAGAGGGCGTGCGCGTGCGCGTTCCGCTCGCGCAAATGGCGGCAATCGGCGTGAAGCCCGACAAGGCGGCGCAGATTGCCGAGATTTTCGCCACGCTTAGTCCCCAAAAAATCCTCGAGCTTGGCACATGCTGTGGCTTCAGCAGCGCCTACATGCACCTGCTCGCGCCCAGCGCAAACATTGACACCATCGAGGGCGCGCCGAGCTTGGCAGAGGTCGCGCGCGACAACCACGACATCTTGGGCTGCTCCAACATCACAATCCACATCGGGCGATTCGATGTCGTGCTGCCAAAGCTGCTAGAAACGCGCGCGCCGTTTGACTTCGTCTTTGTAGACGGACACCACGACCAGCAGGCAACGCTCGGCTATTACGCGCAGATTCTGCCCTTCGTGCGCGAGGGTGGCGCGATGTGCTTTGACGACATCGCATGGAGCGAGGGCATGCGCGCCGCGTGGGCGGAGATTGCGCAAAAACACAGGCACACAGACTATGGCAAAATGGGGGCGATATGGCTGTAAAATTTCTCGACTTGCGCGCTCAAACCGCGAACCTGCGCGCCGAAATCGAGCCCGCAATCGCCCGCGTGCTCGCGAACGCGGCATTCATCGGGGGCGCTGAAGTCGAGCAGTTCGAGCGCGAGTTTGGTGCGTTTGTCGGCGCGAACGCGCTAGGTGTGGGCAACGGCACAGACGCGCTCGAAATCGCCGTGCAGGCGCTGAATCTGCCCAAAGATTCCGAGGTGCTGCTGCCCGCAAACACCTTCGCGGCGAGCGCTGAAGCCGTTGCGCGCAACCAATTGCGGCTCGTCTTTGTCGATTGCGACAGCACCTACACGATGAGCATCGCCGACTTGGAGCGCAAAATCACCCCGCAAACAAGCGCGATTATGGCAGTGCATTTATACGGGCAAAGCGCCGACATGCACGCGATTTGCGCGCTTGCCAAGCGGCACAACTTGCGAATCATCGAGGATTGCGCGCAAGCGCATGGCGCGAGCTTTGCGAGCCAAAAGGTCGGGACATTTGGCGAGATTGCGTGTTTTAGCTTCTATCCGGGCAAGAATCTCGGCGCGTATGGGGACGCGGGGGCGATTGTGAGCAACGATACAAAGCTGCTTGCGGCATGTCGACAGATTGCCCACCACGGCGGGCTGCAAAAATACGAGCACGACAGAATCGGGCGCAACTCGCGGCTTGATAGCCTGCAAGCCGCCGTCTTGCGCGTCAAGCTGCCGCACCTAAACGCATGGAACGCGCAACGCGACATCATCGCGCGCGAGTACATGCGCCTGCTTGCCGACACAGAGGGGCTCGTGCTGCCCACATTGCACGCGCAGGCGCAGTGTGTGTGGCATCTGTTTGTCGTGCGAATCCTAGACGGCAAGCGGGATTCCGTGCGCCAAAGGCTCGCCGAAGCGGGCATCGAAACGGGCTTGCACTACCCAAAAGCCCTGCCCTCATGCGCCGCGTACCAAAACACGCCGTTTGTGCGCACGAGCGCAACGCCCAACGCATGCGCGTGGGAATCGGAGATTCTCTCGCTGCCTATGGGCGAACATCTCGACAAGACGCAGGCGCGCGAGGTCGCAGACGCCTTGCGCAGCGCGCTTGCCTAGCCGATATTTACGGCGGGCTTGATGAGATTCTTGGGCTTGTCTTTCATCATCGCGAGCGCCTCTTCGATTTTGTCAAACCCTTCGAGTCGGTGCGTGATGATAGGATTCACATCGAGCTTCTTGGTCTGCAAGAGCCGCGCGAGCTTTTCCATGCGCCAGCGCCCGCCGGGGGTGAGCCCGCCCTTAATCGTCTTGTGCCCCATTCCGACATTCCATGCCACGCGTGGAATCGTGATATTCTCGCCGCTGCCGAGATAATTCACATTCGACACAATGCCGCCGTTTGCGACACATTCGCATGCCTCGCCGATTGTTGTGAGCCCGCCGCCGGCAATCAGAACCTTGTCGACTCCCTTGCCCTTCGTGAGCTCGAGAATCTGCTTGGGGAACGGCGCTTTGGTGAAATCGACATAGTGTGTCGCGCCATAATGCTTGCGCGCGACATCAGCGCGGAACTCGACACAATCGACCGCGTAGATTTCGCTCGCGCCCATGAGGTTCGCGCCCGCGCAAGCCATGAGCCCAACGGGTCCAAGCCCGATGACAGCGACTGTCTCACCGGGGGTAATCTCGGCATTCTCGGCGCAATGGAATCCTGTCGTTACCATGTCGCAAAGCATGACAGCCTCTATCGCTGCGACACCATCGGGCAGACGCGCGAGGTTGCCATCGGCGTCATTGACATGGAATCTCTCGGCGAACACGCCATCTTTGAAGTTGGAGAACTTCCAACCGCTCAAAGCGCCGTGGCTGTGCATCGCGAAGCCGCGCTGCGATTCTGTCGCGTTCCAATCGGGCGTGATTGCGGGGGCGATGACTTTGTCGCCAACCTTGAAGTCTTTGACGAGCTTGCCCACCTCGACAATCTCGCCCACAGCCTCATGCCCAAGGAACATGTTGTGGCGCTCGCCGATTCCGCCCTCATAGCATGTGTGCAAATCAGACGTGCAGGGAGCGACAGCAACGGGGCGACAAATCGCGTCTAGCGGTCCGCATGGGGTGATAGAATCTTTCTCAATCCAGCCCACCGCGCCAATTTTTAACATTGCAAATCCCTTGATAGCCATTGTGAATCCTTTTTGATGAGTTTGCTAGCAGAGTAGCTACCATATTATAGGACAAAATCGGGCTTGCGTCCGATGTTTTCGCAAAAAATGGCGCGCAATGGGGCTTTGCCGTTTCGTTTCTACACATTCATTTCGTTTGGTCGATTCCGAAATATTGGATTGAGAGCGCCGCAATCTTGCCGTCTTTGATGGCTTTTTCGAGGGCAGCGTTGATGATGTCCGCCAACTCTTGGGAATCTTTTCTGAAAACGAGATAAACGGGATTCTTTTCAAAGTGAAAGTTTGTAATCGTGAGCTCGATATTTTGCGACTTCGCATAGTCAAGNGCGCTAATGGGGTCGTTAATCATCGCCTCCACGCGCCCATTTGCCAAGTCTGCCACCAAGGCGGGCGAGGTTTTNTAATAGACAATCTTGATGTTTTGCTGCGGATTCTCGCGCACATATTTTTCGAGGTTTGTGGCATGGTTTGAGCCCACCGTTACGCCAATCTTGGCATTTGTGAGCTCTTTGATGTNGGCNATNGTCGAATCTTTGCCCAAAATAAGCCCGCTCACGCCATAAAAATAGGGCTGGGACGAAAANAGATATTTTTCCTCTCGCTCGGCATTTTTCGTAATCTGATTTGCGATAATATGAAACTTGTGCGAATCGAGCCCCGTAAAAATGACATTCCACGGCACGGGCACAAATTGNAATTTGGCATTTGGAATATANGCAACAACGGCTTTTATCACATCATTATCAAANCCTGTGGGCTGATTTTTAGCGTCAAGATACGCAAAGGGCTTGTAGGCATTNTCGCTGCCAACGANAATATCGCGCGAATCTTGCGCGAACGCGCCATTGCCCAAAAGCGCAAACGCTGCGATGATTCCAAAAAACANTTTTGCAAGTTTTAGCATTACGACTCCTTTTGTTTTGCAANATCGACATGTTGCCCAAAAACTTTAAAAAATGCAAGATGTTTCAAGTTTGCGCAATGGGTACAAAATGCTATGCGACAATATAAATATGCCCTACCANCGCGGCAGACGTTCAAAGAGGGCTTTGGGCGGAATCTCGGGCNAATAATGCGGCATATCNCTATTTTTTGGCTTGAGGANAANCCCAAAACCTCCTTGANGATTCCTNTCCCACAGGCTATAAAATTGCGATTTAGAGCTAAGATAGATTCCAAAACTTGGGTCGAGGATTGTAATATAATCTCCGCTATGATTTATCACAATCACAAAATGTGGAAATCGTGGGTCATCTTCGATTTTGACAAGCAAGGGAATAGGAAATTTATCGAGAATCTCGCGTTGCAATCGATAGGAACGCGATTCATAGTCGAGTTTTTCTGCCGTGATTTCGAGCTGTTTAAAGCTCACCATATCTGTATTTAGGGGCTGATTCTTATCGCTCATTTTTTGCAAAACATCGAGTTCTGTTAGCTTTTTGGAATCGAGCAAGTTAATCAACGTTGCGAGCGCTGCTGCGCCGCATGATTGTTCATAGGTTTGGCGAATCAAGAGTTCGGAACGTATNTCGCGATAAGATTTTACGGCAAATTCTGCATGCGCAAAAGAAACAAGAAAAAGGCAGAGTAATCCTAGAATTTTTTCCATAAACTTATGCCAAAAATGGCATCGGGAGCGGCAGACGAACCACCCAAGCTTGCACTAAAGGCGATAGATGTATCGGAATTAATCGAATATGTCGAGCCAGCGCTAATGGTTGGAATCGATTGCATTTGTGAGTTTGTGTTNCCATTAATCTTTTGGGCAGTCTGAAAACGTTGCTCTGCGCCTAAGTCGAGAGTGATTTTGGGGCTTAAGACAATCGAGAGATTCCCGCCCATGGATAATGAGCTGCCATAATCGACTTTGCCAAGCGTGAATTTACGAGGTTGATTATAGCCTGCGCCAAGATAAATCGAATACACAACAGGGTCGCTATATCCACGCAAGGCGAGCTGCAAGGATTGCGATTGGAAATAGAAATTTTTGCTTTCCTCGTTCATCTTTTCTTTTTGCACAGCAGAGGTTTGGAGGCTGACTTGCGGAATCATGTCGCCAATGCTATCGAAGCTATACAAAAATCCAAACCAAAACGCGTCAAAGCGAGTCTCGCGGTGGTGCAAAAGCGAGCCCGTTTCGTAATGCGTGTATTCACGGCGCACAAAGCTCCCACTTACAGAGGTGATGAAATCCAATTTGGACATGAGGCTATAAATGAATGTTTGGTTAAGATAAAGGGCTTTTGAGCCACTCCATACAATTTGATTGCCTTGTATGGTAATATCGGGATAGAGGCTATATGTGTTTGCGTTCCCCGAACTTAGAATCGAAAGTGTCGTAATGCTCCGCAAACCATATTGCTTTTTATAGAGCGAATCAATCGTNATGGTGTCCGAAGCCAAAAGGCTCGAAAGCAAACAAANCCAAANANTCTTTTTCATNNTCATTTCTTATNCNTNCANATCAAANGCNCNNACNTGCGCGCTCNCNTGTTGCNTNNTTGCGAGCGCATAGGCTTGTTGGTTTTGCGCATTGAGCATGTCCATAATGGCTTTTTGNANCGAATCGGCNCTCACATTCCATTGANNNTTTGGGTCTTTGTTTTTGTTTGCTTCTTCTTCGATTTTTTNAAGCAACNGCACAAGCTCTTGCATNGTCTGTTTGGATTGNTCATAAAGCCTTTCGACATCNTCTTCTTGCGNCTGTTTTCTTGCTTCTTCTTGAGCCTTTTGGCGCTCTTCAATGAGCTTTTGGCGCAATTCGTCTAGGTATTCCTTAAACTCCCTATCGACTGCCTCGTATGCTTCTGCAATTGNATCCACCATGTCATCACTAGAAGAATCNGCAAACGCATCGNGCATTTTTTCNGCAAAACCTCCATAGCCNTTTGNANTCCNAATTTTCATCTGCATTTCTTGCAAACCCTTAATAAANTCGCGCCTTTGTTCGCTCATCATATTGAGCTCTCTATCGGTATAATCAAAAACAGACTTNCCCCAACTCGCATAATATTCTGCCCGAATCTTCTCTGGGTCNACATTTCTATCATAGCCNTGCATTTGCCCCCAATAAGTTGCCTTACCCTCAACAAGATACAAACTACTACCATTTACCATAGCTGTGAGAATCCCACCCATTGAGATTGCGCCATCAAAATTAGTGTATTTATCAGCTGTGGTATCCCATACCCAGCCAACCTTATGTTCTTTTCCACCATTCACATTATTAAAAATATCCGTTGCTGCACTAAATTTTGGATTNTATCTATCGCTCCAATCCACAGGATTATAGAATGTTGAAGTAATCAATTGGTTTGACTTATTTTGATAATTAAAGCTCATATCGGCATTGATATAATCCATGATTCCTTCATGNACTTTCGAGACTTCAAGAGTCGTGCGGTCAAACTCATAGCCTTGTGGGAGATTGACAAGCTCCTCTTTAGTGAAGCTTTCTTTTTTCAACGTTTCCTCATCAACAAGNTGCGANANAACTTTATANGCATTACCGATTGTTTTGGCAATGTCAATATCACTAAAAACCTTTGTCCAAACATTAGAGGGATTCTCTACAAGTGCACGNTNCATCGATTCCATTGTACTACTATGAATTTTAATGTGTTCAGGGATTTTTGCTGCCTTGTTGAAATCTTCGGTAAAATAGCCATCATCATCGATAGCATAGCCCAAGACACGTTTTGTGGGTAGGTTGTTGGCAATATTTGGCGTGGTTGTTTCGGTTTTGTTTAATCCATTAAACGTAATCCTAGCGTTCGCAAGAGCGCTTGTGTAATTGGTNAGAAGCATGNTACGTCCTTGTCTTAGCTTTCTTNGTTGTTGTCTAGGCTTNTATNTCAAAAGNNCTAGNGNGNTGNTNGNCAAANNTAGAATCATAGCCTTGTTNGTTTTGCTCATTCAAAANATTCAAAAANGCTTTTTGAATCGAATCGNCGCTCACATTCCATTGGTCTTTTGGCTCTTTGGTTTTGTTCGATTCNTCTTGGAGTTTTGTAATGAGCTTTGCAAATTCTGCAATNGCNTTATTAGACTCTTCATAGAGTTTATCAACATCGCTANNTTGAGCTTGTTTTCGTGCTTCTTCTTGTGCCTTTTGACGTGTTTCAATCGCNTTTTTACGCAAACGTTCAAGATGTTCTTTGTTTGCTTTGTCAAGCTCTTTAAAAATATTGGAGATTGGGTCAAAATATTCTGAATCATCAACATCTTGTGCATTTGCGGGAATATTTGAACCATTCGCCGCCCATGTCTTCATCTGCATTTGCTGCATGCCCTTAATATAATCACGCCTTTGCTCGCTCATTGCGTTAAGTTCTTGGTCTGTATAGTCAAAAAAGACAGGCTTTGATGCCGCATAATATTCTGCTTGGAGCGCTTCAACATTCGCGCCCCTATCATACCCTTGCATTTGTCCCATATATGTCGCTTTACCTTCGACAAGATGTGTATTATTACGCACCATAGCAACCAAAATGCCGCCCATAGAAATTGTACCATCAGCATTGGTATATTTCTCGCCCGCAGCATTCCATGAGCCCACTGAAGAATTTTCCTCTGAAGTGATTGCAAAAATATCAGTGGCAGGCTTATATTTATTTGCCTCATTCAAATTATCTTTCCAAAAAAGGCTAGAATTACGTTCCTTGTCAGAGTATTTATAGCTTGCATTTATGCTCTCATTGTGATATTCAAAAATATCTCTATGCACTTTTGAGACTTCCAAAGTTGTGCGGTCAAATTTGTAACCTTGTGGTAAATTAGCAATCTCTTCTGTTGTAAAGTTTTCTTTATTGAGCGTATCTTTGTCGACAAGTTGCGAAAGTACTTTATAGGCACTCCCAATCGTTTTGGCAATATCAATTTCACTAAACATTCGCGACCAAAGATATTCTGAAGAACCATTTGTTTTCACATTCACAAGTGATTCCATTGATTTGCTATGAATCTTAATATGCTCGGGAATACCCGCCGCTTTGTTAAAGTCTTCGGTGAAATAGCCATTATTGTCAACAGCATAGCCCAAGACAGACTTTGTGGTTGAATTATTGTTCATGGCAGTCGAAGAATGACTCGATTCTGTTTTATTGAATCCGTTGACTGTAATGCGGGCATTCGCGAGCGCATTGCTTGCAAGATTGTTGTTAAGAAGCATAGTACGTCCTTGTCTTGATTTAAGCTTTCATCTCAAAAATACTAGTTGGTTCTTTTATTCTAAAATGAGAACCATATTTTTGTTGGTTTTGCGCATTGAGCATGTCCATAATGGCTTTTTGAATCGAATCGGCGCTCACATTCCATTGAGCTCTTGGGTCTTTGGTTTTGTTCGATTCTGCTTGAAGTTTTTCAATCAATTTGGCAAACTCTTCAATGGCTTTATTGGATTCTTCATAAAGCTTATCAACATCTTTGCCCTGTGTTTGTTGTTTTGCTTCTTCTTGCGCCTTTTGACGTGTTTCAATAGCTTTTTTGCGCAAACGTTCAAGATGTTCTTTATTTGCCTTGTCAAGCTCTTTAAAGATATTTGAGATTGGGTCAAAGTATTCCGAATCTTTATCGTCATTTGCATAATCATAAGATGTACTGCGTGCACTCTCTTGGACTTCATAGCCATTTGCGACACGAAGTTTCGTAAACAATTGTTGCATCTCTTTAATATACTCGCGTTTCTGCTCGCTCATCATGTTAAGCTCTTGGTCTGAATAATCAAAAACAGACTTGCGCCAACTTGCGTAATATTCTGCTTGAACTGTTTCAGGACTAACATTTCTATCATAACCCTGCATTTGCCCCATATAAGTGGCTTTACCTTCTTTCAGGTAACTGTTACCATTTACCATAGCCACCAGAACTCCGCCCATAGAGATTGAACCATCAGAATTGGTGTATTTATCAGCTGTGGTATCCCAAAACAATCCCATTTCTGTATTTTCTTTCCCACCATTGGCACTATTAAAAATATCAGTTGCAGGTGCAAATTTTGGATTGTATCTATCGCTCCAATCCACGGGATTATAGAATGTTGATGAAAACATTTGATTATTTTTATTTTGATAATTAAAACTTAAATCTGCATTGACTTTTTCAAAGACATCTTGATGAATTTTTGAAACTTCTAATGTTGAACGATTATATTCATAACCTTGTGGTAGATTGACAAGCTCATCTTTTGAAAAACTTGTTTTATTTAGAATCTGTTTGTCAACAAGTTGTGAAAAGACTTTGTAGGCATTACCAATAGTTTTGGCAATATCAATATCACCAAATACCCTCAAAGCACCTTGCGGTGTCTCTACACTAGCACGATACATCGATTCCATTGTGCTACTATGAATCTTGATGTGCTCGGGAATACCCGCCGCTTTGTTAAAGTCTTCGGTGAAATAGCCATCATTGTCAACAGCATAACCCAAGACGGACTTTGTAGTTGAATTATTGTTAATGGCAGTCGAAGAATGACTCGATTCTATTTTATTGAATCCGTTGACTGTAATGCGGGCATTCGCGAGCGCATTGCTTGCAAGATTGTTGTTGAGAAGCATGGTACGTCCTTTTAATGCTTAAATTTGCAAGAAGAATCGGCTATTTGTTGGGAAAGTTTAGAAAACTTGCCCAACAAATTAAAAATTAGCGATATTGTGAAAGTACACGATTTAGTTCATTTCTATACCGTGTGCTCATCTCTGACCCCACATAGGTATATGAACTTGTACGTGTTAGCCAACCCGTATTTCTATTAAAAATAGCTGTACCATAGGTAAAGGTTGGAATTGATGTACCAAATGAACCTGGTCGTGTTGTTTTGGTGGCAGTAACTACCAAATAATCCCCTCTCAAAGGATTAGCAATCGAAACCAATTCATTATAGCGTTGCTGATTAACATAACCACCTGTGGCACAAGTAGCAATATTCACACCACATGAGACACGATTTTCCATTTCAAATGGAGTTAATTCAGCCAAAACAACTGCTTCTACTATACTTGAGCCAGCACCAAGTGAAACATTCCGAATCACCTCAACTCCTGATGTCCAATACCCGCCCAACACACGTTCTTTTTCAGAATCTGTGAGCGCTTGCACGCCATGCATTGTGTCTTGGAACGCGCCTTGTGTAACGTCTGCCAAGAAATCTTGCCCAGCGAATGCGGGCGCAGCAAAGAGAGCCGCGCCCATGAGAGCCTTTGCGAATGTACGTTTCATCGTTTTATCCTCCTTGTGATGATTGCGTATTTTCTATGCTAGCACAAAAATGATTAAATGATTCTAAAATCATATCAATGCCAGAAACGATACCGTGCCTCGATACAAAGTGCGGTTAAAACCGCACCTCCAAAATTTCAATGCTAGAAACAATCCGCGCTTAGCCGCACTTCCGAATCAAACGCTAGAACTGATAGCGCACCTGCACGCGCAAGCGATTCTGCTTTGCCTCCGCATAGCGGGGCGCGTTGTCGTCATAGCCATAATCACCATACCACAAATCCTCGAGCGTTACGCCAGCGGGGAGCTTGGGAGTTTTCTTCGCTGAAAGCATCGCATAATACACATAGAAATGCAGCTTCTCATTGTATTGCCAGCCGATGTAGGGCGTAATCTCGGTAAAGTCGAGAATCTCGCCCGTTGCTTCGGTCTTGCGCCCACCCTTGACATAATCCACAGCGAGCTTGAGCGCGTCTTTTTCCAAGAAATGCAGGCTCACGCTGCCATAGGCGACATGCAGCCGCTGCGATTCTGTGGGGAGGTTGCCAAAGGGGCTATACCCAATGTCGGCGATGCTGTATTCGTTCCAAATCCAGCCCGCCATCTGAAAGCCGCCCTGATTGTCGAGCGCGACAGCATAGCCATCGTTGCCCGAGCCGATGTAGCCCACACGCAAGCCCAAGAGGCTTAGGCGCACGCCCGCCTCGAGCGTGTAGAGCGCATGGTTTTCTTCAATCTCAATATCGGGAATGAGCGCCTGAAAGCCCGCGCCTTGCAATTGGCTAAAGGCGTATTCACCCTTGATGTGGAAATTGGGGTGCTCATAGCCCGCGCTAAGATAGAACAAATAGTTGATGAAATCCTGAACGCCGAGATAGAGCGCTTGGGCGTTGAAGCCGTCTATGTTTGCTTTTGCGCCAAGCTGATGGTAGTTTTTGCTAATCGTATCTTGCCCCGCGCCAAATGGCAACGCGATTGCGCCATCATCGAGCGAGAAGGTGTCGCTTATGCCAGCGTGCAAGACGACGCCGGGAGCGTCATGGCTCTCGAACCACAAACCATGAATGCGGTCATCGAGAGGGTCATGCACGGGCGTGTCGATGCGCGATTTGCCCGCGCGAATGAAGCTTTGCGTGGAGGGAATGCTATATTTGAGATAGTAGCTATTCACGCCGAAATCGCCGTCTTTGCCCGCACCAAGCCCATTGCCCAAGACATCGCCCGAGTTGGCGACATAGTTTTTCCAATACTGCGTGCCAAGAGTCGCGCTAAAGCCCTGCAACTCGGGGGTGGTGAAATCAGCATTCACGCGCCATTGCTGCGCCGCACCCTGCCCATACGAGCTCGCATACGTGCTGCCCGTTCCGTTGAGCCCATCGGTGAAGTTATAGTTCTCTACGCGCGTATCTGTCAGACGATAGCGCAAAAAGCCACCCACCTCAATGCCCTTTACAAACTCCTCTAGATCCTGCGCATTTGCAACCGCAACACTCGATACAAGCGCACCCATGAAACACAATTGATACATTTTCATGACCCAATCCTTAAAGCGTATTTGCGGCGATTCTAGCAAAGAAGCGTTTAGCGTATTCTTAAAAATGGGGCACAAAAAGCATAGCTATTTCTTAAACAGAGAGGCGAGCGAGCTAATGTCTGCCTTTTCTTCGGGGATTGGCACGGCAGGAACGAGATTGTTTTGCTCGACAAGCTCAATCTCATACCCCGTGAGCATTGTCGCGAGGCGAATNTTGATTCCGCTTTTGCCAATCGCCTTGGGCTTCTGCTCGCTTGGCAGCGAGACAATCGCCTTGTTGCCCTCAATCTTGACGCTCGAGATGAGCGCCGGGGCGAGCGAGCGCGCCACGAATTTCTCGCCAATCTCGGAATACTCGATGCAGTCGATGTTTTCGTTCTTGAGCTCCTTGCTCACNGCATTAATCCGCACGCCGCGCACGCCCACAGTCGCGCCAATCGGGTCAATCTTTGGGTTCGCGGAGCTAATGGCAATCTTGCTGCGCTCGCCCGGGATTCTCGCNCAGCGGTGAATCACGACTTCGTTGTCGTGAATCTCGGGCACTTCGAGCCGCAGCAGCTCCTCGAGAAACTTCGGCGTGGTGCGCGAAAGCTCGATGAGGATTCCGTTGCGGTTGTCCATAGACACAAACTTCAAAACCGACTTCACCACGCTCCCGACATGGAATTTCTCGCCCTTGATTCTGTTGCGCATGGGCAAAACNGCGCGAATCTCATCGATTTCGACATACGTATTTTCACGTTCATCAACGCGAACGACTGTTCCNGCGACAATCTTGCCCATTTGTGATTTGTATTTTTCAAATAATTGCGTTTCGATGAGTCTTTGGATATGGTATTCAAGCTCTTTGTGCAATGTATTAATGCCATTGCGCCCGAGATTTTCAAAGTCTAAATCATAGCGCGCCTCATCGCCAATCTCGAAATTGCCGCTCAATTTTTTCGCCTCGCTCAAAGCCATATAGCATTGCTGCCCGTCTTGCAGGCGCTCATCATCGTCTGCGACAATCAGAATCTTTTGATAAAGCGAGAAATTTTTATTTTTTGCGTCAATATCGATTCCATAGCTGTATGTTTCTTCGATACANTTCCGCGCTGTGTTTATCATTGCCTCGGCGACTGCTTCGGTAACGCTCTCGGTGCGCAAGCCTTTTTCGCACGCGATGAGTTCGATAATGTCCATAATTTTTTCCAATCCACTCTCCATTTATTCTTGTAAGATTGATGATGNAGAAGTATAGAAAATTTTCACTTCTACTGCCCTTAATAAGCGATTCAAAGCGTTCTTCGATGCCAAACGCCCTTTTGGAATAGCGTCCAAAACACGAGCGCGCGCAGCATTGTCTCGACACTCATCAAGAGATAGATGAGCCACACATCGCCGCCCCAAAACACAATCAGGCTCGCGGGGATAATGCGNAGAATCCAGATAGAGAGCCCATTGACAAGCAACGTAATCTTGGTCGCGCCCGCGCCGCGCAGCGCGCCGTCAAGCACCATGTTCATCGCGAAGAAGACTTGCGAGAAGCCGATATAAAAGAGATACAGGCTCGAGGATTGCAACACGGAATCATCGAGGCTAAACGGGCGCGAAATGGCGATTGGGAACAGAATCAGCACGATTCCAAGAGCGCCCATGAAGCTCATCGCGAGCGCAAGCGTGAGATAGGTGCAGCGCTTCGCCTCGTAAATCTTGTGCGCGCCGAGATTCTGCCCCATGAGGCTCATCGCCGCGACCATGAACCCAAACGCGGGCATATANACAAACGCCTCGATGCGCCCGCCGATGAGATAGCCCGCGAACACCGATTCGCCATAGCCCGCGATGAAAGACGAAATAATCGTCATCGAGCAGAATGTCGAGAANCGCTCAAGCCCGCTTGGAATCCCGATTCNAAACGCCTGCAACGTGAGGTTNCGCTCAAAACAAAGGCAGAGGCGCAACGGCTTCTTGCTGCGCCACAGCGCGCCAAAAATCAGCAGCGATTCGAGGATATTCACGACAAGATTCGCGACAGCAGCGCCCATGAGCCCGAGCGCNGGGAATCCGAGATTGCCCGCAATCAAAAGCGAGTTCAGAATCACATGCAAGCCCACCGCAAGCGTCTTGATGCGAAACGGCGTAATCGCGTCATTGTTCGCNGTCATCGCGGCGGCGATGACGATTTTGCACAAGAAAAAGGGCAAGCTCCAAAGGACGATGAACAGGTATTCGGAAGCNAGCGAGAGCGCGCGCTCGCTCAACGAAAACAGCAGNAGAAACGAGTCCCTGCCCCAAAACATCAGCACGCTAAGCGGNANGCTCAAAANCGCTGTGGCGAGCAACATCGAGCCAAGCAGCCGCGAGGCGCTCTGCCAGTCTTTCGCGCCCACCTTGCGCGCGACAATCGCGGTTGTGCCGACATTGAGGATATTGGAAAACACNAAGAGATACATGAAAAATGTAACCGCCGCGCCGAGTGCGGCGATGACCTCTTTGCCAAGCTCGCCGATGAAGAAAAAGCTCACGGTCATTGCGAGCAAGTCGAGCAAGGCTTGGAGGATTACGGGAATGGCGATGCGCAAAATGCGCCGCAAGCGATAGAGCGTTCTCACAGAAAACGTTGCATGAGCCCGTTGTAGGCATCGATGCGCCTATCGCGCAAGAAGGGCCACGCNCGGCGCACNGATTCTGAACGCGCACGCGAGATTGTGGCGCGCAAGATTCCGCTTTGTGTGCCAAGCCGCCCGAGCGGCTCGCCCTGCGCGCCAAACACGAAGCTNTTGCCCCANAAGTCGATTCCGTCCAGCACGCCGCTGCTGTCTTTCTCGAACCCCACGCGGTTGCATGCCGCAATCGGGATTCCGTTTGCCACAGCATGCGCNCGCTGAATCGCCACCCATGANTCGAGCTGCCGCGNNTTTTCGTCTTCGGAATCGCCNCGAAACCAGCCGATTGCGGTCGGGTAAAGCAGAATCTCCGCGCCCTTTANCGCCATGAGCCGTGCGGCTTCGGGATACCATTGGTCCCANCACACGAGCACGCCGAGCTTGCCCACGCTCGTGGCAATCGGCGTGAAGCCCAAGTCGCCCGGGGCGAAATAATATTTTTCGTAGAATCCGGGGTCATCGGGAATGTGCATTTTGCGGTACATTCCCGCCACGCTGCCGTCTTTCTCGAACACCACAGCCGTGTTGTGGTAGAGCCCCGCGGCGCGGCGCTCGAAAAAGCTGCCAACGAGCACGACATGGTGTTCTTTGGCAATCGCGCCAAAGCGGCGCACGTTGTCNTCAAAANACAGCGCATAGTCGAAGAACGCCTCGTTCTCGCTTTGGCAAAAATACTCTGTCGTGTGCAGCTCTTGGAGCAGCACCAAATCAGTAGTCGCCGCGACACGCGCAATCGCCTCGCGCGTGGATTCTATCATCGTTTCGCGCGCGCCCNTGTAGCTCTGTTGCACGAGCGCTAGGCAGAAGGTTTCATTCATCATCATAATCACCCATATCGTCATAATCGCCGCTGCCATCGTCATATTCATAGTCGTCATCGTCATAGTAATGGTGCGATGGCTCGTGCTCGTGGTAGAGNGAATCGTAATCCTCAAACGATTCAAACTCGTCTTCCTCGTTTTCCTCGTCCTCTTGCATTTCCTCGCGAATGAGCGCATCGAGCTCGTCCATGTCCGCATCGTCTAGCTCGTTTGCCTCGTTTGCCAGCTCCTCTAGCTCGCTCATCTCCTCTAGCCCCAAGTCCTCATAACGTGGTGCCATTTTTATGTTCCTTGTTGCAGATTTTTGTTTATAATTGTAGCAAAAATTCAAGGCTCGCGAATGCAGGATTTTGTGCTGGATTCTCTCCGTCCCGTTTGGGCGACAATCNACATTTCCAACTTTCTCCACAATCTCGCCCTGCTCCGCACATTTGCGCCCCACTCCGCCCTGCTTGTCGTGCTCAAGGCAAACGCCTATGGGCATGGCGCAAACGCCCTCGCGTCCGTTGCCCTGCAAGCGGGCGCGGAGATGTTGGGCGTTGCGACTTTGCAAGAAGCGCTCGAAATCCGCGCGCATTTCCCGAGCGCGCCGATTCTGATTCTCGGCTACACNCAGCCCGCGCTGCTCGCGCTCGCCGCCGAACATGACATTCGCGTCTGTGTCGCCACGCACGAGGTCGCGCAGGCGCTGTTGCAGGCGCATAGAGCGCCAAAGGTGCATGTCAAAATCGACACGGGCATGCACAGAATCGGCTTTGAGTGCAACGAAGAAAGCCTCGAACTCATCGCGAAAATGGCGCNAGCCAACATCGACATCGAGGGCGTTTTCACGCATTTTGCGCGCGCTGACGAAGAGAATCTCGCCCCCACAGACAAGCAGCACGCGCTGTTTGTGGCATTTCTCGATTCTCTCAAAGCGCACGGAATCGCGCCACNTTATGTCCATTGCGCCAACAGCGCCGCGATTTTCGCCAAGCAATACGCGCACTCGATGGTGCGCGCCGGAATCGCCGCGTATGGAATCGCGCCATGCGCGCTTGCGCATGGNCTCTTGCCCGTGATGAGCCTAAACGCGCGCATCGTGCGCATTCACGATGTCCCAAAGGGCGAGGGCGTGAGCTATGGCGCAACCTTTGTCGCTNGCGACAATCATTGTCGCGTTGCGACACTGCCNTTTGGNTATGCCGATGGCTACATGCGGCTTCTGTCGAATCGCGCGAGCATGCTCGTTGGTAACGAGCGCGCGCCTGTGGTGGGCAATGTCTGCATGGACCAATGCATGATTGATGTGAGCCACATTGCGACAGCGCATGTCGGGCAAGATGTGCTCGTNTTTGGGCAAAACGACATGGGCGCNCTGCCCGTGAGCGAGCTCTCTGAACTCATCGGCACGATTCCCTACGAGATTGTTTGCGCCATCTCNACACGCGTTCCGCGAATCTATGCGCACGAAGGCAGATTCTACACAGAATCGCAATGGTGCNCACAGCCAAATCCTCGAAAAGAATNGGTATAAGGTCTCNCCATGTTTTATAAAGATTATATCAAACCCTGNTGCGACAGATTCTTCGCGCTCCTCTTGCTGCTGCTCTTTGCGCCCATCATCGCGCTTTGCGCAATCCTCATTCGCGCCAAACTCGGCTCGCCCGTCTTTTTCACCCAACAGCGCCCGGGGCTAAATGGCNAGATTTTCACCATCTACAAGCTCCGCACGATGAGCAANGCGCGCGATGAAAACGGCGAGCTCTTGCCCGATTCTGCGCGGCTGTGCGGCGTTGGGAGCTTCATTCGCAAAGCCTCGCTCGATGAGCTGCCACANCTCTACAATGTCTTGCGCGGCGAGATGAGCTTCGTGGGTCCGCGCCCGCTGCTGCCCTCGTATCTCCCGCTTTACACGCGCCGCGANAGCAGGCGNCATGAGGTCTTGCCCGGAATCACGGGGCTTGCGCAGGTGAGCGGGCGCAACGCGATTGGCTGGGAGGACAAATTGCGATTCGATGTCGAGTATGTCGAGCGCATGAGCTTTGGGCTCGATTGCGAGATTCTGCTGCGCACGGTGGGCAAGGTCTTCTTGCGGCAGGGAATCGCGAGCGANGGCGAGGTGAGCGGCGCGCCGTTTGTCGGCAGCAAGTGGCGCGCGGCGCTCTATGGCGCGGGCGGGCACGCGAAGGTTGTCGCCGAGATTGCCGAGCTNTGCGGCTATGAGATTTGCGCGNTGATTGACGCGGATTGCTCGAAGAATCTCGCGGGCTTGCAGGCGCAAAGCGANGAGGAATTTCTCGCCAACTCGCACAATATCCGCACGATTCTACTCGGAATCGGCAGCAACNCAGCGAGGCGCGACATCTTCTATCGCTTGCAGGCGCATGGCTTGAGCTTCCCCGCGCTCGCGCACCCAAGCGCCGTTNTCTCGCCAAGCGCGACAATCGATGACGGCGCGGTGGTGATGGCGCATGCGGTGATTAACCCNAGCGCGCATGTCGGCGCGGGCGCAATCATCAACACAGCAAGCGTCATCGAGCATGACAACACCATCGGCGCGTTTGCNCACATCTCGCCAAACGCCACGCTCGCGGGCTCTGTGCGCGTGGGCGANGGCGCGCATGTCGGCGCGGGGAGCGTGGCAAAAGAGGGAATCGCGATTGGCGCGGGCGCTGTTGTCGGCGCGGGCGCTGTTGTCGTGCATGACGTGGAATCCGACCAAGTCGTGATGGGCAACCCCGCAAGACCCAAGCCCGCCAAACCCAAAAAGGAGATTCTATGAAACAACGCATTTTCCTCTCGCCGCCCGAAATGGGCGGGAACGAGCTCGGCTATGTCGAGGAGGTCTTCGCGAGCAACTACATCGCGCCGCTTGGCGAGTTTGTGAATCAGTTCGAGCACACCATGCGCCGCTACACGGGCACGAGCCACGCGCTCGCGCTAAGCAGCGGCACGGCGGCGATTCACCTCGCGTTGCGTGTCGCGGGCGTTGGCGCGGGCGACATTGTGCTCGCGAGCACTTTCACGTTTATCGGCTCTGTCGCGCCGATTCTCTACCAAAACGCGCTGCCCGTGTTCATCGACTGCGATGAGAGCTGGAATCTTAGCCCCGAGCTGCTCAAAACCGCCATTCACACGCTCGACAAGCGCCCAAAGGCGCTCATTCTCACGCATCTCTATGGGCAATGCGCGAAGCTCGATGAGATATGCGCGATTTGCAACGAGGAAAATATCGTGCTGATTGAGGACGCCGCCGAGTCGCTTGGCGCGTTCTATGGCGAGCAGAGCACGGGCACGTTCGGCGATTTTGGCGCGTTCTCGTTCAATGGCAACAAAATCATCACGACAGGCGGTGGCGGAATGCTCATTGGCAGGAACGAAGAGGCAATCGAGCATGCGCGATTCTTGAGCACGCAGGCGCGCGAGCCCGCTCCATATTACGAGCACGAAATGTATGGCTACAACTACCGCATGAGCAATGTGCTCGCCGCCATTGGTGTGGGGCAAATGGAGGTTATCGAATCGCGCGTGCAGAAGCGGCGCGACATCTTTGGCTGGTATGCCGAATCTCTTGGCGACATTGCGGGGCTAGAGATGATGCCCGAGCTGCCCAACACGCGGGGCAACCGCTGGCTTAGCACGGCGCGGCTGCCGCAGGGCGCGAATCCGCTCGAGATTGTGAAGATGTTTGAAACCCACAACATCGAGACGCGCCCGCTCTGGAAGCCCATGCACATGCAGCCGCTGTTTGCGAACGCGACATGCTTTGTCGATGGTCGCTCCGAAAGCCTCTTCGCACACGGAATCTGCCTGCCTAGCGGCGGCGCGATGGAGCACAAAGACGTGCAGGCTGTGGCGCAGATTCTGCGAGAGGCACTATGAAACGGGCGCTGACCTCGCGTTTTCTCTCGAAGCTCTTGCGCCCAAGCAACCTCAAGCGCACGCTCTTTTTTGTCGTTGTCGATGTGCTGCTGTCGTATTGGACGCTTCTGCTCGCCTATCATTTGCGGTATAGCTTCGAAGTGCCGCTCGAGTTTGGCATGAAGCTCGTTTGCGCCTTTTGCATTATCATCGGGCTCAAGATTAGCATGCTGCTCGTCTTTCGCATTTACCTCGTCCCGTGGCGCTTCTTTGGCTTGAGTGAGGCGCTCAAGATTCTATATGCGCACCTTGTCGCGTATCTGCTCGCCATCATCTGCTTTGCGGCGCTCGATTTTTGGAACATTCTGCCGCTTAGTGTCGTTGTGGTCGATTGCATTCTGTCGAACATCATCATCGGCTGCGTGCGCGTCTCGAAGCGCATTGTGATTGAGAATATCCCGCGAAGCTCGCCGCATGCAACGCTGATTTTTGGCGCGGACACGCAAGCGGCAAATGTGATTAAGAGCGCGCTTAGCGGCGAGATTCCGTATTATCCTGTCGCGATTATCGATTCTCATAAAGTCAATTGGGGGAGCTACATTAGCAATCTAAGAATCTATCCCTTTAGCGCATGTGCCGAGCTGATAAAGGCGCAACACATCACGAGCGCGATTCTCACAAAAGAGTTTGCCAAGCCGCCGCTCGAGGACATCTTCCAAAAGCTATCCGAGCTCGGAATCTCGGACATCAAGATTGCCCAAACGCTTAGCGCGAGCAGCGAGCATGAGCAGCCGCTCAAGGACATTTCGATTGAGGATTTGCTCTCGCGCCCCGCGAAAGACCTCGACAAGGACGTGATTGCGAGCTTCATTTCGGGCAAAGTCGTGCTCGTTACGGGCGGCGGCGGCAGCATCGGCAGCGAGATTGCGCGGCAGTGCCAGCTCTTTGGCGCAAAGAAGCTCATCTTGCTCGACCATAGCGAATACAACCTCTACGCGATTTGCGAGGAAATCACAACGGCGATTCCCGTGATGATGAGCATTCTGGACAAAGAACGGCTGTGCGCGCTCTTGCACGCAACCAAGCCCGATATTCTGCTGCATGCCGCTGCGTATAAGCATGTGCCGCTCTGCGAGGACAACATTCAAAGCGCGATTGAAAACAACATCTTGGGCAGCAAGAATGTGATGGACTGCGCGATTAGCGCCGAGATTCCCAAGATTGTCATCATCAGCACCGACAAAGCCGTGCGCCCGACAAACATCATGGGCGCGACCAAGCGCGTTGTCGAGCTCTATGCGCAAAATGTCGCGCCGCACAAAAGCGAGATTGTCGCCGTGCGCTTTGGCAATGTGCTCGGCAGCAGCGGCAGCGTTGTGCCCAAGTTCAAGGCGCAGATTCAAGCGGGGGGTCCCATCACCGTAACCCACCCCGACATCACGCGCTATTTCATGCTGATTCCCGAAGCCTGTCGGCTCGTCTTGCAAGCGGCGAGCATCGCGCAAGGCGGCGAGATTTTTATCCTCGACATGGGGCAGCCCGTGAAGATTGTCGATTTGGCAAAAAACATGCTCAAGCTCTACCACCGCGAGGACATTCCGATTGTCTTTAGCGGGTTGCGCCCGGGCGAAAAGCTCTATGAGGAGCTGCTCATCGATGAATCGGAGCAAAAGACGGAGTATGATTCCATTCATGTCGCACGCCCCACGCAATACGACATCAACAAGCTACAAGGCGACATTTCCGAGCTGCTGCGCACGCATGATAAGGTTGGCAAACTGCGCGAAATTGTGGTAGAATTTAATCACCAAACACACAAAAGGGGCGAGGGCGACAATGGCACAACGACCACCAAATAGCATCATTGTCGAGCTTTTGCACCACACGCCCATCGCCGTTTGCGCGCATGCGATTCGCACATGCTGGCAAAGCTTTGCCAAAGGCGATGGCGGGGGCGAGATTGATTGCAACCTCATCGAGCGCGTGGGCAATGAATACCGCCACTCGAGCACGCTCGAACATTTGGTGTATTCGTTCTACATTCGCGGAATCAGCCGCGCCTGCCTTCAAGAGCTTGCCCGCCACAGAATCGCGTCATTGAGCGTCAAATCCACGCGCTACACGCTCAAAGAATTGCGCAAGGAAGCTTCGTTTCTGCCAAGCGAGCAAAACGACAACCAAAGACGCGCCGAGCGATTCATCGTCTTCACGGGCGATGCGCGCGTGGATTGCGCCTCGATTGCCGCGCTCGAGAATCTGCGCGCGCTGCTGTGCGATGGCGTCAGCAACGATGTCGCGAAGTTTGCCATGCCCGAGTGCTACCGCACGGAACTCACATGGACGATTAACGCGCGGAGTTTGCAAAATTTCTTGCAACTGCGCAGCCATAAGCGCGCGTTGTGGGAGATTTGCAACCTCGCGCATGCCATTTTCGAGGCGATTCCAAAGGAACATCAATTTATCTTTGCACATCATGTCGATTTGGGAGAATCAAAAGAATGAATTATTATATCGCGAGTTGCGTTTTTTCGGAAAGACATGCGGCATTGAGCGAAAGAATCATACATTATATTTCAGAACGTCATCATTTGCCCATTGTTCGCTGCTGTACGCGCCGATATAAAGTCAAGGAATTTGAGGATAAAATGGTAGAACCCGTCAAAGACATTTGGGCAAGTTTGCCCGATTCTGCGCAATGGAACGAGGGAGACATCGCCTATTCCATTTGCCATAATTGTTGCAATATCGCCGAAGAATCCCAAAGGGGCGTTTCTGCCATGTCGATATGGGAATTGGTCTTGGCAGATAAGGATTTTCAATATCCCGATTATAGCGGAATGGACGTTGTCATTCAAGATTGCTGGCGCTCGAAAGAAAGACATGTGGAGCAGCTAGCCGTGCGTGAATTGCTCCATAAAATGAAGATTCAATATAATGAACTCCCCGAGAATTTTGGCAAAACAAGGTTTTGTGGCAACTCTCTCTATCGCCCGCAACCAACTCGGAATCCTAAACTAGCGCCCAAGTATTATAAAGACGGGGCGCAAGGTCTCTTTCAACCACATAGCCTCGAAGAGCAGGCTGCGATTATGAAAGATTATTGCCAAAGATTTAACGACAAAGCCGTTGTGTGCTACTGCCACTATTGTCTCGAAGGGCTCGAAATGGGAGGAGCGAAAGCCTTTCATATCGCGCAATTATTGTTTCCGCAAGGATAATGGATTGAGCTTGGTAGAATATCTTTTTAGGTGGAACATCTCTCATGACAACCTCAATGAAGCATAAAATCATCGCGTATTTCAAGACACTTTTTATGTTTCACTCCACAGACAGGGTGTGGCAAATGCCCTTTTTCGCTGCCGCTGGGGTGGGGATTGTCCTATTTGTCGGGCATTTTTTTGGCAGGCTCGACTTAGGGCTTGTCGCCGTTTTTGGCGTCAATGCCTTTTTGTATGTCCCCAACACGCCGATTTATCATCGCATGGCTGTTACGATGTGTTGCTCGTTTGGAATCATCGTTTCTTTTACGCTCGGACTTTGCACACATTTTGCGCCTTTTAGCGTTATCTTTGTCGTTGTTCTTGTCGCCACACTCGCAGGAATCTTGGTACGTTACTATGGACTTGGACCACCGGGGTATTTTTTCTTTGTCTTCTCATGCATTGTTGGGAGTTTCTTGCCTTTTAGTGTCGAGGACATTGTCATGCTCATTGGACTTATCACACTTGGCACAATCGTTGCAAACGCAATGGCACTTTTGTATTCATTGAGCGTTGTCTATTTTTTCAAAAACAAGCAACCCGAGCCGATTCCTGTTCGCGGCGAGCTAGGTTTTGATGTGATTATTGTCGAATCGGTGATTATGGGATTCTTCGTTGGCGTTTCTGTTTTGGTTGGGCAACTCTTTGACTTGGAAAGAAGCTATTGGGTCGCTGTGAGTTGCGCCGCGATTATGCAAGGCATTTCGCTCAACGCGATTTGGATTAAACAAAGCCAGAGAATCATTGGGACATTTTTGGGCATGCTCTTTGGAACATGGCTCTTTCAGATTCAATTTCCTCCACTTGGATTTATCGTACTCTTAATGTTTCTCATGTTTATGGGGGAATTTACCGTTGTGCGCAACTATCTTCTTGCCATGTTTTTTCTTACCCCATACATCACTTATCTTGCCGAAATTGGCACGCTCAATCAAATGAGCCCGGATTTTCTCATTGAGATTCGCATGATTGATGTGATTGTTGGCAGCGTCTTGGGGCTTTGGGGAGGTTTTAACATGTATCACCCCACATTGCGCACCTATTTCACGCGCATATCGGGCAACATCTTCCAACGTCTGCGCGACAAAATGGCACGCAAAATGCAAGAAAATGGCGATATAAACAAGCCAACGACTTAGGGGGGCGCTTAGAATCAGCGCCCCAGATTCAAGGCTAGATACTCGCAAACACAGCGAGGCTGCAACAAACAAGACCAGCGGCGCAAACAATCAGCGCCATTTTGCGATTTTTCTTGCAAAACGAGGTGAAGATTAAGCCCGAGAGGTAAAAGAGCATCAGCGAGATTCCAAAACCAATGGCGATAATATCAAAATAAAACGCGCCTTTGGATTTGTGCATCAATACCAAGATTCCATACAGGCTTCTATCGGTGATTGTGAGGCTGCTCGTTGCGCCCTCTTTTTGGAACGCAACAGAATATTTTAGGTTGCCCATTTGTGTGCCTTTGCGCCCCGATTTAAGCTCGGTATTTGCAGGAATCGCAAGCCCATTATCGCGCAAGAATTGCAGAATCGCCTCTTGCTCCTTGCCCGATTCCGGTGTGGGAATCGTAAATTTCTGCACCGTTGCACCCGCTTCATCTTTGAAGCCAACGATATACCCAATGCCCGTAATGGCATAAATCAGCATAGCGGGCAGAAAGAACAGACTCAAATACGTATGAATCTGCATCCAATGTTTCTTAGCGATGAGCATTGTCATCTCCTTTGGTGTAAAATAACAGCAATACAGAGGGGCTAGCGAGGAAGCAAAAGCCCCCCCCCCCCCCAAACCCTTA
>JAAVGZ010000041.1 GCA_014799985.1 Helicobacter sp.
CTGCCCTTGTGCCCTTTAAAAGTGCGTGTAGGAGCAAACTCGCCCAAACGATAGCCCACATGATTCTCGGTGATATACACAGGAACAAATGCGCGTCCGTTATGGACATTGAAAGTCATGCCAATCATGTCGGGCAGAATCGTACTGCGTCTTGACCATGTTTTAATGGGCTTGTTGTCTTTCGCTGCCTTGCTCTTCTGAACTTTTTTAAGAAGATGGTCGTCTATAAAGGGACCTTTTTTAATCGATCTAGCCATAATCCGTTCCTATTTTTTTCGTCTTGAAATAATCAACTTGTCGCTTGCTTTTTTGCGGCGAGTTTTGTAGCCTTTGGTGGGCATGCCCCATGGCGACACAGGGTGTCCGCTAGAGCCCGTTTTGCCCTCGCCCCCTCCGTGTGGGTGGTCGACAGGGTTCATCGCGCTACCCCTTGTTTGTGGGCGAACGCCAAGATAGCGATTCCGTCCCGCTTTGCCAATAGAAATGTTTGCAAAGTCGGCATTCCCAACGACACCGATAGTCGCCATGCATTCGCTTAGAATGTAGCGCATTTCGCTGCTTGGCATGCGCAAGATGGTGTATTTGCCCTCGCGTCCCATAATCTGCATGCTTGCGCCCGCGCTTCGCGCAATCTGCCCGCCAGCACCAGGGTGTAGCTCGACATTATGCACAATCGTTCCAATCGGAATCGCGCGCAACTTCATCGCATAGCCTGTGCGAATATCAAGTCCCTCTTCGGCAGCCAGCACGGCATCGCCCACGGCGAGCCCGTTGGGTTGGAGAATGTAACGTTTCTCCCCGTCTTTATAGCTGACAAGAGCGATGCGGCAATTGCGATAGGGGTCGTATTCAATCGCTTGCACGCGCCCTTCAATGCCATATTTGTTGCGCTTGAAATCAATCACACGATAGAGCTTCTTTGCGCCGCCCTCTTTGTGTCGGCTTGTGATTCTGCCGTTGTTGTTGCGCCCTGATGTTACAGGCAGCTTGACAAGCAGCTTGCGCACGCTTGCCTTTGCTGTGATGTCGCTCGAGCTTAGATTGCTCATAAAGCGGCGACTGGGGGTATAGGGCTTATAGGTTTTAATAGCCATCATTTTCTCCTTATACAGCGAGCGATTCTATGCGCGCACCCTCTGGGAGCTTGACATAGAATTTCTTAAACGACACGCGCTGACCTTTAGTTTTTTTGCCCGAGCTGCTGCGAGTTCTCATGAACTTCACCTTGCCGTCTTGTTGCAAAGAATTGACGCGAAGCGGCGTAAAGCCGAAGTATTCTTTAAAAACCTCTTTGAGTTGCTGCTTGCTCACTCGCGGAGACGTCTGTACAACCAAGACATTCTCTTCTTGCAATTTTAGGGACTTTTCTGTGTACATAATGGATTTAATGTCGGTAATATCTGCCATCGTTAGCCCTCTTTAATCAATTTTTCAAACACTGCTTTTTCAATCACGACAGATTTAAAAACAGCGACAAGATATGCGTTGAGCTCCATAGAATCAACAATATAGCATTTTTTCAAATTGCGAAACGCCAAATCGGTTTTGACATCTATGCTATCCACGACAAAAAGGGCGTCTTTTTGCCCAACTTGTCGAAAGAGTGCAAAGGCGTCTTTTGTTTTGCCGCTCTCGACTTTGACGCTATCCACGACAAAAAGCTTGCCTTCGGCTGCTTTTTGAAACAAGGCATACTGCAATGCGAGCTTCTTTTGTTTTTTGTTGATTTTTAGGGCATAATTCCGATTGTTTCGGGGACCATGCGCAACGCCACCGCCGACAAACACAGGAGAAGTGATGCTCCCCGCTCGCGCCCTGCCGCCGCCTTTTTGACTCCATGGCTTTTTGCCGCCGCCGCTCACCTCGCCGCGATTCTTAGACGAGGCGCAATTCACGCGAAACGAAGCCAAATACGATTTGACATAGAGGTAAAGATTGTGCTCATGAATGTCTTTATAACGTTCGGGCAGAGCAAGCTCACCATTTTTTTGCATGTTAGTGTCTAATACGATTGCAGAACTCATCGGACCACCTTTATTTTTCCAAATGCGCCGTTGTAGCCGGGAATCGACCCCTTCACGACCAAGACGCGTTTTTGTGCGTCAAAAGAGACAACGTCATTTTGCACCGTTACGGTCTCATCGCCATAGTGCCCTGCCATTTTCTTGCCCGGTTGCACGCGCCCCGGCCACTCGCGATTCCCAATCGAGCCTGTGCGTCTATGGAATCGATGCCCATGCGCNGCGGGACCGCCGTTGAAATTCCAACGTTTCATCACCCCGCTAAAGCCGCGCCCTTTTGTGCGAAATGTGATTTTCAATCGTTTTGCTTCGGCAAGNGATTCGATAGCGACATCNCCCGTGCTGCCTGCCGCAACCTCNAGCGTCATAAAGCGATTGTATTCTTTAGGAAGATTGTATTTTTTCTGTTGTCCGCCAATCGACTTGTTCAATGTCTTTCCGCGCGGATAGGCAACAAGCGCTTTGTTCTCGCCAACCATCTCGCAAATCTTCGCTTCTTGCACGCGCAAGAGTGTTACGGGCGTGCTAATCGCCGCTAGCGTGCGGCTCATTCCAATTTTTTCGACTAAAAACTCCATCTCAATCCTTTATGGTTTGGGATATGGATTCCCAAAATTCCAGAAATTTTCCAAATTCTACGACTCTGCCCTGCGCGCTGCGNNGCTGCCGCTATTATTTGTCTAGCGAGCGCACCTCGACATCGACTTCGGGCGCTAAATCAAGCTTTGTGAGGCTCTCAACGGTGTCTGGTGTTGCAGACACAACATCAATCAAGCGCGTATGCACACGAATCTCGAATTGTTCTCGCGAATCTTTGTTGATGTGCGGAGAACGCAAAACCGTGTAACGTCTTTTTGTTGTGGGCAAAGGAATGGGTCCGCGAATTTCAGAACCCGTTCTTTTGACAGCTTCGACAATCGAAGCAACAGTTCTGTCAAGCACTCGATGGTCATACGCCTTGAGCTTGAATCTAATTTTTTCCATTTTTGTTTCCTTAACAATATCAAAGAACACACATCTAAAATCGNTGCCAACCACGCACAGCGCGGTAACTGCGAACGAATGTTTTGTGTTGCTTCCACATTCAGAACCAGAATAATACCCCATTCTCTCTCTTTTTGCAAGAGCAAACGGGAGATTTTCGCGCTTTTTGCGCAATTTTTCTGCATTTTGTTTCCTTATCAAAAGGACAAATACGCCATACCCGCGCGCCAAAATGGCGACAAAGCCCACAAGGCACGGCTTTTGTGCTATAATACGTCAAAAAGGAGTGGCAATCGATATTCTGGAAAGAATCTATGAGAAGGAGCAGAGGCACAGCCTCAAGCCGTTGGCGCGCAAGCTGACGATTCCGCTCGCAAAGCGCGCGATTCTCAATCTCTACGGACCCCCAAAGGTGGGCAAGACAATGCTGGCAAAAATCCATAGTCAGCATTTCAAAAGCCCTCTCTACCTCGATTGTGGCGACATACGTCTGCAACAGCACCTGCCTGACATCGCCGATTCTCTTGCGCATTTCGTCATTCAAAAACAATGCGATTTGCTGATTCTCGACCATTTCTGCTTGCCCGCGCTTTTCCAAAATGCGCTCGACAAAATCCGCGCGCATAGCATGGCTGCGATTCTGCTCGTCTCGAAATCTCCGCTGCCCAATCTGGCGCAGCATTGCCTGTTGGGGCTCGATTTCGAGGAATACGTGAGCTTTGCGCACAGCAACACGCTCGAACATCTTTTCAATCTCTTTTTGCTCGATGGCACAATGCCCGAAATCTGCCTGCTTGATGAATCCAAAAAGGGCGAGCGCAAACGCGAGATTCTCGCGCTAGGCGATAGCACGCGCGTGCTGCAAGGAATCTTGCCCTTTATGGGGCACACGCTCACAACGCATCATCTCTACACACATCTCAAAAAGACGCAACCGATGAGCAAGGACACGATGTACCGCTGTATCCACGATTTCGAGATGCAAAAAATCGTCTTTTTCGTGCCCAAGCTCCACCACGAAAAAGCGCCCAAAAAGCTCTATTTTTGGGACTTCTCGCTATTCTCGGCAATCTCATATCAGCGCAATTTTGTCGCNCTTTTTGAAAACATGATTTTCCTCGAGCTGCAAAAAATCGCCCCACCTTTCTACTCGAATCATCTCGATTTCTTGCTCGCCACAAAAGGCGCAAACATCGGATTCATCGCCGCGCCATTCTTGAGCGAAGATTCGATTCGCAACAGAATCGAGAAGGCATACAGCCACCACAAAGACCTATCGAGACTCTATGTCATCACGCTTGGCACGGCGTTTGAGCGCAAAGCGCCCCTGCCCTCTTTTGTGCTGCCGTTTTGGGAGTTTGCGTTGGGGGAACAATGGTAACTTGTGGCGCAGACGAAGCGGGGCGCGGCTGCATCGCCGGCTCGCTGTTTGTCGCGGGCGTTGTGCTCTTGCGCCCCATAAGCGGGCTTGGCGATTCCAAGACGCTAAGCCGCAAAAAACGATTCGCATTGCGCGAGANCATTCAACAAAACGCGCGATTCTGTGTGCTTGGCTTCGCAAGCGCAGAAGTCGATTCGCTCGGGCTAAGCATGTGCCTCGCGCGCGCATTGCGGCAAATCCGCGAGGAGCTGCCAGCGGAGCAATATCTTTTCGATGGCAACACAAACTTCGGAATCCGCGACTTTTGCCCCGTCATCAAGGGCGATGCGACCATTCCCGCCATCTCTGCTGCGAGCATTCTCGCCAAATGCGCAAAAGATGACGAAATGCTCGCCCTGCATGCGCAATATCCCGATTATGGCTTCGACAAACATTGNGGTTATGGCACAAAGGCGCACATCGCCGCGATTGCCAAGCATGGATTCCTGCCCATTCATCGCAAAACTTTCCATATCAAAGCCCTGCAAAAGACGCTCGGATTCTAGATTTTTGCGCATATCGATACTTAGGAAAGTTTTAGCAATTTCTGCTATAATCTTGCGTAATACTCAAAAGGAGGCAAGGCAATGAATATTTCCATTCCCAAAGAGCAGACCACGGGTGAATTGCGCGTTGCCGCAACGCCCAGCAGTGTTGCGCAGCTCATCAAGCTTGGCTTCGATGTCGCTGTGGAACAGGGCGCGGGCAAGCGCGCCAACTTCAGCGATTCTGACTATGAGCAAGCCGGCGCAACGATAAAAAGCAAAAAGCAAATCTTTACGGGCGATGTGATTCTCAAAGTCAATGCCCCAACCGATAACGAAATCGCGCTCATCAAGGAGGGCGCGACACTCATTGGGCTCATGAACGCCGCACACAATCCCGAGCTTTTGACAAAGCTCCAAGCCAAGAAAATCACCACGCTTTCAATGGATTGCGTGCCCAGAATCTCGCGTGCGCAAAGCATGGACGCCCTAAGCTCGATGGCAAACATCGCGGGCTATCGCGCGGTTGTCGAGGCTGCATTTGAGTTTGGGCGATTCTTCACAGGGCAAATCACCGCCGCGGGCAAAGTGCCGCCGGCAAAGGTCTTGGTCATCGGCGCGGGCGTTGCCGGGCTCGCCGCAATCGGCACGGCGCATAGTCTCGGCGCGATTGTGCGCGCGTTCGACACCCGCCCCGAAGTGCGCGAACAAGTCCAGAGCATGGGCGCAGAGTTTCTCGAGGTGCATATCCAAGAAGAGGCGAGCAGCGGCGATGGCTATGCAAAAGTCATGAGCCCCGAATACATCAAAGCCGAAATGGAGCTCTTCGCCGCGCAAGCGAAAGAAGTCGACATCATCATCACAACGGCGCTGATTCCGGGCAAGCCCGCGCCAAAGCTCATCACGGCAGACATGGTTGCGAGCATGAAATCCGGCAGCGTGATTGTCGACCTCGCCGCCGCAAACGGAGGCAATTGCGAGCTCACCGAAAAAGACAGGGTGATTCACTCGTCAAATGGCGTGAAAATCATCGGCTACACCGACCTGCCAAGCCGCTTGCCCACGCAGTCTTCGCAGCTCTATGCGACCAACCTCTTGAATCTCATCAAGCTGCTTTGCAAGCAAAAAGACGGCACATTGCAGATTGACTTCGAGGACGAGATTATCCGCTCCGCAACGGTCGTGCGCGAAGCCGAAATCACCTTCCCGCCGCCGCCCATCAAGGTCTCTGCCGCGCCCAAAAAGCCCGCCGCAGCAAACGCAAGCGCGCCTGTGGAGGTCAAAGAGCCGCCCAAGAAGCTCTGCCCATGCATCAAATATGGCGTGGCGGCAGTCGCTGCGCTGCTGCTTGCGTGGCTGTTTGAGAATGTCGAGAACGCGTTCTTGGCGCATTTCAGCGTCTTTGTGCTCGCCTGCATTGTGGGCTATTATGTCGTTTGGAATGTCAGCGGCTCGCTGCACACACCGCTCATGAGCGTTACAAACGCCATTTCGGGCATCATCATCATCGGCGTGCTGCTGCAAATCGGCAGCGGGGGCTTTGTGAGCTTCCTCGCCTTTGTCGGAATCCTGCTCGTCAGCATCAACATCTTCGGCGGCTTCGTTGTTACGCAACGCATGCTCAAGATGTTTCGTAAATAAGGAGATTCTATGATTGGTCTAGTCAATGTCGCCTATCTGATTGCCGCCGTTTTGTTTATCCTCTCGCTCGCTGGGCTCTCNCAGCAAGAGAGCGCAAAACGTGGCAACATCTTTGGAATCATCGGAATGGCAATCGCCCTGCTCGCGACAATCTTTGGGGGCGAAACGGGGCACATCGCGCTCGTTTTGAGCGCAATGGTCATCGGCGGCGCGATTGGAATCTATCTCGCGCGCAAAGTTCAGATGACAGAAATGCCCGAGCTTGTCGCCGTTTTGCACAGCTTCGTGGGGCTTGTCGCCGTCATCGTGGGCTGGAACAGCTTCATCGATTCGGGCGAGGACTTGTTCCTTAGCGACACCATGCATGGAATCCACCTGACAGAAATCTCGCTCGGCGTGTTCATCGGCGCGGTTACNTTCACGGGCTCGATTGTCGCGTTTGGNAAACTGCGCGGAATCCTCTCGGCAAAGCCGCTCATGTTGCGCGGCAAGCACTACCTAAACGGCGCGGCGATTCTCGTTTCCTTGCTGCTTTTGTGCGTCTTTGTCGCGAGCGAAAGGGCGGGGCTTCAGGGCACNGCGTTGTTCATCATGATGTGCATCGCGTTCGCGTTTGGCTGGCACTTGGTCGCNTCTATCGGCGGGGCGGACATGCCTGTCGTGATTTCGATGCTCAACTCCTACTCGGGCTGGGCAGCCGCCGCCTCGGGCTTCATTCTCGGCAACGACNTGCTCATCATCACGGGCGCGCTCGTGGGCTCTTCGGGCGCGATTCTGTCGTATATCATGTGCCGCGCGATGAACCGCTCGTTCATCAGCGTGATTGCCGGCGGCTTTGGCACAGACGGCAGCAGCGCGGCGAGCGATGAGGAAATGGGCGANTACACCGAGATTAGCGCCGANAACGCAGCGGAAATGCTCAAAGATTCTAGCAGCGTGATTATCGTCCCGGGCTATGGCATGGCTGTTGCGCAGGCGCAATATCCGATTTATGACCTGACCCAAAAGCTCCAAGCGCGCGGCTGCAAGGTGCGATTCGCCATTCACCCTGTCGCGGGGCGACTGCCCGGGCACATGAATGTCTTGCTCGCCGAAGCGAAAGTNCCNTATGACATCGTGCTCGAGATGGACGAAATCAACGATGACTTCCCCGAAACCGATGTCGTGTTGGTGATTGGCGCAAACGACACGGTCAATCCAAGCGCCGAGACCGACCCCAACAGCCCGATTGCGGGCATGCCTGTGCTCAAAGTCTGGAACGCAAAACAAGTGATTGTGTTCAAACGTTCGATGAACGCGGGCTATGCGGGCGTGCAGAATCCGCTCTTTTTCAACGAAAATAGCCNCATGCTGTTTGGAGACGCNAAAGACAGCGTAGACGCCATCAATCGCGGATTCTAACGCACNATCGAGCTGCAAATCTGAAACGCGCGCANGAACGCNTCATCGACATCGATGAGCCCCCTTGCGCGCAGGCTCTGTATCACCGATTCNGTGCAATCCGTCTCAACNGCCCATTCCTTGTTGTAGCCCTCGAGCGCGCCTTTGTCGGTGCAATCGACAAACACNCTCTTCTCGCGCACCCACACATCGCGCAACGCGTCAATGCTATTCACGGCGCGCCAAAGATTCATGTATTGATTGTCCAAATCGAGCTTGCAATCATCNAAAAACGCAACGATTCGNAGNTGCGGCAAAAGCGGCGCAAGAATCTCGGGCAACGCGCGCAGGGCGCGGGTTTTTCGCACGCCCACNAGCGCAATCGGATTGGGCGTATCGACAAAAATCTGCCGCAACGAGCACACTTCGGGNGCGAGCGCACGCATTTTTGCGAGCAGCGNNGAATCATCAAGCCGCGCGACATCGTCCGCCACNACCTCGCCCGTGCAGTCGATTCCGAGCTTGCCGCCATGCGCATAGCCCTCGCTCGCGTGGTCGAGCGCATCGCACACGCCGTGGCTCAAAAGCAGCTTTTGGGGCGCAAGCCGCGCGAGGACAAAGCGCGTGATTGCCTCGCTTTCACGNAGGCTCGGCGCGTCTTTGCCCACNAAAATGGCATGCTTGACGAAGCTCATCTGCCCCACGCCCCAGAGCGCATGCATAATCTGCTCGGCATGGCTCGGGTAGAGCGGCGCGATTTGGGCAAGAATCAGGTTGTGAAACACGCCATTTTCGGGCATATAATAATCGATGAGCTCGGGCGCTGTCGTGCGCAAGAGCGGCAAGAAAATCCGCTCGGTTGGATAGCCCAAAAACTTGTCCTCGAGCGGCGGCTTGCCCACGACCGTGGCGGGGTAAATCGGATTCTGCTTGNGCGTNATNGCGCTGACCTCAAGCACGGGATAATCCTCAATCGGCGTGTAGAATCCCGTGTGGTCGCCAAAGGGTCCCTCGGGCTCGAGCCGATTCACATCGACCCAGCCCTCAATCACNATNTCCGCGTCATGTGGCACATACAGCGGATTGCTCACGCAGCGCACGAGCCGCGCGCGGCTTTGNCGGATATAGCCATACAGCAACAGCTCGAAGATTCCATAAGGCAGCGGCGCGGTCGCGCACCATGTATAGAGCGGGTCGCCGCCGAGCGCCACAGACACAGGCATCTTCTGCCCCGCCTCGCGGTAGGATTCGAACATCTTCACGGAATCTTTATGAATCTGCCAATGCAGCGCGAGCTCGCGCTCGTTGCGCAGTTGCAGGCGATACATGCCGAGATTTTGCACCTTGCCATCGAGGCTTTGCGCATACACCTGCCCCATCGTGATGAAGGGCGCGGCGTCTTTCTCCCATGTCTTTAGAATCGGCAGTTCGTAGAGATTCGCATTCTCGCGCTCCCTTATCACCTCGTGGCAAAGCCCGCGCCCACGCGTGCGCTTGGGGAAAATGTGCGCAAGCTGCCACAGCACGCCGAGCCATTGCCTGCCCTCCGCCATGCTCTTGGGCGGCTTTGGGCGCAAGAGCTTGCCGACATTGTCGGCGAGGCGCTCGACATCGCCGAGAATAGCCGCAACAAGGCGCGGGCTGCCGAAGAGATTCATCAAGACGGGAATCTCGTAGATTCTGCCCTGACGCATGGGGCGCGTGAAGAGCAGGGCTTTTGCGTCCTGCTTCTTGACCTCGATATACGCAATGTGCGCCATTTCGAGCTCGACATCCACGGGCTCGTTGATGACGCGCAGCAAATCAAGCTCAATCAGGCGATTGACGAAGTTTCTCATGTGTTGTTCCTTATCTTTGGAATCGCAAATATGTTGCGCAACAATGCCGCACAGGCGCGCTTTAGCTGCTGCGTGGCGCAAGGTTTTTGTTTTGGAATCTTAACATGATTTGGCTATTGTCATTGTGGGCTTATGCGTTGCACTCAAACGTCTCGGGATTCTTTGCTTGTTGGTTGTTCGCAATGACGATGGATATTTTGTATGTGCTATTTTGCGTCATTGCGAGCGTTAGCGAAGCAATCAAACGTGTTGGGATTCTTTGCCTGTTGCTTGCCACGCTCGCCCAACGGGCTCGCTCGCAATGACAGATAGCTAGATTCTTGGAATCACTAGAAAAAGCGCGCGCAAAGCTAGCGTAGCTAGCACAGCCGCGCTTTGGAGATTGCAATCCCTCAATCTGCTATTGCTCATGATTCTATCCTCCCAGCCACAGCGCACACGTCTATGTTCTCATATTAACA
>JAAVGZ010000042.1 GCA_014799985.1 Helicobacter sp.
TCTTCTTTTGCCGCCTTGTTTTTTTTTTTTTTTTTTATTTTCTCGTTGGCTAATGTTTTTTGCTCTTTGTGTTTCTTCTCTTTGTGGTCGTCCTCTAAAAGCGTGATTTCGTTTGCCAATTTATCCTTTTGTTTAATCATCTGATTGACTTCAAATTTTGCTTCGGCAATGCGTGGCTCAAACGAATCGATTTTCTTATCGATTTCGGCGACTTCGATGAGTTGTTGTAGATAACGATTCATCTCTACTCCTTTAGAAAATAATCAATGGTTGCTGGACATCATAGCCTTGCGCCGTGATTCCAAGTGATTGCAAAATCTCGAGCATGAAAGGGGTGAAAAATCTCTCGCTCTCGAAATGACGTATGTCAAAGATGGTGCGCCCCATGCTCCGCGCAATCATCGCGTCATGATAGCGCATGTCGCCGCTCAAAAGGCAATCGACATCGATAGAATCTGCCATGCTCGCGCCCGCGCCGCTGATGAGCGCGGCGGTGCGATAGGCGGGCTTGGGGTTGGCGCACACAACCTGTGCGAGCCCAAATTTTTCTTTGAGGCTCGCGACACATTCTGCATGTGTCCAATGCGGCTCGAAATAGGCGACAAAGCCATCGTTTGCCTGCACAGCAAAGCCCAAAACGCGCTCGACAAGCAGGCGCGAGAAATGGCTTTTGTCAAAGTTCGTGTGCAACGCGAGCAGCGCGATGTTTTTGCGCAACAGAATCTGGGCGATGTTCGCGGGATAGCGCGCGGTATCGAGGCATTTTAGGGGCTTAAACAGCAGGGGGTGATGCACCACCAAAAGCGAATCGCACGGCAGCGCCTCGACAATCTCAAGCGTTGCCTCGAGGCTCACGGCGACACTCGCGACTTGCTGTGTCGCGCTGCCGATGTTCAGCCCGCAATTGTCCCATGATTCTTGGAGGGCAAACGGCGAAAGCGAATCGAGCGCGCTCATGATGTCGCAGATTCTATGCACGTCTTTGGTCCCGTTCGCTCTCTTGCGCCTTGTAGAGCACAGCAGATTCCTTTGCGAGCTCGCGAATCTTGAGGATATAGTTTTGGCGCTCGGTCGCCGAAATCGCCTTGCGCGCGTCAAGCACATTGAAGCAATGGCTCGCCATCATCACGCAATCATAGGCGGCAAGCGGCAGCCCCGCAGCGAGCGCTGTGCGCGATTCAGCCTCGTAGCTTTCAAACAAGCCAAACAGGCGCTCAATCGTGGCGACTTCGAAATGGTATTTGGAGAATTGGTATTCGCTTTCCATGTGTACGTCAGCATAGCGAAAGCCCTTGCTATACTCGAGCTCAAAGACATTTTCGATGCCTTGCAAATACATGCAAAGCCGCTCCGCGCCATAAGTGAGCTCGACAGCGACAGGCTCGCAGGCGATGCCGCCGACTTGTTGGAAATAGGTGAATTGCGTAACCTCCATGCCATCGAGCCACACTTCCCAGCCAAGCCCCCACGCGCCGAGCGTTGGCGATTCCCAATTGTCCTCGACAAAGCGAATGTCATGCTTTGTCGTGTCGAGCCCGAGCGCTTGCAGGCTCTTGAGGTAGAGTTCTTGGATATTCTCGGGGCTTGGTTTGATGAGCACCTGAAACTGATAATAGCTGCCCAAGCGGTTGGGGTTTTGCCCATAGCGCCCGTCTGTCGGGCGGCGCGAAGGGGCGACATACGCCACGCTCCAAGGCGCGCTATCGAGCGAGCGCAGCAAGGTTGCGGGGTGGAATGTCCCTGCACCAGCGGGAATGTCATAGGGTTGGACGATGAGGCAGCCCTGCTCTTTCCAGAACAATTGCAGGCGCAACAACAAATCAGAAAATGTCATAGCCATTTAGCTCCTAAAAAACGCGATTCTAGCATAAAGAAGCTAAAAGTTTGATGAAACTTTGACTTCAAAAACATGGGTTAGGGGCGCAATCATGAGCAAAGAATCGAATCGATTGCCTCGCAGATGGCGTCCTCGCTTCTGCCGACATTGAACACGCANTCATCGCGAAACGCNGCAATCTCNNNGCTCTTGTCCTCGTTTTTGTCGAGAATCTGCTTGAGTTCTCGAAAGTTTCTCGCCGCATAGCCAATGCGGTGGATATGCTTTACCATTTCTATATCATTACTTTCTAATGGCGCAAAAAAGATAGAGGGGCGCAAGGTGCTAAACGAAAAAGTATAGGCTGTGGTCGAAAAATCGGTGATGAGTTTTTGCGTTTGGGCATAGAATCCCGAGCCCGGCGTCTCATCAAAAATCAGCCGCGATTCGTTGGCAAAGCGATGCTTAAGCATGCCATACGATTCTGAAACTTTTTTCCAATATGCAATTGGGTGAGGGCGATAGGCAATCTTTTGGTCTGTGTTTTCCAAAAGCCATTCGAGCAAATTTGCATCATACCCCGCACAAATGCTAGAAGCAAACAAAGAATCCACAACGCGAAGAGTTGGAGCATAGGTGATTCTATCGGGCTCTTGCGTTGGCGTTTGGGCGAGCGAGCTATCAAACTTTGGATAGCCACCATAAATCAATTGGTTTGTGAAGTTGGGGTGTAGCCGCCCATAGCATTCTACAAAAATTTTGCTTGGCGCAATGACATAATCATGCGGAGCAACTTTGGGTGCTTGCAGCATTGAATGGGGCATTAAAATACGCGTTGCTGTTTTGCTCAAAAAGTCATCTGGAACACCAATCAAATGCCTTGAATCCATTTCAATCATGAGGTCGATTTCTTTTAGGTCAATCTGGATTGGCATATTCCCTTCAGGAGTGTTGACCAACCAAGCCACAGAAACGGTGGATGCAAATTGCGATTCAAAATCAGCAGGCATTGGGGAACATTTTGCGAGAATCACATGATGTTTCTCGGCGAGTTTTTTGGCGAGAGTTCCTAGCTGTTTATAATAATTTCCTATCGGAAGAAAGAACACGATGTTTTTCTTTGTTGGCGAAAGAAGCCCCTTAACCTTTTCCACCAAATCCGCTTCGATATTGCGCACTTGTTGTTCAAAGCTCATAAGAGACTCCTTGCAAGAAAGTCGCCAATCTTTTGGCTCGGAGTAGAATCATGCACACAAAAGAGAACCTTTTCTCTAAGAGATTCGAGGCTATGCGCAAAGATTCCAAAGATATTCAGCACCGCAAACTGCGGCGAATCGAGCGTGATACCACTAAATGCGGGCAAGAAAAAGATAACGGGCTTTTGGTAATAAAACGCATAAGCATAGGCGATGTGCGAGGTTGTCGTTACCATGCAGCATGTGTCTTGCAGATTCTGTAAGGAATCGATACGGGAGATTCTGCCCGTATGATGCAGCGCATCAAGGGCAGCTTGGGTTACATTTTGTGGGTATTTGGATAAATAGCAAATCTCTACGCCAGCATCTTCGGAAACATCGCACAATGTCTCCAAAACTTGGACATCAAAGCCCTGCGCAATATTAGTGAGATTGTAATCTTGGTCTTGATAAAACCGACCAACAGGCGCATACGCAATCTGCATTGTCTCTCCTTAGCTATTTCTTTCTTTGTAATGCTCATACCCAAACTCGCGCAAAAGCTTGAAGCTGCCATCGCTGCGCAACATGCCAATCGAAGGCAGCGGGATTCCGTTGAAGGTGTTGTTTTTCACAATCGTATAATGAATCATGTCCTCGAAAATCACCTCATCGCCAATCTCAATCGCCGATTCGAAGCTATAATCGCCAATCACATCGCCCGCGAGGCATGTCGGCGCGCCAAAGCGATAGGTGTAGGGCAGCATTCCCGGCTCGGCGCTCCCGCGTATCATCGGGCGATAGGGCATTTCGAGGCAGTCGGGCATGTGCGCGCTCGCGCTCACATCGAGAATGGCAATCGGCATGGTGTTGTAGGTGATGTCGAGCACAGTGCCCTTGAGAAAGCCGCATTGCCAGCCCACAGCCTCGCCCGGCTCGAGATAAACATCAATCCCGCCATGGCGGGCGCGGAAATCCTTAATGATTTCTATTAAAAGATTCACATCATAATCCTTGCGCGTGATATGATGCCCGCCGCCGAAATTCACCCATTTCATGCGGTCAATCAAATGCCCAAAATGCAGCTCGAAATGCTCAAGCGTGCGTTGCAAAGCATCGCTATTTTGCTCGCAATGCGTATGGAAATGCAGCCCGCTCACGCCCTCGAGCTCGCATTTGTGCAGCTCTTCGGGGACGATTCCGAGCCTGCTGCCCTCGATGCATGGGTTATAGATGGGCGGCGAAACTTCGGAATACAGCGGGTTTAGGCGGATTCCGCAATCAATCTTGCGCTCCGCGCCCAAAACCTTGCGCTTGAATCGTTGCAGCTGCGTGGGCGAGTTGAAGATGATATGGTCGGCAATCGGCAGCAGCGCGTCTATCTCGCTCTCTTTGAACGCGGGCGAGTAGACGCAAATCTCGCCACCCTTAAACTCCTCTGCGCCAAGCCGCGCCTCATAAATGCCGCTTGCTGTGATTCCGTGTAGGTATTCTGCCACAAGCGGAAAACTGCGCCACAGCGCATAACCTTTAAGCGCAAGCAGAATCTTCGCGCCGCTTTGCTCGCTCACATGGCGCAAAATCTTGAGATTCGCGCGCAACAAATCCTCGACAAGAACATAGCAGGGCGAGGGAATCTCGGGGTAACGTATTTTCACAATCTCTCCTTCATCTCATATTGTAATGCTTATGGGCAAATCGTTTCAAAACACATGCTCGGTTCGCGCCACAGCGCCTAGCGCAAGCGGGTGAAACTCGCGCAACAAATACGATTGCACGCCAAGCCGCCCAATCATCGCGGCATTGTCGCTGCAAAAGGGAAGCGGGGCGAGCAAGAGCTCCTTGCCGTTTTGGCGCAGCAGGCTTTGCAAGGATTCGCGCAGCAAGAGATTCGCGCTCGCGCCACCAACGAGCCCAAAGCGCGCATAGCGACTCTGGCGCAAAAACCGTGCGACTTGTTGCAACAAATGCGCCACAGCAACGCGCTGAAAGCTCGCGCAGATGTCTGCCTTGTCTTGCTCGCTTAGCGGTTGTGGCAGATTCGCAATCGCGAGGCGCACGCTGTTTTTGAGCCCCGAAAAGCTAAAGGCGATGTTGGGGTGATGTGCGAGCGGAATCGTGAACGCAAAACGTGAATCATCGCCCTTCTGTGCGAGCGATTCGACAATCGCGCCGCCCGGGTAGCCAAGCCCCAGCATCTTCGCGACCTTGTCAAAGCTTTCACCAAAGCTATCATCGAGGCTCGCGGCGACAATCTCGCATTTCTCGTGGCAGTGGGCATGCAACAAGAGCGTGTGCCCGCCCGAGACGAGCAAGACATCGAGCGGAAACAGCGCGGGCTTCTCCAAAAAAAGCGAGTAGATGTGCCCCTTGAGGTGGTGTGCGGCAATCAGCGGAACGCGCAAACAAAGGCAGAGCGCGTGCGCCATCGCGATTCCTTCGAGCAAGGTAATGGCAAAACCGGGTGTGTGGGTTACCGCAACGGCAGAAACGCGCGGCAAAAACGGGGAGCAAGCAGCCAGCACGCGCGGCAATGCAACGGCGTGCAGTCGACTCGCGATTTCGGGCACAACCCCGCCATGCGGGGAATGCTCGGCATCTTGGGAGATTTTTTGGTGAAACGCAATGCGTAAGCTCTCAATCTCTGTGATAGCAATCGAGCTGTCATCACAGCTGCTTTCAATGCTTAGAATCACAGAAATTAGGCTTCGACATTCAATGCAGACTGTGCGCTTTGCAATTCCTCAATGCGTTTGTTGACCTTTTCGAGCGCAAGCTTGACGGTCTCTTGGCTGATGTCGGGCAAATCGCCACCCCAAAGCTTGCTCGCCTCTTTGAGCCCGCGCTCGATTCCCTCGAGCCCCTTTTGGAGCTTGTTCAAGTCATCGCCAGCGCCCATAATGACGAAGTCGGCGATACGACTTGCTGTGTTGTCTTTGCCAAAATAGCCATCGTCTGCAATCAGCGCTTTTGCTTCGTCCGCTGTGAGGCTGCCAAGTGGCTTGCCTTTGTAGCCAATCGATTCTGCGTCAATGCTGTTGAGCAATGTGCGAATCGCACTTGTGTCGCCGCTGCTAAGGGCAGATTGTGCGCCGAGGTTGTTTTGCGAGTTCGCTGTCGAACCCATGAGGAACTGCATCGCGTATTCTTGCGAGAGCAGTTTCGCGTCAATCTTCGCCGCACGTTTCATGACGGCTTCCTTGCCTTCTGTGGTATCGAGGTCAACACCGCTTAGCAATGTATTGCCTTTTTGAATCTGCGATTCTTCTTCGCCCTTAATCGAATTTTTCGAATCGGTAACCGTCTTTGGCTTCTCGCCATTCACGAGCCCTGCGCCCACGAGATTGTTCAAGACGTTTTTTGATGTTGATGTAACATCCATGTTTTTATCCTCCGTATATTCAAGATATAGTACTATATCGACATTTTGATTAATCGCTAAAGGGGAAAAACGAAAAATGCAAAAAATGTTTGCCGAATGCGAGCCAAACGCCCTTGATTGCGTGCTTTTGGTGATGCCCCATGCCGATTCTGATTGGGCGGCATATCTCGATGAAGCGCAAGATTGCGTGCGCAACATCGCGCAAGCCGTTGCGGTGGATACAGATTGCGTTGTTGTGCTGCCACCGCATGCGCAAGGCGCGCAGAATCCGCTCGGCGCGCTTGCCACGCACCCGCGCGTGCATGCGCTCTTTGCGCCAACCAACGACACATGGGCGCGCGATTTCGCGCCGCTTTGTGTGCAAAAAGGCGATTCTCTCGCGCTGCTCAAATACCGATTCAACGCGTGGGGCGAGAAGTTCGAATCCGCACTCGACAACGAGCTCGCGTTTGCGCTTGACGCGCAGGGGCTCTGGCGCTGTCCGCTCGTGCCAAGCGAACGCGTCTTGGAGGGCGGGAGCATCGAGCACAACGGCGCAGGGACATTGCTCACCACGACAAGCTGCCTGCTGCACCAAAAGCGCAACCCGCATTTGAGCAAAGCGCGAATCGAAGAATGGCTGTGTGCCGAGCTTGGCGCGCAACAAATCCTATGGCTCACGCATGGATTCTTGAAAGGAGATGATACCGATTGCCATATTGACAATCTCGCGCGGTTTGTTGACTCAAAAACAATTGTTTATGTCCATTGCGAGGACAAAAATGACGAGCATTACGAATCGCTGCAAAAAATGCGCGAAGAATTGCGCGCCTTTCGCGATTGTGCGGGCAATCCCTTCGCGCTCGTTGCGCTGCCCTTTTGCGAGCCGCTCTACTATGAGGGCGAGCGCCTGCCTGCGAGCTATGCGAATTTTCTCATGTTGCAAAATCGGATTCTGCTGCCCACCTTTGGCAGCGAGCGCGACAAAGAGGCACAAAGAATCCTGCAACAGCACACGGGCAGAGAGGTCGTGCCCATC
Source organism: Helicobacter sp. (assembly GCA_014799985.1). Classification (GTDB taxonomy): domain Bacteria; phylum Campylobacterota; class Campylobacteria; order Campylobacterales; family Helicobacteraceae; genus NHYN01. The sequence continues at coordinate 7,392 of JAAVGZ010000042.1, forward strand.
GATTGCCGCGTGCTCTTGCGCCAACATGGCGGGCTGCATTGCATGAGCATGCAATTTGTGCGCGGAGCAATCGCGCTTCACAATCTCAAGCGATTCTAATACGGCGTGCGAATCGTGCGGCGCGGCGCGTCAGGCGGCGGGGTCAAGTCTTGCTCTGCATTGGGCGAATCGGGGCGCTCGAGATACTGAAACTCCGTTGCGGGCGGGAGAATCACGGGGTCATCGCGGATAATGTCAAGCGACATCACCGTTGCGCGAATGGAATCGGCGGGGATATAGCCCACGAGCGCCTTTGCGCCCGATGTTTCGTTCGGTGGGAAAAAGATGACCTTGACCCAGCCGCTAGCCGCCTCGCTCGTCTTGTGCGCCGCGCTCACTCCAAAGTCAATCGGATAGCCGTTGTGCCCCCAATGGTTGGAATAGTCGCCATCGAGGCGATACAAAAAGCCATAGTTTTGCGCTTGGGGCAGAATCGTTGCGAGCACATCGCCTTTGGGCGTCTTGCGCAACAAAAGCTTGCTGTGCTCGGGCTTGAGCAAAATGCGCTCGTAGGCAAAATGCGTGTCGCCATAGAGTTGGCTATAGTCCTGCTTGTCGCTCAAGCTCTCATTGATTTTGTCGTGCAGCTCGATGTTGCGCGCCTTGATTTCATAAATCCAGCCCCCATTACACGCGCTGCCAGCGGGCACAAAGCCATAGAAATTGCCCTTCACGAAGAATTGCACCTCGCCAAGCAAGCCTTCTTTGTACCAATCGGGCAGCTTCTGCTCGAGCTCCTGATAGAGCGCGTCATCGCCGCGAATGTTGACCTTGATGGGGTCGCCGCCATAGAACAGCACGCCGCTCAACAACCGCTTGCTCTCGGCATCGGGCTCGAAAAACAAGACGCTGCTAAGCCCCTTGCAATCAATCTTGTTGGGCGCGCGATTCTTAAACACAAGCTGCCCCGAAAGGAAAAATTCCTGTGTGCAATCCTTGCTGCCGCTCCAGCAATCGCGGGCGACAAAGGGCAGGGCGGGCACATTTGCGGCATGGCAAACGGAGGCAAATAAAAAAGTGCAACACAAAATGGGGGCAATTCTGCACAACATCAAAGTTCTCCTCAATATGATAGAATGTTATTATAGCATTGTCTGTATTTTTTTGGTAGAATAAAGGAAACTCTCAAAGAGGAGCGGTATTGAGAAAGGGGCGTTTGATTCAGATTGCACAGCCAATGGACGGCTACGCATACACGAGCGATTCATTATTTTTATATCATTTTGCCCTCGACTTTATCCCGCAAGGCGCGCGCGTGCTCGACATTGGCGCGGGCAGCGGCGTCTTGGGGCTTTTGTGCGCGCGTGATGTGCAGGTTTCGCTCACAATGGTCGAAAAAACGTCGAAAATGGCTTTTTTTGCGCGGCGCAACACGGAGGCTGCGAACATCGAAGCGGAGGTCATCGAAGCCGATTTCTTGGAGCTCAAGCCCGAGATTCCGCAATCGTTTGACATCGCCATTTCCAACCCGCCCTTTTACAGCAGCGGACATCTCAAGAGCCCGAATCCAACGATTTCTGCGGCAAAATCAGAGGAGAATCTGCCCTTCGAGAGCCTGCTCGCACATCTCAAGCAATTCCTGAAGCCTCGCGGAGATTTTATCTTTTGTTTCGCCTCGCGCGAGTGCGACCGCGTCTTTAAAAGCCTGCTCGAATCGTCTTTCAAGGTCGAGGTCGTGCGCTTTGTGCACCCCAAAAGCAACAGAGACGCGACACTCCTATTGTGCAAGGCGAAGCTCGGCTCAAAGACGCCAACGCATGTGCTGCCGCCGCTGTTTGTGTATGAGAATGACGATTTCTCGCAAGAAGTGCGCACCATTTTCAAGGCAGCCTGCGCGCACAGCATCAAAGCGCAAATGGAGTGTTGATTGAAGTTCTGTTTTGCCTTTGAATCCCATGCATGCGAGCAGTGCAACGGCTTTTGTTGTCGCGGAGAGAGCGGCTATGTGTTTGTGCGCTATGCCGAAATCGCCGCGCTCGCGCAGTTTCTGGGGCAAGATGTCGAGGCATTTATGCGGCGCTATGTGCGCAAGGTGGGTTATCGTTTCTCGCTGCTCGAAAAGCCGCTTGTTTCCGAAAAAGGGCGCGAATATGCATGCATTTTCTTTGACCCAAGCGCACAGCGATGCACCGTGTATGAGGCGCGCCCCAACCAATGCAAGACATTCCCATTTTGGGAAAAGTTTGCAACAAGCCTATTTGAGGAGATACAAAAAGAATGTCCCTTTATCAAACCATTATCATCATCAGCCTAGCGCTGTTCATCGGCTGTGCCGAAAAACACAGCGAGAGCACAAAAGAGCAGGCGGAAGCGCCACAGGATTCTCGCGAAATCGTGCTTGAGCAAGACGAAGTTATCATCTCAAAAACCCCCGCGAGCACCGAGCTCGACATCGAGGACGCGCAGATTATCAAGGCGCTTGTGGCGCTCGATGAGGGCAATCTCAAGCAGAGCGCGCAAATCTTCCATGAGCTATGGAGAACCACGCAAAAGCCCGAGTATCTCAAGCAATCGCTCGGAATCGCGCTCGAGCTAAGCCGCTTTGAGCCGCTCTCGCAAGACGAAATCGATTCTTTGCTCGCCGATATGGAACACTATCTCAAAGCCGACCCAACGAGCCAAGACGTGCGCCGCACGCTCATCGCGTTGCTCACGGCAAACAAGGACATTGAGCGCGCACGATACGAGGCAGAGGAACTCGTGAAACTCGAGGAAAACGAGGAAAACTATGAGCTTTTGGGCTCGATTCTGTTTGTGAGCGGCGATTTGCAGGGCGCGCAAGCCGCGTTTCGCAAGTCGTATCATTTCGGCGAATCTGCCATCATACTCGAGCGCCTCGCCTCTGTCGTGCCCATCAAACAGGCGATTCCGCTGCTCGAGACGCATATCCGATTCAAGGGCTGTGAGGAGAGGCTATGCCTCATGCTCGGCGATATTTATAAAAAAGAAAAACAGCTCGACCGCGCCGAAGAAGTCTATGCCAAGCTCTACAAACAAGACGCAAATCAGGAAAACTTGCAGCTGTATCTGAATATTTTGCTCATCAACAAACGTTTCAACAAGGCGATTGAGCTGCTCGAGGAGAATCCCAACCAAGACAAGATGTTGCTGCTCGACCTCTATCGCGAGCAAAAGCAGCCGCAAAAGGCAATGGAGCTCGCCCGAATCCTGTTTGAAGAGACCAAAGAAATGCGCTTCATCACGATTGAAGCGCTGCTCGAATACGAGAATCTCAAGCAGCCCATCACGCAAAAAGAGCTGCTCGACCCGATTGTTGACAAGCTCAAAAAAGTCGCCGACAGCGGCGAGGCTGACGATTTGATTTATAATTTCTTGGGCTATCTGCTGATTGACCACCAAGTGAATGTCGAAGCGGGAATCGGCTATGTGCAAAAGGCGCTCGAGCAGCAGCCCGACACGCCCGCGTATCTCGATTCTCTTGGCTGGGGCTATTATTACCTCAACGACTGCCAAAAAGCGCGCGAGATTTTCGAGAAAATCCCCAAGCAAGAGCGCGACAAAGAACCCGAGATTAAGGAGCATTATGAGCGCGTCAAAAACTGCAAACCAAAGCAAGAGCAAAGGGCACAGCAATGATTCTTGATTCCATTCTCGAACGCAAAAAGCAAAGCATTGAGCGCGCCAAAAAGGACTTTCCGCTCGAAGAGCTCGGGCGCAGCCTCGCTTTCAACCCCTACACGCCGCGCCCGTTTGCCGCTTCGCTTGCCAAAGACGGGCTCAACATCATCGCCGAAGTCAAAAAGGCGAGCCCGAGCAAGGGTGTGATTCGCGAGGATTTCGAGCCGCTAGCAATCGCGCAAGAATACGAAAAACACGGCGCAAGCGCGATTTCTGTGCTCACAGAGGAGCATTTCTTTTTGGGCAGCCTCGACTACCTAAGCACGATTCGCCGCTTCGTGCGCCTGCCGCTTCTGCGCAAAGATTTCATCATCGACACCTACCAAATTGTCGAATCCGCCGTGTATGGCGCGGATTCTCTGCTGCTCATCGCCGCGATTCTGGGCAAAAAAGAGCTCCAAAACCTCATTAGCGCGAGCCGACATGTCGGAATCGAGCCGCTTGTCGAGGTGCATAGCAAAACCGAGCTGCTCGCTGCCATCGCCGCAGGCGCGGACATCATCGGCATCAACCACCGCAATCTTGAAGACTTCAACATGGACATGGAGCTTGCCAAGAGGCTCATTCCGCTGATTCCAAAAGGCAAGATTATTGTCGCCGAAAGCGGGCTACATAGTCGCGAGCAGCTCGAGGATTTGCGCGCATGCGGGGCGCATGCCTTTCTCATGGGCGAGTTTTTCATGCGCCAAGATTCCATTGGCGCGGCTTTGGATTCCATGCTTCGCCCATTATAATCCCAATGGTTTATAATAATATAAGAAACTTTAGGGTACAAATGCCTATCTTGATAGGGAGTGAGACATGGCTTTGATGATTACCGAGGAATGTATCGCCTGCGATGAATGCCGCGAAGAATGCCCCAACAGCGCGATTGATGTCGATGACCCACACTACATCATCGACCCCGACCGCTGCACGGAGTGCATCGGCTACGATGACGAGCCCTCATGCGTTCCTGTTTGTCCTGTTGATGCGCTGATTCCAGACCCTGACAATATCGAAAGCATAGACGAACTCAAATACAAATACGAAAGACTACAAAAAGAGGAATAATGGCAAAAGTAACCGCAATCATAGACATTGGCTCTAACTCCGCAAGAATCGCTATTTTTCGGCGCACCAGCCGCTATGGATTCTATCTTGTCGAAGAGCACAAAAGCCGCATGCGAATCTCTGAAAACAGCTACCACAACGGCGGCGTCTTGCAACAAGCCGCCATCGAGCGTGCGCTTAGCACATTGCGCGGCTTCTTGAAAATCGCCCAAGAGCTCGGCGCACGCAAGATTCTTTGTGTCGCCACAAGCGCCGTGCGCGATGCGCCCAACAAAAGCGAGTTCGTCTCGCTCGTGCGCTCATGTCTCGGGCTTAGCGTCAAGGTCATTAGCGGCGAAAAAGAGGCATTCTATGGCGCTGTCGCGGCGTCTAACCTCTTGCCCTACCCTGACGGAATCACCATCGACATCGGCGGCGGCTCATGCGAGTGCGCGCACATTGTCGGGGGCAAAATCGAGACGCTCACATCGCTCAACATCGGCACAATCCGCCTCAAGGAGCTCTTTTTCGACAAAAACGCGCCCATTAGCGAGGCAATCGCGTTTGTCAAAGACGCGCTCAAGAATCTGCCCGATTCGATGCAGAGCGTGCGCGTGTTTGGAATCGGCGGCACAATCCGCGCGATTTCCAAGACCATTATGGAATCCCAAGACTACCCGCTCACGACATTGCATGCCTTCGAGTACGACCCGCAACAATACAAGCAATTCTATGAAAAAATTTATTCTGCCACGACAACACAGCAGCTCGAAGAGCTCGGAATCGCCGAAGAACGATTCGACAACATTCGCGGCGGCGCGCTCATCTTCAGCCTCTTGCTCGAGCATTTCCAAACACAGCAGGTCGTTACAAGCGGCGTTGGCGTGCGCGAGGGCGTGTTTTTGAGCGACCTCCTGCGCACATGCAACTTCTCCTTTCCGCGCGGCTTCAACCCGAGCCTGCGCAGCCTGATTGACAGATTCTCTATCCAAGATTCACGCTCCAAGCTCACGGCGTCTTATGCATTGCGCCTCTTTGACTTGTTGCAGCCGCTACACCATCTCGATGCGCAATACAAGCCCCACCTAAAGACAAGCGCGCGACTCGTGTATATCGGCGCGGCGCTGAATTTTTACCAAAGCCATAAACATAGCAGCTATTTCCTCGCCAATGGCTTGAACTATGGCTACACACATCGCGACAGAATCCTCGTTGCCTTCTTGGTCGAGTTCTATGGCGGCAAGAAGCCGCCTAGCATCGAGCGCCACAAAGCCCTTGAATCCTTGCTGCCCGACTATCATTGCGTGGAGTGGCTTTGCGCGCTACTCGGAATCGCCGATGCGGTCGCCGTGAATGTGCATAGCGCGACTTTCGAGCTCGAGAACAACACGATTCAAATCATCACAAGCCACGACACCTACCTCTTGCGCGAGGCGCTCGCCCCAATCTGCCTGCCCGAAGGACTCGCAATCAATATCCAATGGCTCGAGGGGTAGCGGGATTCTTGCCATGCGCCTTGCTCGCTCACAGAGGCGCTTGTGCGCCAACCCAATGCAGTTGGAGCCAGCAGAGAATCTGAACAAAATGGTATCGTAATGCAAGAAGCACTCGTCAAACTCTCCTCGCTTGGTGATATTATCCACCTCGCGCTTTTGCTGCCGATGTTCGAAAATCGCGAACGCATGTGGTTTGTCGATTCCGAGTTTGCCCCCCTACTCGAAAATTCGCCATTCATCAGCGCCATCTACCCCCTGCCCCTGCGCCACCTGCTGCGCACGCGCGCGAGCGCAAAGCTCGTACAGATTCTGTGGCAGTTGCGCAACATCGGCACGTTCGACTATGTCATTGACGCACAGGGGCTGTTCAAAAGCGCGCTTATCGGCGCGTTGCTCCGCACCAAAAGCCGCTATGGATTCTCGCGCAAATCAGCGCGCGAGGGAATCGCCGCGCTCTTCTACAACCACCGCTACCACATCGCATACAGCGAGCATATCCTCAAGCGCAACGCGCAACTGCTCGCGTTTGCCTATGGGCAGGCTTGCGATGAAGCGCGACTCGCCGAGTTTCTCGCCACGCGCGCGAGCCGCCCGCTGCCGCTCGCCCCGAGCGCGGAGGGAGCGCGAAAAATCGCCGCGCTCTTGCAACCCTTTGGCGCAAAGCCCAAGATTCTCTTCGCACTCGAATCCTCGCGCGCATCGAAGGTCTATCCGCCGCAACACTTTCTCGCGCTTTCAAAACTGCTGCCCGAATGCCAAATCTTTTTGATCTCGCATTCCGCGCCAGAAGTTGCGACACAGCTTGTCGCGCAAAACAACGCGCTGTGTGCGCTGCCGCGCCTCAACCTTGACGAGCTCAAGGCGCTCATCTTGCAAACCGACCTCGTCATCGGCGGCGACACGGGTGTCGTACATCTCGCGTTTGCGCTCTGCCGCGCCTCGCTCATGCTGTTTTCGGACACGACCATCGAGCGCTTCGGCTTGCTCTCGCCCCAAAACCGCGCACTGCACGCACCAAGCGGGCTGCAAGACCTCGCGCCAGAGAGTGTCGCGCAATGCGCACATGCAATATTGGAAACACGATGAAACAAAAAATCATGTCATTTTTATTTTATTCTCTCGCACACTTCGTATCCGCGTTGCCCCATTGGGCTTTTTTGGGCTTTCTCAAGACGCTCGCAGGGCTCTTCGCGCTGCTCGACAGACGCCGCAAGCACGATGCGCGCGTGAATCTCGACTTTGTCTATGGCGAGACATTGAGCAACGCCGAAAAAGAGCGCATCATCGCGCGCTGCTACCAAAACTTCGCGTTCAATATCCTCGAATCCCTGCGCATCGCCGTGGATTCCAAAGAGGCGATTTTGCGCCGCGTGAATTTTGTCGGGCAAGAGAGCGCCGAGAACGCGATTCCAAAGGGCAAGCCGTTCGTGATTATCACCGCGCATTATGGCTGCTGGGAGCTCGCCGCCGTGAGCGCGGGCATCATGTATGGGCGCGTGGGCAATGTCGGGCGCATGTTCAAGAACGCAACGCTCGATATGTTCTTGCGCAGCGTGCGCGAGCGGTTTGGAATCGTGCTGATTGACAAGCAAAATGGGCTCAAGGCGATGCTCAAGATGATGAGCAAGGGCACGGCGCTTGGCATGATTGTTGACCAAAACACATCAGAATCCGAAGGGCGCTTGGTGCGCTTTTTTGGCAAACAAGTGCGGCACACGCCCGCGCCCGCGATTCTGGCGCGGCGCTTCGAGACGGCGATTTTGCCCGTGTTTGTGCAATGCAACGCCGATTTCTCGCATTGCACCGCCTATTTTCGCACGCCCATTTTGCCCATGCAAAGCGAAGATGTGCAAGAAGATGTTTTGAAAATGACTCAACAAATCGCCGATGTTACGCAAGAAATGATTGAGCAAAAACCCGATGAATGGTTTTGGTTTCATAAACGATTTAAAAATCAATATGAGGAAATTTATGGCTAATGCGATTTCGGCGGTGATTCTCACGCGAGATTCCGAGCGGCTCTTGGCACAGGTGCTCGGCGCGCTCGCGCGGCTTGACGAAGTCGTCTTGCTCGACAATGGCTCGCAAGACAAAACGCTCGCCATCGCCAAAGAGTTTGCGAATGTTACAATTCACGAGCACCCATTTATCGGCTTTGGCAAGATGAAGCAGCTTGGCGCGAAGCTCGCGAAAAACGATTGGATTCTCTCGATTGATAGCGATGAAATCGCCTCGGATTTGCTCGTTGATGAGCTCTTGGCGCTGCCGCTTGACCCGCAGATTCTCTATGCGTATGATGTGCAGAATTTCTATCGCGGCAGGCATATCCGATGTTGCGGCTGGGGGCATGACCGCTTTGCTGGCGTCTATCATCGGCAATATGCCGATTTTGATGCGAGCGAGGTGCATGAAAAGGTGGTTATGCGCGATGGCTCGCGCCCAAAAGTGCACGATTTGAGGGGCTTTATTTCGCATTATCCTTTTGAAAATGCGGAAGGTTTTTTGGTTAAAATCAAGACATATAGCGCGCTTTATGCAAAGCAAAATGAGGGCAAAAAATATGCAAGTCCGAGCAAGGCAATTTTGCGTTCGATTTGGGCATTTGTGCGGAGCTATTTTTTGCAAAAAGGATTTTTGTGCGGCTATGAAGGATTTATTATCTCTGCTTATAATGCGCAATCGGTTTTTTGGAAATATATTTTGCTTTATGAAAGACAAAATGATAAAGCATAGAAACCAAAACTAGCTAGCGTCATTACGAGGACGATAGAGCGAAGCAATCAGCCGTGTTGAATGCTTGATACGTCGTTGTCTCTTGTCATTGCGAGAGGCGCTAGCCTCGTGGCAATCCACCGTATCGGGATTCCTTGCCTGTTGGTTGCCACGCTCGCCCAATGGGCTCGCTCGCAATGACAAAAATAGACGTTAATATTGGAGGTGCGACTTTAATCGCACTCTGTGTCATTGCGAGCGCTAGCGAAGCAATCAACAGGCAAGGAATCCCCAATAAAAAGCGCGCGCAAAGCTAGCACAGCTAGCACAGCCGCGCTTTGGATTCCGCTATCTTTGATTCTCTATTGCTCATGATTCTATCCTCCCAGCCAC
>JAAVGZ010000083.1 GCA_014799985.1 Helicobacter sp.
CTTTAGCGCGCACCTCGCCATGCTCGCCATTGGCGGCGTGCTATTCTTTGTCGGATTCTGCTTCCATGAGCCCATTCTCCAATCGCTCGCGAGCCGCTATTGCAAGGCGCACCAAAAGGGCAGGGCGCTTGGAATCTTCACATCATGCGGCTACATAGGCTCATTTTTTGGTGGGCTCATCGGCTCTGTCGCGCTCTCGTCTCTGTCGCCCGCCGCGTTTTTTGGTGTCATTCTCGCCGTCTGCGCCGCGTGGCTGCTCGTGTTGCGATTCCTCGATTCGCCCACGAAGCTTGGCGTGTTCTACCATGCCTTTGGCGATGAAGCCGATTTGGCACGTCTCTCCGCGCTCCAAGCGCTTGCTGGCGTCAGTGAATACTACATCAACCACACCGAAAAACAGGTTGTGATTCGCTATAATGCCGCGCTCGTAACCGAGCAAACAATCGCGGAGAGCCTGAAATGATTCAGATTAGCAAGAAAATCATCAGCATGTTTGGTCGCGCAAATGCTTATTTTGGGCTTATCAAAGAAAATGACAGAATCCTCGTTGGGCTAAGCGGCGGCAAAGATTCGCTGCTGCTCTCGACATTGCTCGCGCGGCACAAAAAGCATGCGCCCTATGCGTTCGACTTCAAAGCCGTAACAATCGATTATGGAATCGGCGAGGATTTCAGCTATCTGCAAGACTATTGCGCGCAAAACGAGATTCCGCACGAGGTCTATCACACGGACATCATGGCAATCATGCAAGAAAAGCGGCGCGGCAGCAGCAGCTTTTGTAGCTTTTGTTCGCGCATGCGGCGCGGCGCGCTGTATAGCAAGGCTCTCGAGGGTGGGTTCAACAAGCTCGCGCTTGGGCATCATCTCGATGACGCTGTCGAGAGCTTTTTCATGAACTTCTCTTACAACGGCGCGCTGCGCTCGATGCCCCCGCTGTATCGCGCGCACAATGGAATCGTTGTCATTCGCCCGCTGATATGGCTGCGCGAGCGGCAGATGATGGACTTTGTCGCGACAAACGCGATACAAACGCCGCGCTGCAACTGCCCGGCAATCCACGACAAACCGCCGCATGTGCGCGAGGCGACAAAGATGATGTTAAGAAAACTCGAGGAGCAAAACAAGGAGTTGTTCGTCTCGCTCAAGGCGGCGTTTATGAATCTCCATGCGCAAACCTTCATGGACAGGCAGTTTTTGGATTGCCCAAGCGATGATGGCGACATCGGGATTCCGAGCGACTTTCCAATCAACCAAACATATCATGAGGAGCAAAGGGAGGAGATGGTATGAGTGAAAAAATCGAAAAATTTGACGAGGAATTTGGCGTTCCGCTCGAAGGCAGCGAGAACACAGAGGCTTTGCGAGAGCTCGAGGAGCTTGTCAAGAAGGGCGTGAGCGCGCAAGGCAGCGCGAAATTGGGCGAGTTTTTCGAGATTCTGGGCGGCGAGGACATGCAGGCAATCGAAGAGGCGATTAAGGAACGCATGATGAAAAACCTCGAGTTTTTCGAGCAGCGCGAGCCCGAGCTATTCAAGGGGCTTTCGAGTGCGCCCACAGAATACAACCTGCTCTTTGATGAAAAGGGGCTCAACATCGTCAATCTCCACAACGGCACATTGATGTTCCCCGAAATGGAGGGGAAATACACAATGGTCGAGGCGGCGCGGAATCTTAGCGACAGCCCGCTCACGCACCCGATGTGGAAGCTGCACACGAACAACCTCTCGATTGGCTACCTGAAGAAAAAGGACTTCCCGATTACGAGCAAGATTTATAACGCGCTGTGCTACTCCGCCATTTCGTATGGAATCATGCGNGAGGGCATGCACCTANNNAACGGATTCTTGCCCACCGTTACGCTGCTCGGGCTTGGCGGCGGGCTCGTGCTCGAGGCGCTGCGCGAGCGCTACGCGACAATCCANGCGCTGCTTATTTTCGAAGAATCGCTCGACCTCTTTCGAATCTCATGCTATTTTGTCGACTACCCCGCGCTTTTTGGGCAGGTGAACGACAACGCATGCTTCTTGTTCATCGGCTCGTTTTTGAGCACGAACAANATCGTCAAATTCTTCGAGCAGCGCAAAATCAGCGCGAACTATCTGCGGCTCGAGCTCATGCTCTATGACACACCAAAGCTGCGCGGCGCACGCGAGCTGATTAAGGGCGCATACTCGGCAAACGCGCGCGGTTGGGGAACGTTCGATGACGAGCTCATCGGCATCAAAAACGCGCTCGCCAACATGCGCTACAAGCACAATAGCAAGGGCGAATATCTGCTCCAAAACGCGTTCTTTGCGAGCGGAATCCGCCTGCCCGCGCCGATATGCGTTGTGGGCAATGGTCCGAGCCTCGATGCGCTGCTGCCGTTTATCAAGGCAAACGCGAATCGCATGATAATTTTCAGCTGCGGCACGGCGATTAAGCCCTTGTTGCGGTTTGGAATCAAGCCCGACTTTCAGTTCGAGATTGAGCGCACAGACTATCTGCACACGGCGTTTGAAGGGCTCGATTTGCGCGGAATCACGCTCGTGTGCGCCAACCTTGTGAATCCCAAAGTGCTCGAGCTCTTTGACGAAAGCTACCTTTTCTCGCGCGATGGCAGCTGCGCAGCAGAGATTCACCAACCGCGAATCCGACTCATCGGCGCTTCGCCCTTCGTGGGCAACGCCGCCGTTTCGCTCGCCGCGATGGCGGGCAGCGACGTGATTCTTTGCGGGCTAGATTGCGGCTACATCATNGGCGCGACAAAGCATGCCAAAGATTCCTATTATGGCGAGGAAAAGACCTTCGAGCTTGGCGATTTGCCGCCCGATAGCTTCCCCGTGCAGCCCAACAAAGACAAGCCNGTGTATAGCGATGCNCTCTATCTCAACTCGCGCGAGAACATCGAATCGGTGTTGCGCATTTTCGAGCCCAACCACACGCTCAATCTCGGCGAGGGCGCGTACATCAACGGCGCGAAGCCTTATGATGCGGGCACATTTGGGCTGAACAAAATCGACAAAAAAGCCGTGCTCAAGGANTTTAGGAGCTTCTTTAGCCACAATTCNGAGCTCGCCTTTTTTGAGCATGTAACCGCCTATTATAAGGACAAGGGCGAGCCCTTTTTCAAGATGTTAGACACGCTCTTTGANGATGATGTGCGCACCAAAGAGGAGCTCTTCGTGTTTCTCGACGTCGCCTCGGCAAAGCTGCAATTTCTCAAGCAGCAGATGCCCTATTGGGGCGTTCTGATGGGCGGAAGCATCGGATTCTACCTGCAAATCGTGATGCTCTGCGCGCTCGCGATTCCCAAAAACGACATCAGCGATTTTTTCATAGAATCGCGCAAAATCTTCAAGCGCGAGCTGCAAGTGTTCCGCAAAACGCATGATAATATGCTCGAAGATGCCCTGCTGGAGGCTGATGTGGGCTAGGGTGCAAAAGTGGAACAGAGATTGCTACAACCTTTGTAACAACTCAAAACAAAGGATAGACCATGAAAAAGTCTCTGTTAGTATTCACTGCCTCTAGTGCATTCGTGTTTGGCGCAACCGCTGGAATCAACCCTGCTCCTGCAACAGCGCCTCAAATGGCTCCAAGTATGGGCATTCAGCAACCTGTGAATAACAANATTCGCACAACGATGCCTCTTGAAACCGTGCAGACAACGACAACGATTCAATCTGCGCCAATGTATCCCGATAGGAATACATACCGCTCACAGAATGTGAATCAAATCTCAACCGATGAGTATGTGATTCCAAACGCTCCCATCATCGCTCCTTCGAGCATGATTGAGCTCACAGCCGTTGGGCTTGGTGTCGCACCCGAAAACACATCGAGCCCCGCGCAAGCAATGGCGCTCGCCAAGCGTGCNGCGATTGTCGATGCGTATCGCCAAATCGGTGANAANATGTATGGTATCCGCGTCAATGCACAAGACACCGTGCGTGATGTGATGATTAAGAACTCAACGGTGAAAACCAAAGTGCTCGCCGTCATTCGCAACGCCGAGATTCTCGAGACCGTCTATGAAAATGGTCTTTGCCAAGTCAGCATGGAGCTCAAGCTCGATGGCAAGCGCTGGTATCGAATCCTAAGCGGCGAAGAGTTCCGCTAGGAATCNTNCTNTGAANGCATTNCATGNGCTNTGGCAGCTCCCGCTNGCGGGGCTGCTTTTGTTTGGCTGTGCGCGCGTGCCACAGCCGAACTTCACCCCCACGACCACNCCCTATCAGATTCTGTTCCTAAGCCCACAACTGCGCTACAACGACATGGGATTTGTGCGGCACAATGTCGATTCTGTCGTGCTCGAAATCTACGCGCTCGGCAAGCCGCTCTATAAAATCNACATCGATGAACGCGAGGTTTGTGTGCCCGAATGCTACCCCAAGCGCCTCTTTATCCAACATCTGTTTGGCGATTTTGCGCCCAGCAGCCTGCTNGANGACATTCTGTTGCTCCGCGATATTTATGGCGGCGAGAATCTNACAATCNTNGANCNCAGCGTTGTGCAAGAGATTGTGCGCCAAGACAGCGCGATAACCTACACGCGCAGCGCGCACAAAATGGTCTTTGAAGATTCTGTGCGCAAGGTTCGGATTGTGCTCGAAGATGTGAAATTTTAAGCCTCGATAGACTACAATGCGTTNCAAATTCTCTAGGAAAGATTAAAAATAAAATGAAACTTCGCTACCAAGACCTATCGCTTAAGCTCAAGATTCTATTCTTTATCAGCGGCACNATNGTGTCCTTTGCGGTTCTGATTGCAATCTTGTACATCAGCAGCACACATCTCACCGAGCAGCTCAAAGAAGAGACATACGAGAGTCTCGAACTCGCCGTGAAAGATAAGCTTAAACTTGCCACAGATTCTGTCGCAAACGCCATCGGNGANNTGCTTGTCGATGTGCAGAGCGAAGAGCAAAAAATCGCCATCATCGCCCAAGCTATCGAGAGGTTTCGCTTCGAGGACGACAAGTCGGGCTATTATTTTGCCTACAAGCTCCATGTCCCCGTTGCGCACCCCACGCGCAAAGACCTGATTGGCAAAGATTTGGGGCAGACGGCGGACGCAAACGGCGTGTATTATGTGCGCGATTTGCACACAGCCGCGCAAAACAACGGCGGGTTCGTGTATTTCGTTTTCACCAAGCCCCAACCCGATGGCAGCAACAAGCTCGCCGACAAGCTCGCGTATGCATGCTTTATCCCCAACACAGACGGAATCTGGATTTCGACAGGCGTGTATATCGACAACCTTAGCGCACAGGCAGAAACCGCATCGCAAGACATGATTAGCCTCGTCAACACCTCCAATGTCCGCGCCATACTCATCTCGCTCGCCGTGTTCGCGCTCATCTTCACGCCCTTGAGCCTGCTTTTCTATCTCAACATGGTCTCGAGNATGCGCGCGATTAAAGACGGGCTGCTCTCGTTCTTTGCCTACCTCAACAACGAGACGCAAACCATCGAAAAAATCAGGCTCAATTCGCGAGATGAATTTGGCATTCTCGCCGAGACGATTAANGAAAACATCGACCAAACGGGCAAGGGGCTCGAGCTCGATGCGATTGTGATTAAAGAAACCGCCACGATTGCAACGAACATCACGCANGGCAACCTCACACACAGAATCACGCACACGCCGCACAACCCGCAGCTTGACGAGCTCAAAAANATCTTCAACGCGATGCTCGATTCTGTCGAGGGCAGCATTGGCGCGGACATCAACGCGCTCCATGCGCTGTTNANNGCCTATGAAAACGCCGATTTCACGCAAGAAATCCAAAACGCGCATGGCAAAGTCGAGCTCGCGACAAACGCGCTCGGTGTCGAGATTCGCAAGATGTTGCGCTCCTCGCTCGATTCTGCAAACCTGCTCAACGATGATAGCAAGGAGCTTAGCGAGGCTGTGCAAAGCCTCAACACGAGCGCGAACGAGCAGGCAGACAAGCTCGCGCGGATTGCCGAATCGATGGCGCAGATGACCGCCGCGATTCAGAACATTAGCGCNAANACATCGGACATCACGACACAGGGCGAAGACGTCAAGAATGTGATTGGAATCATACGCGACATCGCCGACCAAACCAATTTGCTCGCGCTGAATGCCGCGATTGANGCGGCGCGCGCGGGCGAGCATGGGCGCGGGTTCGCTGTCGTGGCTGANGAGGTGCGCAANCTCGCCGAGCGCACGACAAAGAGCCTTAGCGAGATTGAGGCGAACACCAATACGCTGATTCAGGGAATCAACGAGATGTCGACATCGCTCAACGAGCAAACGACTGCCATCGAGCACATCAACGATTCGATTGGCGCAATCGAAAGCATTACGCAACAAAATCTCTCCATTGCCCATAATTCTGCTAAAATTGCAGAAGATGTCCAAAAGACAGCGGCAATGATTCTCGATGAGGCGAACAAAAAGAAATTCTAGGGGATTGCGATGAAAAAATGGTGCTTTCTGCTTTTTGTGGCGATGGCGCATGCGGATTGGGACATTACGGGGCAGATTCTCTCGATTGANGATGCGCAAAAGACGATTACGATTGGCGGTTGGGGCGCGACAATGACGATTCAGGTGCTGCCGCACACGCGGCTAAAGGGCGATGATTGCGGCTTGTTTGGGCTGTGGGACACAAGCGGGACATTCGCCGAGCTCGAGGTNGGGCAGATTGTCGAAGTCGACTTGCTACACAGCGGCTTCGCGCCCGCGCCCGCGACAAGCCAAACGCAGAGCGTGCCGCTGCCAACGGCGCGCAAGATTGAATGGAAATGCCGCAAGCGCGCCTACTAGGCTATTTGCCCAAGCAAAATTGCCCAAAAATCATGTCGAGTAGCTCCTCGGTGTGGTGCGGCGAGGTGATGGATTCAAGCGCTCTAAGCGCCTCTTTGACCCAAAACGAGAACAGCTCGAGCTCGCCTGTGGCAAGCGGCTCTAGCGATTGGCGCAGGCAATCCACAGCGCTCGCAAAAGCCTGAATCTGCCGCTTGGAGCTCAAGATAATATCCTCGCTTGGCGCAGATTCGAGCCTNTGGCGCAANGCCTGAAGCAGCGGCGCAATCTGCCCATTCTTGGCGCTGACCTCGACACAATCCCACGCCGCAAAGCGCGACTTGTCTATCGCGATTCCCTTATCGATTTGGTTCAGCACAACAAGCACATGCGCAAAACTCGGNAGCATGTCCAAAATCGCCTCGTCCTCGTGCGTTAGCGGGCAAGACGCGTCAAACACGGCGAGCACGATGTCGCTCTGCTCGCAGCTCTCGAGGCTTCGGGCGATGCCTTGCTGCTCGAGAGAATCGGCGCTCTCGCGCACGCCGGCTGTGTCGACAATCTGAAGCCGATGTTGCGCAATCATGCATGATTCCTCAATCGTGTCGCGCGTTGTGCCCGCCACATCGCTCACAATCGCCCTCTGGCGCAGCAGCAGCGCGTTTAGCAGCGAGCTCTTGCCCGTGTTGGGCTTGCCCAAAAGCGCCACGCAATATCCGCTCGAAAAGCGTTCGTAGCTCCGCGAGACATCGAGCAGGCGCTCGAAATGCGCGATTCTGTCGTGGATTCTTNCGCTAATCGATTCGATGAGATTCTCGGGCAAATCCTCCTCGGCATAGTCGATGCTGACCTCGCTTGTCGCGAGAAACTCGAGCAAGATTTGGCGCTCACGCGCGACAAAATCGCTCAAGCTGCCGCGCAGCTGCCGCGCGAGCAGGTGTTGGCTTGTCGCGTCTTTGACGTTCACGAGNTTCGCAATGGCTTCCGCTTGCGTGATGTCCATCTTGCCCGCGATGAGCGCGCGCATGCTAAACTCGCCCGGGCGCGCGAGCCGCACGCATGCAAACTGCAACACAGAATCGAGAATCGTGTTGGCGACAAAGCTGCCGCCGTGGCATTGGAACTCGACCACGTCTTCGCCCGTGTAGCTATGCGGCGCTTGGAAATAGAGCACAATCACCTCATCGAGAATCGCGCCGCTGTGGTCATACAACGGGCGCAGGCTCGCGTGGCGAGGGCGCAAGGAGCGCGGGGGAATGCGCAACAGCGCACAAGCCACATGCAGGCACTCCGCGCCGCTCATCTTGACCACGGCAAGCGCGCCTGCGCCCAAAGGGGTGGCGATTGCCGCAATCGTATCAGTGATAGAACTCATTGACAATCACATATTTTCCGCCATCAGAGGTTTTGCGAAACGAGACATATTTGTCGGGGAAGGTGTCGCGCAGCTGGCGCAGGGCGATGTATGCCAAAACGCCATCGAGCGGGCGCGTCTGCCCCTTGCCCGTTTCCTTAATCATTTCGATGACGGGCGCGAGATAATGCGCAATCATCAATTCTTGATTGTGCAAAAACTCGGCAATCTCGAGCCGCACCATGAGCTTGTGGCGCGTGTTAATCCAATGGAACAACATATACGAAAGCGCCTTGTAGCGGTAGCCCTCTTTGCCGATGAGCAGCGCGGCATCTTCGCCGTGAAACTCGATGAAAAGCGTGTGGTCATCGAAAACGCTCACCTTGATGGGGTTGATGTTGAAGGGCATGAGCCCAAATAGCTCGTTGATTTCCTTCTGCACTTGCGCGGCGATGCTCGCAAGCTCGCTTGGCGAGCGTTTCTTGCCCTCATGGTGGGATTCTTCGGCTTCTTTGTATTCCCTAAGCTCGGCAATCGGGAGCGGGTTGAAGGGCTTCTTGGGCTTGGATTCGATAGGCTTGGACTCGGCATATTTTTCAAACTTCGATTCGGCAAATTTTTCAATAGGTTGCGGCTTGGGCTTGGAATCTTGCATGGGTGGCGCATATTTTGGCTCGGGCTCGGGCTTTTGCTGGGCTGTTTCTTTCATCTCGGGCTGGGGTTCGGGCTTCTCGGGCTTTTTTTCTGTCGCATAGCCCGATTCTGGGGCTTTGCGTGGCTTAAAGGGCTGTGGTGTGCTTTCGACATCTTCATGGAAAAAGTTCTCGTAGATTTCGTCTTCGGAGCGCGAAATATTATAATCCACTTTTGGCTCGACATCGGCAACGTCTTGAATCGCCCTATCGCGCGCCTTCGAGACAATCTTGACTTTGGGGCGCTTTGGTGGCTCGAACGCAGGCGTGGGAATCGGNGCTGGCGCAGCGGCGGGCACGACAACGGGAATCACGGGCTTTTGCTTCGTNCTCGCGACAATGATTGCGGGCTTTTTGCCAAAACCAAAAAAGCCCTTGGAGGGCTCTTGGATAATCTCATATTCGATTTCGGTTACAGAAACGCCCAATTCTTCGGACGCTTTAATCAGCGCTTCGTTCATGCTTGGTGCTTCAATTTTTTTCATCATGTTCTCCTTTCAAAAGTTGTTTGCGCGATTCCATGATTCTGTTGATTGTGTATTGTTGCGCAATCGAAAAAATATTGCTCACGAGCCAATACAGCACGAGCCCCGATGGGAAGGTGATGAAGAAAATCGTGAAAATCACNGGNANATATTTGAACACCTTCTCTTGCATGGGGTCTGTGAAGCTCGTGGGTGTGATGTGCTGCTGCACGAACATGGACGCGCCCATGAGTATGGGCAGCACGAAATAGGGGTCCATAATGGACAAATCGGTAATCCCCCATAAAGTAAAATCACCGAACGTGATACTAATCCACGCAGCGCCCTTGAGCTCGATGGCGTTGTATAGCACGCGATAAATCGCGAAGAAGATGGGCATTTGGAGCANCAGCGGCAGGCAGCCGCCGAGNGGATTCGCGCCATGCTTGCGGTAGAGCTCCATCATGTGCGTCTGCAACTTTTGCGGGTCGTCTTTGTATTTTTGCTGAATCTCCTTCATCTTGGGCGCGATGTCCTTGAACTTTTGCATCGACACCATGCCCTTGTAGGTGAGCGGNAANAGCACGATGCGCACGATGAGNGTCAGCAACACAATCGCCCAGCCCCAGTTGCCGCAAGATTCTTGCAGCCACTCCAGCAGCGTAAATAGNGGNTTGGCAAAGAAGGTGATGATTCCATACTCGACCACATCGCCCAGCATGGGGTCAATGCGCTTCAGGTGTTGCAAGTCTTTCGCGCCCACATAGCCCAGAATCTGCGCGCGGTTGCCAAACGAGGCGAACATCGCGGGGGTGTTGTCTTTGCCCACNACCACAGCGGCGGGGAAGCTCTGATTCTCGGGCGCATAGAGCACGTTCGTGTAATACCTATCGACAGCGGCGAGGAATGTCGCCGCGTCAATCTTGACTTCAGACGATACATCGCCGTCCTCGAACTTTTCGATTTTGCCATCGTCCTTGCGCACCATCGCNCCGTTGAACACAAACGAATCGTTGTCGGCAACGGGGCGCGCGCCCACGCTCACGAAAAACGCGCCCAAGTCNGCCGCCTCGCCCGCCTTTTGCCCAAGAATCTCGAGCTCATAATGCCCGTCAGGGTAAAANACAAATCTCTTGCGCACGGTGATTGCGCCGTCCGTGTCGAGATTCTGTTCAATCAGCACTTCTTGCGGTGAATCATCGAGCGTAACGAGCGCTTGCGCCGAAACGAGNCGATAGGCGTTGTGCGCNGCATGCTGCATGAAGTCTTTGTTNGAAAACCGAAGCTCGAGCGCCCTCGCGCCGCTTGCGTTCAGCAGCGCAACCTCGCCCTTTTCGCCATAGCGATTGCCAAGCAGCTTCGCCTGNGCCATCTGCCCATATTTGTCGAAGATGAGATGAAAGTTTGGCGAGCGCACCTCGAAGAGAATCTCGCTGCTCTCCACCTCCTCTCTGCTAGGAATNGCGGCAGGCGCGACACTCGGAGATTCTGTGCTTGGGGTTGGGGCGAAAGCCTCGCCTTGATTCTGTGTGCTGGGCTTTGTGGCGTTTGTCGCGTTTGTCGCTGCGACAGGCGGCGCGACATAGTAGCTATACGGGACAAAAAACAGCACGCAAACGACAACGGCGAGCATCATTCGTGTTTGTGGACTAAGTTGGTTGATTTTGTCAAACACAGAGTTTTCCTTCGTATTGGGATTTGATGAGATAGAAACTATGCAAGCCCAAGAATGTGTTGCGCGGAACAAGCCAAAAATGCACGGCAACGGGCTTATGCACAANGCATGNCTTTGGCAACAGCGCATGGGGGCTATGCCACACAATCGGATANTCGATTCCNCCCGCGCTGAANGGGTTGCACCGCACAATGCGCGCAAGCACGCAAGCAGACGCGCACAGAATCGAGACATTCGCGCCAAAGAGCCACAGCGCATACTGCGAGCATGTCGGGTAATAGCGGCAGCTTGCGCCAAAAAACATGGGCGACACAAAGAGCTGATAGGCACGCAACAGGCGACAAATGCCCGCCCTACAAGCGCTACAAACGCGCGCGTACAGGCGGCGCAAAGGGCGCGAGACGTGGCTAGCTAGGGAGCTCATTGCCGCGCCCTAATGTTGTGGAATCGCGGCGATTCTTTGGGCTTGTAAATCCCAAGATAATGGCTCGCATCGACAAATTCCTTGTTGAACTGCATGAAAGGACTCTGCGCCGCGCCGACTTTTGCCACAATCACCATGTCTCCTGCGCAAAGAAAGGCGCGATTGGCGCGATAGACCTCGCGCAATTGCCTGCGAATCTTGTTGCGCACAACAGCACAGCCGACTTTTTTCGAGACCGTGAAACCCACGCGCGATTGGGGCTTTTTGACAAAAAACAGCACAAGCAATTTGCCATGCCATTTGCTGCCATGCTTGTAGATTGCGTCAAATTCCTTGCTCTCTTTGAGTGTGATGGGCTTAGACTGCAAGCCGATTGCGCCCTTTTGCTCGCCGCGCATTGATAATCTTTCGCCCTGTTTTTGTTTTCATGCGTGCCCGAAAGCCATGCGTTCGCTTGCGCGGAGTGTTATGGGGTTGATAGGTTCGCTTCATAGATATTCCTTTGTTAAAAGCGCAATTCTAACGCGAAGTTGCTTAAAAACTCCCAACAAACTAGACACTTTGGGTTTTGAGAGATTTTTGGCTAAAATCATGAAACCAAAAAGGAAAGACACAATGGAACTCTACCACCTTTCTCACACAGACCTTGACGGCTATGGCTGCCAGCTCATCACGCGATTCTTAACGCCCAAAGTCTTTGCAAACGCCCATTTCTACAACGCAAACTATGGCAAAGAGGTGATGACGCGGCTCTATGAAATGTGCGATGATTTCTATGAATCGGGGCACAAAGAGGCGATGTTGCTGATTAGCGATTTGAATCTCACGCTCGAAGAATGCGCCGCGCTCGAAGAAGAGATTAGCGATTTGCGCAACAACGAGGGCAGAATCGTTTCGTTGCAGCTGCTCGACCACCACGCGAGCGGGCAAGATTCCGCCAACGCACACAAATGGTATCATCTCAACAACGATTTGTGCGCCACGAAAATCACCTATCAATTCTTCAACAAATCCTACCCCGACATCTACAAACAGCAGGCATGGCTGCCCACTCTCGTTGAGGTTGTGAATGCGATTGACCTTTGGAAAGAAGACGAGGCGGGCTTTGAGATGGGCAAGGTGCTCATGCGCATGATTGTCGAAACGCGCGAAATCAACCGCTTCATGTTCGATTCTGCGCACCGCGAATACAAGCTCAATATGCTCACCAAAGCGCAAGAGTTTTTGCAGCAAGACAGGGGGCACATCGCGCTTGATAACGCCATTCATCGGCTCAAAAAAGAGGTGCTAGGCGGCAGCTTGGAGAGCGACACGCTCGATAATATCGGCTCGCAGGCGCAGGTCGAGCTGCTATGCAAAATGCAAAAAGAATGCGAGATTTTTTGCGATGGACACCGCGGATTCTTGTCGTATGGAATCGGCAACATCTCCGTGCTCGCCAACGCGTTCTTGCGCCGCTGTGCCGACTTTGATTTCTTCATCGATGTCGGCATGCGCGGGAGCGTGAGCCTGCGCTCGAACGACAAATGCGATGTGAGCAAGATTGCGCATGATTATTTTCGCGGCGGTGGGCACAAAAACGCATCGGGCGGCAGAATCGATTCTTTCAAAGAGAGCTTTTTGTATCGCGAAATCAAAGAAAGCGTGCTGAAGCACATCGCCGAGGTAGAGGCGGACGAATAGGGGGGAACATGCAAGACGAGGACATTTCAGAGGAATCGGCGCTCGAAATCATCGATTTGATTCAAACGGCGCTGTATTTTGCGGGCGTGCGCAAGGGCGATTTGGACGAAGCCACCGAGGCGTATCTCGAGGCACTCGAATCGCAAGACGAGGATTTGGAATACAACAAAGACGCGATGATTGCGCTCATACAGGGCTTGCGCAAGAGCCACAAACATCTATTCAAGGAACATTAATGCGCGATTTTCCGCTCGCCATTTTTTTCAGCGGCAATGGCAGCAATATGCAGAATCTCTATGAGCAGCTCCATCATAAAGATTTTATGGGCGTGCGCCTGTGCGTCTGCGCTGTGGTGTGCAACAACGCAAGCGCGTACGGAATCACGCGTGCGGAGGCGCTGGGCGCGCCATGCTTGGTCGTGCCACATCGCCACAANACGCGCGAAGANTTCGAAGNGGAGATTGTGCAAGCGCTCGCGCCCTTCGCGCCCAAGCTCTGCATTTTGGCAGGATTNATGCGAATCCTAAGCCCCCATTTCCTGCGCCATTATCCCGCAATCAACATTCACCCCTCGATTCTGCCGCTATTCAAGGGCGCGCATGCCATCAAAGAGAGCTTCGAATCNGATATGAAAATCGCGGGCGTGAGCGTGCATTGGGTCAGCGAGGAGCTCGATGGCGGCGCAATCATCGACCAAGCGGCGTTCCACCGCAAAGAAACCCCCACATTTGAAAGTTTCGAGCAAAAAATCCACGCGCTCGAATACGAACTCTATCCGCGCGCAGTTTTGCAGGCACTTCAACAAAGTTTTTTAAAAGCCGATATAGGATAAAATGGAATCCAAAAAGGAGATTCTATGTTGCCTTTTACCGATGATGAATTGCTCGCCCCCACGCAGAATGTGCTACAAAAAGTACGCCCTGTTCTGCTCGCCGATGGCGGCGATGTAACGCTCATCGGAATCCTTGCGGGCAAAGTCTATCTTCGCCTCGAAGGGGCTTGCAAGGGCTGCCCTAGCAGCGCAACGACATTAAAACACGGCATTGAACGCACTTTGAAAATGGAACTACACCCAGACATTGAGGTTGTCAATGTCCCACATGGTATGGAGGAACAATGGAAAAGTCTCTAGCACACAACGAAAAACGGCTCTTGAACACATTGAAAAAACGCGCAGAGAGCGCCTTTTTGAAAGGCAACTATGAAGAATCTCTGAAGCAATATTCTAACGCCATGGTGTTGCAACAAAGCGACACAGAAAGCCATGTCGGCTTGCTGCTCGCCGATTTGGCAGCCGACTACGAAACNGAGAGCAAGGCGCTCTATGATTATTATCAAATCTTAAAACGTGAAAATCGTGCGGGAGCGGACAAAATCTTGCTAAATCTTGTCGAAAGTTTCGATGGCAATTTGAGCAAAATGGCGGCGATGACGCAAGTCATTAATGCGCTCAACATTGACCGCAACGATGGCATTTTATATAGCGATTTCAAAAAATATTTGCAACAAAGCGATAATTTCAAAGAGGCATGCGAAGACATGATTTTTAGCACGCGCATCATTCTGACAAGCCGCGAGGAGTTCATCGAGTTTTTAGAAATCTTGGTCGAGCATGGCTTCGCGCAAATGGCGCTCGTCTATCTGGACGAAGTCTATGACAAAATGAGCCTCGATTCCAAAATGGGAGAAATCTACTCCAAAATCTTGAACGCGCAATGAATTTAGAACGCAAGATTCCGATTGAGAATGCCGCATTTGCCTACATCACAGACGATTCGCGCATTGTCGATGCCAGCGGCGCGTTTCTGTGCACGCAGCTNAACCAAAAATACGAGCAGCAGGCGCGCGAACGCGGTTGTGCGCATTTTGTCTCGCCGCGATTTTTGTGGGAGCATTGCGCGCCGTTTGCGCGCATTGTCGGAATCACGGGCACAAACGGCAAGACGACAACGGCTGCCGCAATCTATTCGATTCTGCTCGACTTGGGCTATTCTGTCGCCTTGCTCGGCACGCGCGGATTCTTTATCAACAACCAACAAATCGCGCACAAATCGCTGACCACGCCGCCCGTGTTTGAGATTTTTAGCTTTTTGCTCGAGGCGAAGCGGCAAAAATGTGATTTTTTTATTATGGAAGTCAGCTCGCATGCGATTGCGCAAAACCGCATCGAGGGCTTGGAGTTTGCGCTCAAGATTCTCACCAACATCACGAGCGACCATCTCGACTTTCACAAAACAACGACAGAATATGTCGCGACAAAAAACGCGTTTTTTGCCGATTCCACGCTCAAGCTCATCAACAGAGACGAGCCGCGCGCCGCGCCCAACCCCGCGAACATGCGTACGTATGGAATCGAGGAGGCAGCGACTTACGCTGTCGCAGCGTATTCTTTCAAAGACGGCATTAGCGCGCAAATCGCGCATTCGCGTCAAAATGTGTCGCTCTTCTCGCCGCTTTTTGGGCGGCACAATCTCTACAACCTGCTCGCCGCTGTCGCGGCTGTGCATCTGCTCACCAACGCCGAGCTNGAGCGCATTGTCGCGCTCGCCGAAAACTTTGGCGGCGTGAAGGGCAGAATGGAGGTCGTGCACACGAGCCCGCTCATCATTGTCGATTTCGCCCACACCGAGGACGGAATGCGCCAAATCTTCGAGTCGTTTTTGCACCGCAAGGTGGTTGTCGTNTTTGGCGCAGGGGGCGACAGAGACAAAAGCAAGCGCCCCAAAATGGGCGCTGTCGCCGAAAAATACGCGAGTAAAATCTACCTCACCAACGACAACCCCCGCACAGAATCGCCACAGGCAATCCTCGAGGACATCATGCGCGGAATCCGCGATGCGTCAAAGTGTGTCGTTGAGCCCGACCGCAGAAGGGCGATTCACCTCGCGATTGCNGCGCTNGCNCCCGATGATGTGNTGCTCATTCTCGGCAAGGGCGATGAGGACGAGCAGATTCTCGCCGACAGGCGCATTGCCTGCAATGACGCCGAGATTGTCGCCGACTTTTTCAANCCATAACCTAACCTTGCGCTTAAGGTTATTGATAGGTTTCCGATGTCATTGCGAGGGCTNGCGTTGCTCGCTCGTAATGACATGTNCTTGTGTCATTGCGAGCGTNAGCNTTGCAATNNANNGGCACAGAATCCTCATGATTCTAGNTTCNCNCACGGTTGATTGCCNCGCTNTCNCNANNGNNTCGCTCGCAATGACAANNAGAGATNTTTCGCTAACGCTCAACATGACAATGNANATNTTTTGCATGCGCTATTTTGTGTCATTGCGAGCAAGGCGAAGCAATCAACCGTCTATGAACGCTTGGCACGGTTGATTGCCGCGCTCGCACGTTGTGCTCGCTCGCAATGACAAAAGAAGTGCGATTAAAATCGCACCTCCGAATCACTAGAAAAAGCGCGCGCAAAGCTATGGCGAAGCCACAGCACA
>JAAVGZ010000084.1 GCA_014799985.1 Helicobacter sp.
ATCTTCAAAGCGGCGCTGTGCTGTGGCTTCGCCATAGCTTTGCGCGCGCTTTTTCTGGGGATTCTGTCATGTTGAGCGAAGCGAAACATCTCTATGCTTGGAATCTTGAAAGATTCTNCCTATCTGTCATTGCGAGAGGCNNTAGCCTCGTGGCAATCAACANGCAAAGAATCCCAAAGCATTCAGAGACGGTTGATTGCTTCGCNTNCGCTCGCAATGACACAANANTANCACTNTACAANNATNTNCATNNTCATTGCGAACGAGCGTAACGAGCGAATCAACCAACAGACGAAGAATCCCGACCATGTGAGATTGCTCCAACCCCAATCATCTAAAATCNCGCATTTTTTGCAGATACAGATGAATGGCGCGAATCTCGGCATCTGTGAGATAATAGCGCGGCATAATGCGCGTGGCATCTTCGAGCGCATGCTTGAACTGCTCGATGCTAAGGCTNTGGATTGCGCCACCCTGAATNGTGCGCTGCGCGCCCTTTTTGTTCTGATAGCGCGCGACCTCTTGCCCTTGCCCCTCTGGTCCGTGGCAATGGTGGCAGCCGATTCCGCGCGGGTTTTCATAGAGCATCTTGCCATACTCGAATTGCGTGATGAACGATTCCTCTGCAAGCGCCGCAGAAAGAAGCAACAACAAAGCGATACGTAACAATTTATTTCCTTAGTTTAGCGAAAACAAATGAATTTTCTTTTATAATAGCACAACCAGCTTTAAAGTAAAGGGGGCAGAATGCAGCTTTTAGATGGCAAAAAATTGGCGCAGAGTATCGAGAAAGACCTCGCTGTGCTCGTGAGCGCTTGCAACGACAAGCCCTCGCTTGCCGTGATTCTCGTGGGCAACGACCCCGCGAGCCAAACCTATGTGAATATGAAACAACAGGCATGCGAGCGCGTGGGCATGGTTGCGCGGCTCTATGCGCTAAGCAGCCGCACGACACAAGCCGAGATTATGCGCATTGTCGAATCGCTCAACAATGACGAAGATGTGCATGGAATCATCGTTCAATTGCCGTTGCCACCGCATATTGAGACCAATCCCATACTCGAAGCAATCGCCCCAAGCAAAGATGTCGATGGCTTTAGCCCGCACAATGTCGGGCGCGTGCGTGAGAATCTGCCCGCGTTTGCGCCCGCAACGCCTCTTGGCGTGATGGAGCTGCTCGCTGCGTACAAAATCCCGCTGCAAGGGCAGCATTGCGTGATTGTGGGCGCGAGCAACATTGTCGGCAAGCCGCTCGCAGCNCTGATGCTCAACGCGAACGCGACTGTAACGACATGCCATATCTACACGCGCGACCTTCCGAGCTTCACGCGCCAAGCCGACATTCTTTGNGTGGCTGTGGGCAAGCCGAATCTCATCACCGCCGATATGGTCAAAGAGGGCGCTGTGGTTGTCGATATTGGCATCACGCGCCTGCCCAATGGCAAGATTTGCGGNGATGTGGACTTCGAGGCTGTGAGCCCCAAATGCTCGTTCATCTCGCCCGTTCCCGGCGGCGCGGGTCCGATGACGATTATCTCGCTATTGCAAAACACATTCAAGGCGTATGAGATTCAGAAGTGCATCAAGGACAGCCATGTATAGAGCCTTGCAGGTTTTGCGATGGTTTTGGGACAGCTGGATTGGTGTGATTCTGCTTGTTTTCACGATTCTATTCTTCGTGGGGCAGGTGTTTCTGATTCCCTCTGGGAGCATGATTGCCACGTTGCTCATCGGCGATTTGGTGCTCGTCAAGAAGTTCAGCTACGGAATCCCACTGCCGCATTTACCGTGGGTNGAATGGCAGATTGTGCCCGATTTCAACGGCGATGGGCATTTGGTCGCGGGCGAGCGCCCCAAGCGCGGCGAGATTGTCGTTTTTCGCTATCCGCCAAATCCCAAGCAACACTATGTCAAGCGGCTTGTTGCCACAGAGGGCGATGAGGTGATTTACGCGCACAANGGGCTCTATCTGCGCCCACATGAGGGGGACGCGTATATCGCGCANCANTACGCGGGCGATAGCAAGCGCACTTTTATGGGCAAAATCTTTGTNTATGACCCCTATTTTTCGCGCTTTCCCGGCGTGCATTATGCGCCCGAGAATGACTTTTTTCAAGATTTGTTCTATCTTTATAACAANGGCGAAGTCGCGATGAGCCTGCACCAAGAGAATGGCGAGCCCTTTTTCTATGCGCAGGTGGGCAAAGACGAGTTTTTCATGATGGGCGACAACCGCAACGGCTCGAGCGATTCGCGGATATGGGGAACTGTGCCATANAGCAAGATTGTCGGCACGCCGTGGGTTGTGGGTTTCAGCATCGATTCGGATTTGCGCATTCGTTGGAATCGCGTGGGCAAGAGTGTCGCAGAGCTAGAGGACACAATGCGCGCCACGCGTGCTGCCGAGGCNGATTCTGAACGNGCGTTGATAGACGCCGCAAGCGAGCTTGCCCAATGATAGAGCTCGATATGCACATGCTCCAAATCATCGCGTCCATTGTCGCCCTGCTCATCGCGATTATCGGGCATGAGATTGCGCATGGCTACGCCGCCTTGCACTATGGCGACAAAACGGCGAAACTGCTCGGGCGCTTGAGCATCAATCCGTTCGTNCACATCGATTTGCTCGGCTCAATCCTCGTTCCCGGGCTGCTCTATGTCTCGGGCGCGCCCTTCTTGTTTGGCTGGGCGAAGCCCGTGCCCATCAACAACCGCAAGGTATTTGTCGGCGGCGGATTCAACGGGCTAAGCGCCGTGGCGAGCGCTGGAATCGTCTATAACCTCGCGCTTGCGTTGCTTTCTGGATTCTTGTTGCAATGGGCGAACTTTCCCGATTGGGCAATGGTCTTCTTGGCGCAACTGCTGCTCGTCAATGTCGTGCTCGCCGTGTTCAACGCGTGGCCNATTCCGCCGCTCGATGGCTCGTGGATTCTGTCCTACCAATTCTCACGTTTTGGAATCATGGGCTTGCAGCGATTCTATGAACGCGTTGGCAATTATGGAATGCTCNTTCTGATTGCCGTGTTGGCGTTCGCGCCCTTGCGCTCGGTGTTTTTNGCGCCNGCGCTGTGGTTGCTCGAACTTCTTGCATAAAGGATAAATGATGAAATGCTACATTGCCGCAGACCATGCGGGGATTGCGCTCAAAGACGAGGTGAAGAAATGGCTGGAGGCGCAGCACATCGCGTTCGAGGACTTGGGCGCNTTTGACACGCAGCGCGTGGATTATCCGCTCTATGCGCAAAAGCTCGCGCAGCGCGTGTTGGCAGATTCNGCGTTTGGAATCTTGATTTGCGGCAGCGGCATTGGCATGAGCATTGCGGCAAATCGCTTCGCGGGAATCCGCGCGGCGCTCTGCCATGATGCCTACACAGCCGAGGTGGCGCGGCTGCACAATGACGCAAACGTGCTGTGTTTGGGCGCGCGTGTTTTGGGGGGCGGCATTGTGGAATCAATTTTGCATGTCTTTTTTCAGACCACCTTTGAGGGTGGGAGGCATGAAAAACGGATTGCCCTGATAGACGCAATCCAAACGAAGGAGTAGGAAATGATGTACGAATGGTTGGTTGTCGTTGCGATTTTGTTGTTTATCGTGTTTGTAACCGTCAAGACATTGTATTATCGCAGTGTCGCCGAGAAAGAACAACGNAANAGCGCAGTGCTCAAGCTCACCTTGCAAGAAGCGGAGATTCTTATCCGCAAGCACCAATTGCAATTGCAGCGCGGGCTCGGAAATATCGATATTCTCACCGATGAGATTACATCGTTGCGCAACGAGGTCAAGTTGCTCAAACAGCGCAACTCGCAATATCGCGTGGATACCGAGAAATACAAGAATCGCATTAAAGATTTGGAGCAAAAAATCGAGGCTCTACTCTAAGACTAAAGGAAAAATATGGAATGGAGTGCAGAAGAGAGGCAATACTTGCGTAGCAAGATTCGCGATGTGGANGGNTTCAAGCCCGGGATTGTNTTCTATGACATCACGACATTGCTCAAGGACGCGAAAGCCTTTGGCATGTTGCTAAACGGGCTCGCGAAGCGCTATNCGGGCTACAATCTCGACTACATCGTGGGGATTGAATCGCGCGGGTTTATCTTTGGCGCGCCGCTTGCCATGTCTCTTGGCGTTGGGTTTGTGCCTGTGCGCAAAAAGGGCAAGCTGCCTGCGGCGACCTTGAGCGAAAGATACGCGCTAGAATANGGCTTTGANGAAGTCGANATTCATCGNGATGCGTTTGCGGAGAAGCCAAAGGCGCGCGTTTTGCTCGTTGATGACNTGATTGCCACAGGGGGCACGGCAGAGGCGAGCTTGCGGCTTGTGAGCGCNGCGGGNGCGGAGTGTGTCGAGAGTTGCTTCTTGCTTCATCTTGTTGCGTGCGAGGGGAAAAAGCGAATCGAATCGCTTGCCCCCGTATTTAGCGTGCTTGACATATAATGTTCGTTCCAAAAAAGTTGCGTTCAGACCCTGATTCACGNGGGCATTTTGGAATCTTTGGCGGTCGTTTTGTGCCCGAAACGCTCATGCCAACGTTGCTCGAGCTCGAGTCGTTCTATGCAAAAGTGCGCTTTGATGTGGATTTCTGGGAGGAAGCACATGAGCTGNTNNNCCGCTATGTCGGACGCCCGAGCCTCTTGTATTTCGCACAGAATCTTAGCGCCGAACTCGGGGCAAAAATCTATCTCAAGCGCGAGGACTTGAACCACACGGGCTCGCACAAAATCAACAATGTGCTATTGCAGGCGCTTTTGGCGAAGAAAATGGGCAAGAAGCGCATTATCGCNGAGACGGGCGCGGGGCAGCACGGCGTGGCAACGGCGACTATCGCCGCNTTTTTGGGCTTGGAATGCGAGATTTTCATGGGCGCAAAGGACATGCAGCGCCAAGAGCTCAATGTGTTTCGCATGCAGCTTCTGGGCGCGAAGGTGCATGCCGCCACATCGGGCTCGCAAACNCTCAAAGACGCGATGAACGAGGCGATTCGCGATTGGGTCAGCAACGCGCGCGACACGTTCTATCTGATTGGCACGGTCGCAGGACCCCACCCATACCCNATGATGGTGCGCGATTTTCAAAGCATCATCGGCTATGAGGCGCGGCAGCAGATTCTGCATGCCGAAGGGCGNCTGCCCGATTTGGTCGTTGCATGCGTTGGCGGCGGCAGCAACGCCGCGGGGCTGTTCGCGCATTTTCTCGATGACGCAACCGTGCAACGCGTTGGAATCGAGGCNGGCGGGCGCGGCGGCGCGGGCGCGGCGAGCATCGCGCATGGCAGCGTTGGAATCTTGCACGGGCAGATGAGCTACTATCTCCAAACAGATGAAGGGCAAATCGAAGAGGCNCAATGTATCTCGGCAGGGCTCGACTATCCGGGCATTGGACCCGANCATGCCTATTGGTTTTCTCAAAAGCTCGTGGATTATGACACGATTAGCGACAAAGAGGCNCTCGAGGCTTTCGTGTGGCTCTCGCAAAAAGAGGGCATTATCCCCGCGCTCGAATCTTCGCACGCGCTAGCATACATTTACAAGAATCGTGCTAGAATCCGAGATAAAATTGTTATCATTTGTCTTTCAGGTAGGGGCGATAAAGATGTTGCACAGGTTAAAGAACATTTGGGTTAGGAGCGTTGGGTGAGAATCAAGCAAGTCATAGGGTTTATCGGAAGCTACTATCTATGGTTTTTGCTTGCAATCCTCATTCTAGCCGTTTTCGTATGGAGTCATCTCACTGGGTTTTCGTTTGAAGAATTTATCATGAATCTTTGGGACAACTATCTCGAAGATTGGGGGTATCTGATTCTTTTCATCTGGTCATTGATTGAAGGCGAGCTTGGGCTCGTGTTCGCTGGGCTTGCTGTGCATGACCAAAANATGGCGTTTGTCCCGACAATCCTCATTGCCGGCGTCGCCGCTTCGATGGCTGACCAATTCTATTTTTTTATCGGGCGCTACAATCGCCGCGCGATTCANGAGCGCCTTTTGTCTCAACGGCGCAAGTTTGCGCTTGCGAGCAAGTTGTTGCAAANATATGGCTGGATTATCATTTTTTTGCAACGCTTCATGTACGGAATGCGCACCGTGCTGCCGATGAGCATCGGCACAACGCGCTATCCCGCCTACAAATTCGGCATTATCAATCTGATTAGCTCATGGATTTGGGCATTCATTGTCGTGGCGCTCACAGAATATTTTGGCGAAGAAATCTTTGGCATCATCGATTGGTTCGCCGACCATCCGCTGGTTCTCGTGTCCATCGCTGTCGCCGTTTTGCTCGGCGTGTGGTGGGTGTTTCATACTCAAACAAAGAAAAAGGAGAGGCGATGAAAATCGTAGCAGAAAAACGTGCATTGGGCGAAATAGAGGCAGACGCAGCGCTTGTGTTTGTGTTGGGGCAGGAGTTTTCGCATGAATGGATAGCGGATTCTAAGCTCTTAGAATCGCTTGGCTTCGAGGGCAAGGCAGAACAGAATCTGTTCGATTCGACACACCAGATTTTTTATTATGCGCTCGATAAGTTCGACATCGACCTTTTGCGCGAAGCCTCGTGCAAGGCGTTGCGCCTGCTCAAGAAATACCCCTTCAAGACCGTCAAGTGCGGCGTGTGCGACAGGCAGGGCAAGACATTGCAGGCAATGCAGGCGATGATGGTCGGATTCTTGTCGGGCGATTATTGCTTCGACACCTACAAGAGCAAAAAGCAAAAGAGCAAGCTCGCGACAATGATTTTTTCGCTCAAGAGCCACAGCGGCGCGGAGATTGACCCAAAAGACTTCGAGCGCGTGCGCAAGGAATGCGAAACAATGCTTTGGGGCATCAACTTCGCGCGCGACCTCATCAACACGATTCCCGATGTCGCCACGCCCGATTATCTCGCCCAAAAGGCGAAGAAGCTCGCCGATGATTTGAAGCTCGGTTGCGAGATTTATGACGAACACTATCTCCAAAAAGAGGGCATGAACGCGTTTTATGCCGTCAGCAAGGCGAGCGTGCACCCCCCGCGCCTCATTCATCTGCACTACAAGCCCAAGAATCCCAAGCTCAAAATCGCCGTTGTGGGCAAGG
>JAAVGZ010000029.1 GCA_014799985.1 Helicobacter sp.
CGCGCACGGCATCGCGCATGGCTTGCGCCATCATGATTGGGTCGTTCGCGCATGCAATTGCCGTGTTGGTCAGCACGCCGTCAGCGCCAAGCTCCATCGCAATCGCCGCATCGCTCGCGCAGCCCACGCCCGCATCGACAATCACGGGCACATCGATGGCGTCTTTGATGAACGCGATGTTGTAGCGATTTTGGATTCCAAGCCCGCTGCCAATGGGCGCAGCCAGCGGCATTATCGCGCTCGCGCCGCAGTCTTGCAAGCGCTTTGCGACAATGGGGTCATCGTTGGTGTAGGCGAGAATCGTAAAATTTTCTTTGGCAAGAATCTCGCATGCATTCAGGGTCTCGAGCACATCGGGATAGAGCGTCTTTTGCGTGTCGCCGATGATTTCGAGCTTGATNAAGTCAATGCCTGTCGCCTCTTTGGTCAGCCGAAACAGCGCAACGGCTTCTTTTGCGGTCGTGCAGCCCGCCGAGTTGGGCAAGAACTGAATCGGGTGGTTGGCNAANAAGNTNAGCAGATTCTCNTCGTTTGGGTTGGTGATATTCACGCGCCGCACGGCAACGGTGATAATCTCNGCNTCTGCTGCTTTGGTCGCCTCGAATGTGGTTTGGAAATCTTTATATTTGCCGCTGCCGACAATCAGGCGGCTTTTGAAGCGGTATTTGCCAATCTGTAAAGACATTGTTGCTCTTTTTATTTAAGGTTTTTTNGGTATCATAACTTCGCCCGTGTCGCCCTCNCGGGCAGCGGGCAATNTATTCGCAAAGGATTCTTATGAGCACAAATCGTAAGAAACCCTTCCGCATATTATACTTCAAAATTCGGCTTTTTTGGCTAGAAATTGAAGTGTATTTAGAGCGATAAGGGATTNCTGCCCTTCGGGGCAGCCCTTTGCGTTGTTTTGAATGCCTTGATTGAAAAANTGTAAAATTCTCATTATCTGTCATTGCGAGGTTGAGGCNAAGCATCTCAACGAGAAACACCAAAGATTCTAGGTTTGTCATTGCGAGCTTAGCGTTGCANTCATACAGTCTTAGAATGCTCGACACGGTTGGTTNCCACGCTCGTTACACTCGNTCGCAATGACGATTTAGAATCTTTTGCCATTGCAAAATATTTCCCTCTCTTTTGGCTGCCCAACGTGTTTGTCGCCATGTTTCTTGTTTAAGGTTTTTTGGGTATCATAAACTTCGCCCGTGTCGCCCTCNCGGGCAGCGGGCAATCTATACAAAGGAGATTGTCATGACTCGCAAGAGAAATGTCAACCTTCCTACTCCGGAGATTCTATCTCAAAATTCACATATTTTTGCTGAAATTTGAGATTTTCATCGAAAGGTAGGAATGCAGCTGGCTCTTTTGAGCCGGCGCTCCTTTGTTGTTGTGTNTACAAGCGNTCAAATTTGATGATTCCTTTAGAAAATNCAAAAAAATTAGAAAATATTAATCATACGAATAGGCTTGCAAGAGTATCTCGGGTGCGCCCGAATCGATGACGCGCATCTTGTAGCCCAAAACACAGCGCCCCTCGCTGTTGGTTTCGCAAACGATGAGCGGCAGAATCTTCGTGCATTTCGTGGGGATTTGCAGCGCTCTTGGGATTCCGCTCGTGAAACGTTCGCAGACATTCTCTTTTTCAAAGCCCAAAACGCCGTCCATGCAGCCGCATGCCCCCGCATCGCTTAGCCCGAGCGTGCCGTTGGCAATCTCCAAATCGTCCGTGCCGATGTGCGTNTGCGTGCCGACAACGGCGCTCGCATGCCCGCTTAGCAGCCAAAACATGGCGCGTTTTTCGCTCGTGGCTTCGGCGTGNAAATCGACAAAGATATGGCGGATTCCCTGTTCGCGCAGTTTCTTGACGGCGGAGAGGGCGAGGGTGAANGGGTTGTCNACGAGTGGCATCNTGAAATGCCCCATGATATTCACGACTGCTAGGGTTTCGTTAGCGATTTGGTAGATTCCAATGCCGCTGCCCGGCGCCGTTTGTGGGTAGTTGAGNGGGCGCAAAATGGGCAAAGTGCCGCTTTCAAGCAGCATGAGAATCTCCTTTCTNTCCCAGCTGTGGTTGCCGCCCGTGATGACATCAACGCCGCTATCGAGCAGCTCCTGAACCGCNCTAGCGGTCATGCCAAAGCCATGACTCGCGTTCTCGCCGTTGGCAATCAAAACATCGAGGCGCTCGCGAAACTTGAGCCTTTGGAGATGCTCCTTGAGCATCTCTCTGCCCGGCTTGCCCACCACATCGCCCACAAAGCCTATGCGCATAGTGTTTCCTTTTGGCGCTTGTGCAAATAACCCAGCAATGCGTGCAGCAAATCGTCATCATCGCGGCTGTTGGCGTCAAAGCTATGGCGCGTTTCGCCCTCGAAAATGGTGATTTTTTGGTTGTAGTTGATGATTTTTGTAATCTGCAATTGTTTTGCTAGAATCTTGATATGGATTAGGCTCAAGAATTGTTGTGTAAAATTATCAGGTTTGCCAAATCTATCGTTGATTTCGAGNTCGATGTTTGTTACATGCGCGCTCTCTTCGCAGAGCGAGAGGCGGCGATAGAGGTTGAGCCGCAAACGTTCGCTCGTGATGTACTCGGGCGAGATGAACGCATTCACCGATAGATTCATATCGACATCGCCNTTCTCGGCGCTGCCCTTCTGGCTTAGGCTATAAATCGTGTCCTCGAGCATGCGCAAATAGAGGCTGTANCCGATGTTCTTGATATGCCCGCTCTGNGCNTCGCCCAAGATGTTTCCGCCGCCGCGAATCTCGAGGTCATGGTAGGCGAGAATCGCGCCGCTGCCAAGCTCGCTGTGCGCGCTTAGCGCGAGCAGCCGCTTTTGGGATTGTTCGGTGAGCTTCTGNTGCGATTCATAGAAGAAATAGCAGAACCCNTCGACNCGCCCNCGCCCCACGCGCCCGCGCAATTGGTGCAAATCGGCGATGCCAAAGCGGTCGCTGGATTCGATGAGGATTGTGTTGGCATTGGGGAGATGCAGCCCCGATTCGACAATGCTTGTGCAAAGCAGGAGCTGATAAGCGCCNTTGGCGAAGTCGAGCATGATGTTTTCGCTGTCTTTTGGCGGAATCTGCGAGTGCAAAATCGCGATTTTGAGGTTGGGCAGGAGGCTTGTGAGGTGCTCATAGACATGCGGCATTGTCGCGATGTTGTTGTGGATATAAAACACCTGCCCGCCGCGGCGAATCTCGCGCATGATGGCTTCTTTGACAAGCNCGTTGNTGTATTCNTTNAGNAACGTGCGCACNGGGATTCTCTGGCTCGGCGGGGTCGTGAGCGTGCTTAGCGATTTGATTTCGCTAAGNGCGAGGTTGAGCGTGCGCGGAATCGGCGTTGCGCTCATGCTCAACATGTGGAGATTGCTNCTTAGCGTTTTTATCTTTTCTTTTTGTTTGACGCCAAATTTGTGCTCTTCNTCGACAATGATGAGNCCGAGATTGCGAAACTCAATATCGAGCAGCGCATGCGTGCCGATGAGCACGTCGATTCTGCCCTCCTTGAGCGCGCNAAGCAGCGCGGCTTTTTCCTTGCCAACCACGAATCTATCGAGCTTGGCAACGCGCAAGCCAAAAGGGGCGAGGCGCTCGCTCAANGTCTGCGTGTGTTGCAGCGCGAGCAGCGTTGTCGGGACGAGCAACGCGCTCTGCGCGCCGCTTTTGTGCGCGACAAAGATGGCGTTCATCGCGACTTCTGTTTTGCCAAACCCGACATCACCGCTCAACAATCTATCCATCACATTGCCACTCGAAAGGTCGGCAAAAATCTCGGCGATGGCGCTCTGCTGGTCGTCTGTGTAGCTAAAGCCGCTCTGCGCCTGAAACAGCGCNAGCTCGGGCGCGGCGACATCGAACACCATGCCCTGNGTGAGCGTGCGCTTGGCGGCGAGGTCGATGATGTTTTGGGCAATCTTGAGCAGCTCCGTGCGCACCTTTTCCTTGAGTCGCGCAAATTTCTTNTTGCCCAATGTGTCGACGATGGGCACGCTGCCCGAATCGGCGATGTAGCGGTCTATCATGTCGAGATTCTCAACGGGCAAAAGCAGCCTGTCCTCGCCCTGATATTGAAGCAAGATGAAATCNCGCAGCGCGCCAAGCACCTTTTCTTGCGAGATTCCCTGAAAAATGCCGATGCCATAATCGCGATGCACGATATAGTCGCCCACGGCGATTTCATCGAGCACGATGCGCGTTTTGTGTTTGGGCTTTTTTTGCGCAACGGGCGCGTTGAGCGAGAGAAAGAGCTCGGTGGGNGTCATGAATTGCACNCAAAAGGATTCCTTACAAATCGTGTATTGTTCGGAATCGATATTGTATTGCCGCAGCAAGACATCGTTGCGGGCGATGATGGTGATGCGCTTGTTGCTGTGAATCTGCAAGAATGTGGGCAGGGAAGAGAGCGAGAGCGTGAAATCGACAAAGCCCTCTTTGGGCGCAAGNGGCGCGAGCGCATGCATGCGCGATAGGCGCGCGTGCTCCTCGCTGTTTGGCTCGAAAAGTTCGAGTTCCTCNCCAATCGCTTCNTGNGCCTTTGCGCTNANGCACNCNTTCTTGAGCGCGATTGCGGCGCACATGGACGCGGGCAAATGCCAGAGCCCGAGACTTTGAATGTCCTTGTGAAAGCTCGTGTATGGGCTTTCGCGCACCGATTCTGCGAGCGATTCATAGGATTCTNGNGAGAGCGCAAACAGCACGGGCGGAATCTCGAGCGATGTGTGCTCGTTTTTGTGTGAAAGCTGCGAGGTCGTGTCAAANGGGCGGATACTCTCAATCTCGTCTCCAAAAAACTCGATTCGCAAGGGTTCTAGCGTGGGTGGGTAGATGTCGAGAATATCGCCGCGCAGGCTCATCTCGCCCGAGAGCTCAATCATGTCGACATGCACATAGCCAAAGCAAACGAGCTTGTCTGCCAAGGCGCGCGGGGCGATGTTTTGGNTTTTTGCAATCTCAAAACCCTGCAGAATCGCGGGAGAGGGCAGGGGGTAGAGCAGTGTGTGGAAGGGCGCAATCAGAATCTTGTTGCCCTGNGCGCGGTGATAGGCGCGCAAAACAGCCAAGAGCTCGAGCAGCTCATCATGGTAGGCGCGCAAATCATCGCCCTTTTGCGCGCGAAAGTCGGGCAAGACAAAGGGCGTCTTGCGTTGGAGCAGCGCGACACCAGCAGCCGCGCTGCATTCATCAGAATCGGCGAAGACGCCAACATCGGGCGCGGAACGTGCGAGCAGGTCGTAGAGCAGCGCTTGCACTATTTGCTGTCTTTGGAATCTTTAGAATCGTTTGGCGGCAGCAGCGGGCTTAGCTTGTCGCCCAAAGACGGGGGATTCTGCCGCACCTTGCTCTCGCCGACAAAAAATCCCTCNCGTTCAATCACGAGNTCNTTGCTGATGACCTCGCCATCGATGCGCCCATTGGGCATAATCTCAATCGTTTGGCAGTCNGCCTTGCCGTTGAATTTGCCNCTCACGATGAGCTTGAGCGCGATGATTTCGCCCGTAACAAAGCCGCCCTGCCCGACAGAGATTGTCGAATCGGAGAAGATTCTGCCCTCGAATGTGCCGTCAATGTGCAAGCCAGATTTGGCGAGAATCTCGCCCTTGATGCTCGTTCCAGCAGCAATAATCGTTGTGTCGTTTGCCATTAGGATTCCTTTGCCGTTTTCTTGCGGCTATTGCCCACAAAAGAGCCCCCGCGCTCGACAACGAGCTCATTCACGATGATTTCGCCATTGTGCCTGCCCGAAGCCATAATCTCGATAATCTCGGATTCACTCTCGCCCTCAAAGACGCCATTCACGACCACCCTGTTTGCCTTAATCGTGCCCTTTCCTTTGCCNTTTTCGCCAATCACGACGGTCGATTGCGAGAGAATCTCGCCCTCGAACTGCCCCTCGATGAAGATTTCGGATTGCGCATTGATGTTGCCCTTGATAATCGTGCCATTTGCGATGAAGCTCATGCCCTCGTTGTTGACGCTGATAAGCTGCTGTTTGGGTTTTTTCTCGCCACCAAATATCATTCTATCTCCTTGTGTTCCAGATTCTCGTCTATCATAGGCATCGAGATAAACTCGCGAATCGTGCTGATGCTATCGAGAAGCGATTGCCATTTTATCTCTTTTTCACGTTCAAAAATGTCTTCGTAATTGCGCATTGTCCAGTTCATAAAATGCTTTGGTTGCAATCGATTGCCCAAAAATAGGACTTCATAATGCAGATGGGGTCCCGTGCTCAAGCCCGTGTTGCCCGAATAGGCAACGACTTGCCCTTTTTTGACAAATTCCCCCTCTTTGACAGCCAACTCACTCAAATGCGCATACACCGTATGAAACCCATACGCATGCTCCACCTTGACCATATTCCCATAGCCGCCATTATATCCTTTTTTGGAAAACGACACGACACCATCGGCGGTTGTGTAGACAGACGTGCCCACAGGCACGCGCAAATCGATGCCCGTGTGAAATTCCCGCTTTTTGATGAGCGGGTGTTCGCGATAGCCAAAATTGCTCGAGACTTGGAAATGTTGCAGCGGGTTGCCGTTTGGCACCATGCGCAATGTGAATCCCTTTTGCTCCGCTGTGATGCGCGCGACGTCGACGCGCTCGAGCATTTGCACGATGTTTGCTTCGGGATTCTCGTTTGCGTTGGTTTCGCCGTTGCTNACGCCCACGAANCCCTCCAAATGCCCCAGCCGCCCGCGGATAATGGCGATGTCGTTGTTTTTCTGGGCAATCTCTTCGTCAAGGCTCTTGTTGATGGCTTCGATTCTGTTGTAATCCTCGATGAGTTTGTTGCGGTTTTCTTCGATTGTTGCAATCTCGCCAAGTAGCAGACGAATGGTCGCAAACGAAACGAGAATCACAACAATAATGGAGAGTATGACATAGAGNAAGATATGCTTCACGAACTGNTGGATATTGTANTGCCGCGAGCCCTTGATGTCTGTGATAGTGATGATAAATTTATTGTCCATACCGTTCTCTGTANTGTAAAATAAAGGATTCTGCTACACTAAAAGAGCCAAAAACGGCATAGAATCGCTCGGGATATAATGGAAAAATTTCATAGTCATATTGTATGCCTTCTGCCTCAATCGCTTCTTGCAGCAACGCAAGCGGCACTGCTCGAGGATGTGTGAGTTTTAAAATATGGATTTTACTCAAAAGAGGCTTAAAACATCGCAAAATGGCGCGGTAGTTTTTGTCTTTGTAGGCNTTATAGACGAGCTCGATTTTTTGCCCTGCCCATATTTGCCGCAATGTCGCACACAGCGCCTCTGCCGCATGCAGATTGTGCCCGACATCCACGAGGAGATTGGGCGCGATTCTTTGCGCGCGAGCGCCCAAATCGAACATCGGCACAGAATCGGGCAGCGCGAGATTCAAGAATCGCAACGCCTTTTGTGCGAGCGCGAAGTTTTGGGCTTGGTATGCGGGCAGCGCGTTTGCAGACAGATATTGTCGCAAAAGCGCCCTTTCATGNGCCGTTGCCGCAACGC
The DNA here is from genome assembly GCA_014799985.1 of Helicobacter sp. Lineage (GTDB taxonomy): Bacteria > Campylobacterota > Campylobacteria > Campylobacterales > Helicobacteraceae > NHYN01. The sequence goes on from JAAVGZ010000029.1 coordinate 7,506, forward strand.
AAGAATCGGGCTTCNGACATAATGTGTCGCGCTCGTTGCGCGATTCCGCATGNGATGTTGCGTCCGCCACATGCGTGTCGCTTGGGTCGAGAAAGCAATAGTTGATGGCGCGCTCTTTTGCGACAACCTCGAGCGCAGCGCGCACAGCCTGCTCGTCTGGCTGGATTCCGATGATGGCGTGCGCGTTGATGCTCCGCAGTTTGGTNAGCGCGATTGTGAAAATGTCGCTGCCAAGCCGCTCCTCGTGGTCGAGNTGAATGGGGGTAATCAGGCTAAGGGNGCGGGGGAGCGAGGCTGTGGAATCGAGCTCGCCGCCAAGCCCCGCCTCGATAACGGCGTATTGATGTGGGAAAAAGAGAACGTATGCGAGCAGTGTCGCGTATTCAAAATAGCTCGCTTTGTCGCAATAGCGCGCGCCGCTTGAGTCGACGAGGCTTTGCAAGAAATGATGCGCCTCTAGCAGCCGCGCCTCGCTCACCACAGCGCCGTTTTCCCAGAATCTGTCGGCAAACGAGAAAAGGTGTGGCGACACAAAGTGTCCGACATTCTTGCCGCATGCCATGAGCATGAGCGCGAGGAATCGCCCCGTGCTGCCCTTGCCGTTCGTGCCGACAATATGGACAATGGTTGGCGGGGGCGTGCCAAAATGCGAATCGATGAGCGGGCGCAGCTTGGCAAACAGCGCGGGGAAGCGCGCGGGGTCGAAGTTGCGATATTCTTCGTCTTTGTGCGCCATGTAGTCTAAGAGAGTTGCGAGCACCATGTTTTCCTAATCTTCTGTGGCAATGCGGTTGTAGCCGAGCTTTTTTGCCTGCAACATGCGCGCCTTTGCGCGCGCGACCACATTGTCAAAATTGCTTGTTTCGTTGCGGTCTGCCACGCCGATTGTAACGCTAATCTGCATTTTGTATTGCCCATAGACAAAGGTGCTTTCGGCGATTTGCGTGCGGATTTTTTCGGCAAAATAGGACGAATCGAAATGGTCCATTCCCGCAAGGAAAATCAAAAATTCCTCGCCATCAACGCGAATCACATAGTCATTTTTGCGCACGATATTCTTGAGCAATTTTCCAAAAGTTGCGAGAATCTTGTCGCCAGATTCATTACTATATGAATCATTAATATGCTGAAAATTGTCGATGTCGATATAGAAAACTGAATAGCTTTGGTTGTAGCGCGCGAACATCTCTTCGTGGTGCGCAACCTCTTGCTTGAACGCCGCGAGCGTATAGACGCCCGTGAGCTTGTCGAGAGATTCTTTTGGTGGCGGCGCTTCGCGCTTGTTCTCGCCGCCAATCTTTTGCGCGACCTCGTCCAAGCCGCTCTTGGTTTGGCTCATCGCCTCTTGGATATGCTGGAATCGCGTCTCGGAGCTGCTAAGCAGCGAGAGCATGTCGTCTTTGAAGCTCAAGAGATTGTTTTCTTGCGGGGTGAGATTCTTGAGCTGTTTGTTGCTTTCGGCGATTTCGTTGAACATCATCTCGCCGGCAATCTGAAGCGAGGCAATCTTTGCCACAATCACCTCGAGGTGATTCTCGAGCTCTTTGCTGTGCTTTTTCACGGTCGCAAGCAAGAGGTTTTTGTCGATTTGAATCCGCTCTTTGAGCGCGTTTTCGAGCGCATTCACGAGCTTGTCTTTGACAATCAGCGCGAGGTCGAGCTTGAGCATCGCCGCCGCCGCGTCAATCGCTGGCTGCTTCGCGGCTTGTTGCGTGAGCGAGGGGCGCAAAAGGGGGCTGAAAAAGTCGAGATTCTCCTCGCGCTCGGTGTCGTCCTTCGCGTCTTTTGCTTTTGGGGCTTCGTGCGCGGGCTGGGGCTTTGGCGGCGCGTCTTTGGATTCTTTGGGCAAATTTTGTTTCAGAAGAACAGACCAACGCTCCTTGATGATTTGCCCATTGATTTGCGAGTTGCCATCGATGAGCTCGCGGCTGTCCTTGATGAGATTTGGGTTTGTGCTGGGGTTATGGGACGCATAATAATAAAGAAACATCGAAAAAAGTTCTTTGTATAGCAAGAAAAGTTCTTTGGTGTCATTGCCTTGCAGCCGAGTAATGGTTGTGGCAAGAAAATGGACAAAGTCCTCTTGGGTTTTGAGGGGCAATCCCCGAATCTGATTGCGCGTTTTGCTATCAAGCTGCTTGAGCCATTTTGTTTTCCATTGATACGCATCGATATTCAGCCCGAGCTTTTTTGCCTCTTCACAAAAGGCTTCCTGATACACATCAGGCGTTGCGACCTGCCCATTTTTTTGGATTCGTATCAAAGCGTTGCGCACAGCATCTTTAAGCGTTGGCATGGTTATCCTTTTGGCTTTGGAAGTGTTGCAATTTTAGCAAAAAAAGCATCGAGTGCTTGAATGCTCGCCTCTGCAATGGCTTCTAGCCTGCGCGTGTCTGTCAAAATGGATTGCGTGTCGATAGAGAATGTGTGTCGCCCTATGGTGTCCATCTGTGTCATTTTGCCGGTTTTGTCGTAATAGCGGAAGCGGAGGGTTACGAACGTGCGATAGAAGCTCGTAAAGCCCTGTATGTCTTCAGCCAACGAGGCGAAGCGTACATTATAGAGGCTCACATGGATTTGTGAATCGGCGTCTTGCGCGCTGGTCGCGACCTTTGCCCCGAGCCGCTGCACAATCGATTCGAGCAGGGCGTCTTTGATGAGAACGCTGTTTTCGGGGTCGCGATAGTTGATGCTGACATCGACATAGATTCGCTCGCCAAACTGCTGCTCGCTATACCGCGCGAGCGGCTGATAGCCGCAGCCAAGAAGCAGCAACAAGACGCCCAACACCCATATTCTTGCCCCCATCAACGCGCCTATTTTTGCGGCTTAATGACAAAATTCACCAACTTGCCCGCGACAAAGATTTCTTTCACGATTGTGCAATCTTGCAGCCAACGCGCCACCGATTCGCGCGCAATGGGCAGAATCTCGGCTTCGCCAAGAGATGTCGCGACCTCGATTTCGGCGCGGCGCTTGCCATTGACGGTAACGGCGAGCGTGAGCGTGTCGGAGACAAGCGCGCTTTTGTCAATCACGATGGGCGCGAGATTCTTGCACTCAAAGAGCGTGGCACTAAGCTCGCTTGCGGCATGCGGGATAATCGGCTCGAGCAGATTCAAAAGGACGAAATAGCCCTCCGTCCAGATGTCCTTGTTGTCTTGGTCGGCAAGCGCGTTGTGCGCCTCCATGCACGCGGCAATCAGGGTATTAAACGCGTATTCGTTCTTGCGCGCATAGAGCTCCTGCGCCTTCAGCGCCGCCTCATAGACCTTCTTGCGCGCCGTTTTTTCAGCTTTGCTCACCGCGTTTGGCTTGGGGCATGTCGTTGTCTTGGCGCAGAAATCGGCGCGCTCAAACAGGCGGCGGATAAAGCGCCACGAGCCCTCGAGCGCGTTGTCGTTCCACTCGAGCTCTTTGGTCGGCGGGGCGGCAAAGAGAATAAACAGCCGCGCCGTGTCAGCGCCATAGTGCGCGATGATGTCGGACGGATTGACGATGTTGCCCTTGCTTTTTGCCATTTTTGCGCCGTCCTTGAGCACCATTCCCTGCGTGAGCAGATGCGAGAAGGGCTCGCTTGGCGTGTGGTAGCCCAAGTCGCGCAGCACCTTGCTAAAGAATCGCGCATACAACAGGTGCAAAATCGCATGTTCGATTCCGCCGATATACTCATCGACACTGCCCCAATAGCCCAGCGCCTCGCTGTTTAGCGCCTCGCTCTCCCACAGCTCTTGCGGGGTCGTGTAGCGCAAGAAATACCAGCTTGATTCCATGAATGTGTCCATCGTGTCCGTCTCGCGCAGCGCGTTTGCGCCGCATGCGGGGCAGGCTGCGTGCTTCCAGAATGGGTGCGATTGCAGCGGGTTGCCCTCGCCGCTAATGTCAATATCAAAGGGCAGCTCGACAGGCAGGCGCGTCTCGGGCACGATTCCGCATTTGGGGCAATGCACGAGCGGAATCGGCGTTCCCCAATAACGTTGGCGCGAGATTCCCCAATCGCGCAGGCGGTAGTTGATGATGCCCTTGCCCGTGCCGTTGCGCTCGAAAAGCGCGATGATGTTTTTGAGCGCCTCCTCGCTGCTTTGCCCGCTAAACTCGCCCGAATCGCGCAGGATTCCGTCTTTTTCGCAATAGGGAATCTCGGTGTCGTCTTTGAAAATCACGCGCTTAATGGGCAGGTTGTAGAGTTTGGCGAACTCATAGTCGCGCGTGTCGTGCGCAGGGACGCTCATCACCGCGCCGCCGCCGTATTCATAGAGGACGAAGTTCGCGACCCACACGGGCAGAATCTCGCCCGTGAGCGGGTGGCGCACGAAGAGTGGCAGCGGGCAGCCNCATTTGGGCGCGAGCGAGCGCTCTTTGGGCGAGGTGTTGCGCATCGCCTCGATGGCTTGCGTGTGCTCGCCGCAAAGCCCCTTTTGCAANAGCTCGNTAACGAGGTGGTGTTCGGGCGCGAGCGCGATGTAGCTCACGCCATAGAGCGTGTCGGGGCGCGTGGTGAANACATCGATTNTGCCGCTTAGCTTCGAACTCTCATCGAGNGCGAAGGCGAACTCGAGCCCGAAGCTCTGCCCAATCCAGTTGCGCTGCATTGTNAGNACNTGNTTNGGCCAGCAGCCCTGCAAAGAATCGAGCGATTCNAGGAGCTCTTTGGCATACGCCGTGATTTTGACATANTATTGCGCCATTTCTTTTTGCACGACTTCCGTGTCGCAGCGCCAGCAGCGCCCNTCGATGACTTGNTCGTTGGCGAGCACGGTGTGGTCTTTGGGACACCAATTCACGAGCCCATTTTTGCGATAGACAAGCCCCTTTTGCCACATCTGAATGAAGAATTGCTGCTCCCAACGTGAATAGATGGGGTCGCATGTCGCGAACTCNCGCGTGCGNGAGAACGACAAGCCGAGCGATTGGAGCTCTTTGCGCATGTCGTCAATGTTGCTGTATGTCCATGTCTTTGGGTGCGTGTGGTGCTTGATGGCGGCATTCTCGGCGGGCAGCCCAAAGGCGTCCCAGCCGATGGGGTGCAGGACATTCTCGCCCTCTTTGCGAAAATAGCGCGCGAGCGCATCGCCAATGCAGTAGTTGCGCACATGCCCCATGTGGATTTTGCCGCTTGGGTAGGGGAGCATGCTAAGGATATAGCGCTTCTTGCGCGTTGTGTCATCAAGCGGCTCGAAAGCTCGGGCTTTGTCCCATGTTTGCTGCCATTTGGGTTCGATGAGTTTGGGATTGTATTCCATGCTTGTCCTTAATATTCGACATCATCGTTGCGGACGCTGTCGATGACGATGAGTATGACAGAGAAGAGGTTGGCGACTAGCGCCCCAATCGCGAGCGA
>JAAVGZ010000043.1 GCA_014799985.1 Helicobacter sp.
TCCCCCTTAACAATCCCCCAAACCCCCTCACGCCTATTCAATGTGCGTTGCACTTGCATATGTCAATAGTCCACAGCGCATGCGTCAACGTTATGCCTACGGCTCGAACATTGCCGCTGTGCGCTGTGGTTGGGACGTTAAGATTAAAGAGCAATAGAGAATCAAAGATAGCAGAATCCAAAGCGGCGCTGTGCTATGGCTTCGCCATAGCTTTGCGCACGCTTTTTCTGGAGATTCTTAGAATTTATTGTCATTGCGAGCTTACGCGAAACTTTGCGATTTGAGCCGCGAGATTGTCGGCAATTTCTTGCAAAAGTGTCAAGATTTCTTGGGACTTTCCCGAAACGAACTTGAGATTTTTGTTGCACAATTCCTAGCAAGGAGTTGGCATGCAAAAATTCTTTCTCTCAATCGCCCTTTGTTCCATCGTATATGCCCAATCTCTCGCCGATTTGCCCCAAGCGGCACGCGAGATTCTGCGCCCATATCTGCATGAAGAATATGTCGTGATGTCTCGCCATGACGGCTATTGCGTGCGGTTTGCAAATGGGCTCGAAATGGAATTTTGGCGCGAGGGCACGCTCAAGTCGGTGCGCAATGCCGCGGCGATGGCGAGTTTTGTTCCGCGCGTTGTGCTCGCTGTCGTGCACAAAGCCGCGCCAAAATCGCAGATTCGCGATGTGTATGTGCTGTGGAATGTCTATCGCATTGTGCTTGATAGCGAGAAAGTGTTGATTGTCGATGATATGGGGAGGCTGCTCGATGTGAGCGAGAATCAGCCGTGATGAGCCAAAGGCGGCGGGTTGCTTCGCTATGAATGGGGCGCAATGGCGCAACCAGAATCGATTGCGTCATTGCAAAAAGCACTATGATTTCGCGTCTTCCACGATGTTGATGATGGTGTTTGCCACGCGGCGAGCGGTTTTGTCCAAGAACTCGGCAGGCGAGGTGAAGCCAACGCATGAGCAGTTGATTTCGCCCAAGACATATTTGTCTTTGCCATTTGCGTCTGTGTCGAGGATAAAGTCGGCAGTCCAAATCAAGGGCAGGTCATAGTTGCCGAGTTTGGTTTTGATTTCGGGCAAGTTGTTGAGGAAATAGCCCACAAGCTCGCTCCATTGCTCGGGTTTGTCATAGCGATATTTCGCGCCGCTAAAGAGAGTCGCAGAGAATGCGTCCGCGCCTTCGGCGGGTTTTTTATGCACGACATAAATGGGGTCTTTGTAGAGCATGAGAATGCGGATTTCGCCCTCTTTGATGCGGGGCAAGAATGTCATATCGACAAGCATTCCGTTGTCGCCCTTGAGGTATTTTTCGCAGAAATCCATAAACTCGCCGAGTTTGCGTACTTCGACATGGTTATCGACAGCTTCGGTGCAGCGAATCTCGGCATCAAGCGGCAACTCGCTCACGCCTCTGTATTTGTCTGGGTCTTTGATTTGCACGCGCCAAATCCCTTCGCCTGTTGAGCCGCGGTTTTGTTTCAAGACGCGCTCGCCTTTTGCGAGTGTTTTGGGGAAATTTTTCTTGAAATCATGCTCGCCGCCAGCTGTCCAATTCACGCCGATTCTTTGCGCTTCTGCGGGGTCATAATATGCCAATGTGTCGGTTGGAACAAGCTCTGTGTTGCGCAATTTTGTGAGCGCGTCTTTTGCGCCATAGCCAATCATTGCGTCAGGGTGTGGCATACCAATCACGCCGTCAGAACAAAGGGTGCGCAAGAGGCTGAAATAGAGTTTTTCCTCTTTGAGGTTGCCCGGATTCACGCGCGAAACATACGCATCAGCGTTGTTTTTGACATATTCATGGATTGCCTTTGTTTTCTCGAAATCTCGCAAGATGTCATCAGAAAGCATCACAACTTCTGCTGTCCAACCAAGAAATTTCAGGTAGTCCATCATAGGCACGGTGTCTTTTCTGTGCCCATCTCGTCCCTTATCGCTGCCGCCAAATGCCTCGAAAAACACAACATGTTTTTTCATTACATAAACCTCCGAAAAATAAAGATGACTGATTCTAGCTCAACTTCTCTTAACTTTGTCTTTTATCGCTCTCACGAATCGTGCGAATGATATGATTTGCGAGCGCATCGGCGATGTCGAGCCGCGCGAGAAAGTCAACCGCCGTGCCGTTGAGCCCATTCAGCACATAGCCCTTGTCGGTGGGGATAAAATCGGCGCTCCAAAGCGGCGGGATTCCGTTGTTGCTAAGCTTCATCGCCATTTCGGGTAGCTTCGAGCTAAACCAGCCGAGCAGGGCGCTGTATTTGTCGAGGCTTTCGTAGCGGTAGGTTGCGCCCAAAAATAGCGATGTGCCAAACGCGAAGGGCGGCTCTTTGGGCGGAATCTTGCGCAGAATCTCATAGGGCGAATCATGCAGCATGAACACGCGGATTTCGCCCTCTTTGACAAACGGCAAAAAGGGCATGTCGAGAATCACGCGCTCTTCGTCAATGTAGGCGGCATAGCCCTCGAGAAAGTCGCCCAGCCGCACCTCGCGCACCTGATGATTGCTCGCCGCGACAATGCGAATCTTCTCTTCGGGCTTGATTCTCTCTTTTCCCTCCGTCTCGCCCGCACTCACGCGCCAGACGCCGCCCTTGCCCGTTGTGGGTTTCAATACGCGTTCGCCGCGCGCGAGCGAATAGGCAAACGAATCCTTGAATCGCTCCTTGTCGCCATAGCCAAACGAATCTTCGGCGACAAGCCCGCTAGAGATGAGGCGCAACAGCGAATCTTTTGCTTCAAAAGACATCATGGTGTCTGCTGTGGGGAATCCGAGAATGCCCTTTTTCTCGAGTTCGCGCAAGAGCTCGAGATAGCTTTCTTTCGAGAGTCGGCTTAGCTTTTGGAGCTTGATGCGCGAAATGTACGCGACACAATCGCGCAGCACATTCTCAAAGATTTCCTCTTTTTGCGACACCGCAAACGCAATCACTTCGGCTTCCCAGCCTTTGGAATGCAGGCATTCAACCAAAAACGATGTTTCGCGCAGGCGCAAACTCTCGTCTTCAAACTCAAAAATGGCAATTTTCCGCGAGCTCATCGTCTCCCTTTCTGTGCGCGTTCTAGTAGCGCCCCGAGCCGTATCGGTGCATAGTCTGTTACATCAACACATGCGTTGATGCAGCGCGAATCGCTCGCGTTGTGGCTGTGGATATGCCCGTGAATCACGACATCGCAGCGGCATTGCGCAAACAGCCACTCGAGCAGGGCAAACAGCGCATAGAATCGCTCATCGCTTGGGTGGCGCTCGAACAGCGGATAGTGCGAGAACATCACGCGCATAGCGCCAACATCGGCGACAAGAACGCTTAGGCATTCTTGCTCATAGCCACTTAGGTTGCTGTGCTGCTTTGTCGCCTCGCTTGCGATTTCTTCGCCATTTGGAATCCGCAGGCAGATTCCGTGCAAAATGCCAAAGTCGCTGCTATACAGCAGCTCTTTGTTGTGCGGCTTGATGTCATGATTGCCCAGAATCAGCGACTTCTTGCCCTTTAGCTTGTCGATGTAGCGCACGCCAGAAACGCCGAACATGTCGCCCAGACACAGAATCGAATCTTTCTTGCCCACAACCGCGTTCCAGTTTTTGCAGAGCCTCTTGAACGCCTTTTTGGGCTTCTCCTCGCCCAGCAATCGGTTAGGTTCTTTTAGGAAAATTTTATTGTGCCCAAAGTGTGGGTCGGAAACAATAAAAGTCTCGGGTGTGGGCGCGTCATCAAACACATTCATTCTTGCTCTCCTTGCAAAATCAGCTCAAAGCACGCGCCGCGCGCGCCGTTGCGCACAGAAATGCTGCCGCCAAAGCTTTGTTCGACAATCATGCGCGCTGTCGTGAGCCCGATTCCCGTGCCGCGCTCGCCTTTGGTCGTGAAATAGGGTTCGAAGATTTGCGGCAACGCGTTTGGCGGGATTCCGCCGCCGTTGTCCTCAACGCTGATGTGCCATTGCGCGCCGCGCTGTGCGATGTGGATTAGAATCTCGCCCGCGAAATGCTCGCCCTTTTGCATAATCGCATCGCGCGCGTTTTGAATGAGCACAAGAAAAACTTGTTTGAGCTCGTTGGCATAGCCAAACAGGGAGCTTGCCTCGCCGTTTTGTTCTTCTGTGATGCGCACTTGGATATTGCTGCGCAACACGAAAAAGGGCTCGACAAGCTTGCAAACGCTCTCGATGAGCGCGCGCAAATGAAACGATTCCTTTTTTTTCGAGGGCGAGAAGAATTTCTGAAAGTCGCTAATGGTTTGGTTCATAAACGCAAGCTGCCTTTGGAAGCTGTCGATGTATTGCTCAAACTCGTCTTCGTGTAGGCAATCCTCGTGCCAGAGTTCGCGCAGATTGCTCGCCTCGAGCATGAGCACATTCAGCGGCTGCCGCCATTGGTGTGCAATCATCGCGACCATCTCGCCCATGCTCGCCATTTTGCTCTGCTGTTGTAGCAGCGCGCGGCTATAATCGCGCTCTTTTTGCAATGTTACCTGCATGCTAATGTCGCGAATCGAAAGGTAGATGTTGCGCTCCTCGCTAAACTTGAAGAGATGTGCCGAGATTTCGACAGGAACGAGCGCGTGGTTTTGCGCGCGAATCGAGCATGGGAACGTGAATTTTTGGACATCTTGGGCGCATAGTGCATGCAAATGTGCGCGGAATGTTTCTTGGTCGTTTTGTTGCAAAAATTGCAAGAAATCGAGCCGATAGATGTTGTCGATTCCAAGCAATGTATGCGCGCTCAAGTTCGCGCGCAGAATCGTAAAGTTTTTTGCCGAGAGCAAAAAAATCGCGTCATTTGCGCTATGAAAAAGTTGTTGGTAATGATGTTCGCTAATCAGGCGATTCTTGACTTCGTCTTGCAGAATGTTTTCGAGCTCATGAATCAAAGGCGCAAATTCACGTTCTTTGCCCAACATAAAATCCATTGACTCTTGCTCCATTTCTATCCTTTTTGTGATTATATCCTAAAACCCTTGAAAGCTCAAAATGGAATAAGCGCCGGATTGCATTGCAATTTGTGATTCCAATCGATGGGCTTGAGCGCAAAAGGCGCGGCAGATTCCAAAGCCGCCTTGCTACAAACGCTAAAATCGCGCCCATGCGCGTTGGCGCATTTGTATGTTGCAAATCCGCAGCAATGCGCCGTGTAGAGCGCGCGCGCAGATTGGGAATAGGTCGTGAGGATTCCGCTTGGCGCAAGCAGCGCGAAGAGCGCTTCAAAATGCGCGCGATTCCACAGCTCGGGGTTTTTTGGCGGGCTGAAGGGGTCTTGGTATATCACATCAAAGCAGAGATTGCGCGCGATGAGCGCATGGAGATAGTCGCGCGCATCGCCGATGTGGAGCTCGATTCGCAGGTTGGGCGATTCGTAGAATCTATCGCGACAAAGCGCATGCAGAATCGGCAAAAACGGGTGCAGCGCTTCGGGGTAGCGCAGGCTCGCGCATTGTTGCAGCAGCGCCGCNTCTTTNTCGGGGCTATAAATGGCGATTNGCCCCGCAAAACCGCGATTCTGAAGCTCATAGAGCGAACAGAGCATGTTGTACCCAAGCCCAAAGCAGATGTCNAGAATCCGCAGAGTNGGGCGCGCAAGCAGTTTGCCAAGNGCGATTGCGGGNCGCACATGTTTGTGCAGCGATTCTGTCAGCGCCCCCTCGTTTGTCGCGTGGTAGCTCTCGTCATATTGCGCGTTGTAGAGTGTCGCGCTAGAATCGGCGCTTTGAATCAGGCGGTAGGTCGCGTTCAATAGTCNATTCCCGCCTTGCGCAGGCGCTCGCGCAGATAGCGCATTTGAATGTTTTTGTCCAAACACCATTGCGGCGCGAGCAAGTCGCCGCTGTGGATTCCCGCCGAGATTCTGTGCAACACGACATCGCTAGGAATGCGCAGCAGGCTTTGCACAATCAAATCGCCATAGCGCTCGAGNGTGATGGGCTCATAGTCGCCCGCGCGATACATCGCGGCAAGCGCGGTGTGTTCCATCACATACAGCGGGTGAATCTTGAGCCCNTCNAGCCCGATTTGTAGCACCTCATCGAGGCTTTGNAGCATCATCGTGTCGGTTTCTTTGGGCAAGCCATAGATGAGGTGAATGCAAATCGCAATCCCCCGCGCGCGCGCCTCGCGCACCCAATATTGCAGCCTNCTGCTGTCATGCCCGCGGTTGATGAGNNTNAGCGTTTGTTCGTGAATCGACTGCACGCCGTATTCGACCCAAATAATCTTGCCTTTTTTGACCCATTGCGCGAGATAGTCGAGAATCTCGAGCGTAATGCTATCAAAGCGCGTGCCGATAGAGATTCCAACGACGTCTTTGCGTTGCAAGATTTCGTCATAGAGGGCTTTGAGCGTGGGCAGCGGCGCGTAGGTGTTGGTGAAAGATTGGAAATAGCCCAAGAATTTACGCATGTGGAATTTGTCGTGGTGGAATTGTCTTTGGGATTCAAATTGTGCCTTGAGCGCCTCGAGCTGGAGCGGCAGAATCGGGTTGTGCTCTGTTTTGGGGCTAAGCCTGAAGCTCTGCTTGGGCGTTGTGCCGTTTTGGAGCGCAGGCGAGAAGCTCTCGTTTTTGCAGAAAATGCAGCCCCCGCGCGCGAGCGTGCCGTCAATGTTGGGGCAGGTGAAGCCGGGCACGCTCAACGGAATCTTGCGCACCTTTTCGCCCACAGCCTGCTTGAAATAGCGCCCAAAAGTCAAGATTTTTTTCATGATGTTCCTATTGTTGGAATCGCAAACGCGGAACGCGTTTGCTGTCGTGTTGGCAAGTAATTGCCAACACTCCCTAAAGGGACGCACGACCGCCAGCTTCGCTATCTTGTCGCGCCGCTCTACTAGGTTTGGAGGTGCGACTTTAGTCGCACTCATTATTTGATGTGTGCGGTTAAAACCGCACCTCCAAAGGTTTTATAATTTCGGAATCATAGCAGATTTTAGCCATTGTCATTGCGAGTGAGTGCAACGAGCGTGGCAATCAAACATTTTGGAATCGCAAAAGGCTGAAAGCCTTTTGCTGTCGCTCGGGCAAGTGAATTGCCCTTCGCTCCCTAAAGTGATGCGATAACGCCTGCTCCACGTTGTTGCGCAGCCTTTNATCGCCGCTCTACGCCGCGGGGCGCAAGGTTTTTATTTTTTGGAATTATAACAGATTCTAGCTATCGTCATTGCGAGCGTTCGTAAGAACGCGTGGCAATCAAACGTCTTGGGTAACCTAACACGGTAGATTGCTTCGCTAGCGCTCGCAATGACAATAAGAATTCCCCGTTGTCATGTTGAGCGAAGCGAAACATCTCTTTGCCATTGCTCATAGATTCTAATTCCCCAGCCACAGCGCGCAACGTCTATGTTCGAGCCGAAGGCATAACATAGACGCAGCGCTGTGGGGCATGGGCATAGTCCGTGCGGAGCACAAACCTTTAAGAAGCGTGCAGGGGTTTGGGGGTTNAAAGGGGGATAAGGGGAACGCTTCGCAAGTAGTTCCCCTTGTCCCCCTTGAAGAAAAAAGCAAAGCAGAGAATCTAAAGAGATGTTTCGCTTCGCTCAATATGACAAATGGAGGTGCGATTTCAATCGCACATAAATAAGAATCACATGCCAAAAGTGCGACTAAAGTCGCACCTCCGAAGATTCTATTTGTCATATTGAACAAAGCGAAACACGATGNGGCAATCAATCGCAAAAGCCTACGCCATACCNTTGCGAATCGCATCGAGCATGCTCTGCGAAAACTGCTGATTGAGAAGCTGCCGNGCGGCATCATCGCTATGCGGCGGGTTCGTAAAGAGTTGGTCGAGCTGCTCGAGAATCCCNTCTTTGCCTAGCCCAAAAAAGAGCCCTTGCGAGGGAATGGACGCCAGCATTTGCTGAAAATCCTCATCNTCAAGCTCCACGCCCGTTTGCTGCTGCACACTCTCGAGGCGCTGCAAGAACTGCTGCCGCAACAAGCCAAAGCGTAGCATGTCGATTGTGCCGTCATTTTTTGCGGTNGNAATCATCGAATCGGCGACATTCTCGAGCCCCGCCTTGTGCATCGTGAGCCCAAAATGCGCCACAATCTCATCGCCACTNTTTGCCAAAAAGCTTTGATAAATCGCATCATCGCTCGCCTCGCNTTGCGTTTGCTGCGCGAGCATNCTCGCAAAATCTGCCCCCTCATTCGCCGCCTTTTGCGCGCCGAAATATTGCGCGGGCATNGCGGTTGGGGTGTATTGATGATTGTTGATGTTGAGCATAGATTCTCCTTTTATTTTCGCCTTAGCACAAGCAATTATGATNCCATATCGGGCAACATTGGTTACATAGAACGACCAGCACGGTCGATTGCCGCGCGTTCTTACGAACGCTCGCAATGACAAGATNTTTCGCTTCGCTCAACATGACAACCCACCCCCTGCCCCCCTCCGCAAGGGAGGNNGAATAATCCCACAATGGCAGAATCGGAGGTGCGACTTTAGTCGCANTNNTGGTGCANGATTCTCATTNTNTGTGCGATTGAAATCGCACCTCCAATTTTGCTATTGCTCATCATGTGAGTGTCCCAACCACAGCGCGCAACGTCTATGTTCGAGCCGAAGGCATAACATAGACGCAGCGCTGTGGGGCATGACATAGTCCGTGCGGA
>JAAVGZ010000085.1 GCA_014799985.1 Helicobacter sp.
AGCAATGCAGAATCAAAAATCGCAATATTCAAAGCGGCGCTGTGCTGTGGCTTCGCCATAGCTTTGCGCACGCTTTTTCTGGGGATTCTATGCCTGTTGATTGCAACGCTAGCGCTCGCAATGACGAAAAATGCCGCATGCAAAATTTTCCATTGTGTCATGTGAGCGTAAGCGAAACATCTCTATTTGTCATTGCGAGAGGCGTTAGCCTCGTGGCAATCAAACGTGTNAAGCGTTCAAAGACGNTTGATTGCNTCGCTTCGNTCGCAATGACACAAGACTATCACCTTGCATTATTTTTGCGTCATTGCGAGCNAGCCCGTTGGGCGAGCGNNGCAATCGACCGTATCGAGCATTNCGAANGNATCNCCTACCGAATCACCCGCTCATTCACGAGCTGCGAAAAAAGCTCGGCGAGCTCATCGACACGTTTTTGCATGATATTTTGCAGGCATTCTTCAGAAACCTCGCATGCATCGCGCTTGCGCAACCACGCAATCTGCTTGATTTTCAGCGGTGGATAGAANGGCACNATGCCATCATAATACGCCGCAATGCGCAAATCCAAATCGCCCAACTCGGGCTTTTGGCAAATCGTTTGCTCGCTCTCCAATGTCGCTTTGGTNCAATCGAAGCTCACCTGCGGGGCAAAATGCGTGGGGTAATAGTTTGCCGCGATGAATGTCGGCGTTGCCTCGTTGCGCTCGCCCTCAAACGGCGCAGCGCCATCGGCAACGGTAATCGTCAGCCCGTTCTCCTTGCGCGTGGTGAAGCTCNTTGTGCCCGTGCCAGCGGCGCTAGCAATCGCNGCGCTCGACACATTGGCGCGAAAGACGGGGTGCAGGTCGATATGCAAGCCCTGCTCGGTCTTGCGCACGCGCACCTTTTGCCCCCTNTCCATGAAATGCAGAATCCCCGAGCGCTCGCTCAACAGCTCGAGCACAATCCACTCGGCATCGCCGCGCATTTTGTCAGAATTGCGAAACTCCTCGCGCTCGCCCGTGCTGCCCGAATATGTGCGCAGCTCGAACACNAGCGGGCAGAGATTCTGCTCGCACGCAAAATCCGAAGGCAAGCCGCTATAATCATCGCCGCCAATGCGATAGACNCGCACGAAAAGCGGGCTTTTGCCATCGCGCGTAACGATTCTTTGCGGNTCATACACGACATTGCTGAAGCTCGTAATCTCCTTCCACGCGGGCGANTAATCGACATACGTNGGTCTNTCGTCCATGAGCTTTTGCAAAAAGGCGCGCTTTTGCGTGCTCGCGTTGTCGTCTTGCGTGATGCTCCGAATCTCGGCAAGCCCAAACGCGCAAAAGAGGCAAACAACGGCAACAATGCGCCACATCAGCAGATTCCCAATTGTTTATAAATCGGCAAACGATTGTTCAAAAACTCTTGCGTCATCTTGTCAATCTCGGCGATGTTNTCGGAATCCTCGTTNANCACCTTGCCGTCTTTGACATGCTTGCGCCCTTGCGGCTTGTAGATGTCCCAAACATACTGCGAGAGCTCCTTTTGCGTCCTGCGATTCTCGGTGTATCCCTTGATGAGCAGCTGTATTGTCTCGGGAATCACGATTCCGCTGCCTGTGAGNGGGCTCGCGACAAACACGCTGCTGCTCTTGAACATCTGCTGCTCGAACAGATTGCGNTTATACGCATCGGTCTGTTTCTTGACTTTGTTGCTGTATTTTTGGCATGGNAGGCACATGCCCTGTGCGACCAAAATGCTAAGCGCGTTGAGCAATTGTGGGAACGGAACACGCGTTGTCTCGAAAATCTCGCGCACGGCTTTGGGCGCGAAGCTCTTTTGCGCGAGAGATTCGAGCACCTTGTCGTAAATATCACGTGCGAGCTCGGCTTCGCCTCGTGGTGTGCCAATCTTATTCTTGAACTCGCTCAAGGGCTTCACCAAGACAAACTCGGTGTTTAGAATCTTCTGTGAAATCTCGAATTGGTTGAGGCTCGCATGCCCCTTTTGGTAGATGTCGGTGCGGAATTGCCTGTNGACATAAAAATCTTTGAGCTGCTCNCGGAAGATTTTGTTTTTGATGCCCTTCAAGAACGCCAAGCCTTCGGGCGAGATGTTCAAGTCCTCGTAGTGCTCGAGAATCTTGGCGCTGCATGCATAGTTGCATTTGGTGATTTNCTCCGTGCGCTTGACGATGTCGCTGAACCAAAAGCAATCCCANGCGGCGTTGAGATATTCATGGGCNATNTAGCTTGTTTTGCCTGTTGTCGTGAATTTCTTGAGCTCCTCNAGCAGCTTTTGATTTTGTGGTGCGGATTTCATATATGCCGATTCCGTCTTGAGGAATGCCTCGAAGAAATTGAGCATGTTGGGAATCTTGTCGAGCATGCTGCCGCTGCTGTGCTCGACAAANANGCTAAACAAATGCCGCGCGGGCGCTTTGGGCGACCAGCCGGGGTAGCAGTTGTAGGAATTATACACGACCCCGCCCGGCTTGAGCGTTTGGCGGATAATGCGTAGCATCGTGTCTTGGATTGCGCGGTTGACCCATGTGAAGACGCCNTGGAAAACGATATAGTCAAACTGCGGCTTCTCGTCTGCGAAGCGCGCGAGCAGCTCATCGAAGCTGTCTTCGAGCAGGGTGATATTCGACCCCCCCCCCCGCGCGTTGCTGCGCGCCATAAAGACATGCGAAGGATTGAAGTCTGTGCCGACAAACTGCCCGTCATGCGTTGCGGCGTGGATATTGATGCTCGTGCCGCGCCCAAAGCCAAGCTCGAGGTAGGAGATTCCNTCATCGACCCCCACTCTGTGGCGTGCNCCCACATCAAANCCCGCGATTGTGAGGTTGAGATTGAGCANCATCGGGCTCATCTCGACCACATAGCCATCGATATATTCTTCTTCGGTGAAGTAGCCAGCACTCCAAGACATTTTTATCCTTTTTATTCTATACTTGCACAATTGTAGCACAAAACATCGTGAGAATCAAGCGTACACGAGGTGAATAGAGAGGAAAACTGCTATCTGTCATTGCGAGCGAGACGCGAACGCGGCAATCAAACGTCTTTGAACGCCCAACACGGTCGATTGCCACGCTTGTTACACTCGCTCGCAATGACATTGGAAATTTATGAAGAATCCCGCTACCTGTCATTGCGAGAGGCGTTAGCCTCGTGGCAATCAACGGTATCGGGCAACTCAACATGTTAGATTGCTTCGCGTGAGCTCGCAATGACGAGAAAATATTTGGAGGTGCGACTTTAGTCGCACTTGTCCATCATTTTATGTGTGCGATTAAAATCGCACCTCCAATGTCATTGCGAGCGTCCGCAAGGACGCGTGGCAATCAAACGTCTTTGAACGCCCAACACGGTCGATTGCTTCGGCTATCGCCTCGCAATGACACAATCTTTGGCGCAGAATCAGGCGCACCATCGATATGCGCACGAGTTGGAATCGTTTTTGCTGTCGGTATTGTAGAAAAACTAAGGAGTAGGCAATGATTCATTCAGGACATCTCACCAAACATTCGGGGCTGTTTTCACATCTCAAAGAGAGCATTAGCAAAGGGCAAGGCGATTCGGCGATGGGGCAAGAATATGCCGAGCTCGCGCAGGCGTATCAGCGCAACCAAAACAAGATTGCGACACTCAACAGCGAAGAAATCGCCAAAACGGCGCTCACCGATGAGCAATACCAAATCCATTTGCAACAACGCAAAGAGCAAGAGTTGCAGAAGAAACAAACGATTCACAACAAGGCGAACAAGACAAAAGATGATTCGATTCTAAACGGATTGTTGGGCTAAGAGTTGCCGATTTTTGCTAATATTATCTTTAGGCTTTTGCCCAAAAACCAAAAGGAGTTAGCATGAAAAGGCTTTGTTATATCTTATTGTGCTTTGTTGCATGTGCAGCGCCGCTGACGCTTGCTAATCCCTCTGATAAAGATTATGGAGTGAAAGGCAAGACGACCCTGAACCTTTCGCAATCAACAAAAATGCTAAGGGCGGGCACTCTCGTGGGCAACGATTCGCTGCATGGCGGCACACAGACGCAGGTAACGCTCGGGCATAGCTTCGTCTATGCGCCACGTTCCGATTTGGAGTTCATGCTCGCCGCNGATGGCAGCTACCGCGAGNACGAGAAAATCAGCTTCGTGCGGTATAGCGAAGANGGCAGCATCGCCCTGAATAGNTTTTGGCTCGGCGCAAGCTACATGAGCCCCTTTTTTGACGACTTCTCGCCNACATTGAACGCGCGCGCCGGGAGCTTGCAAAACGCNACNTCNTACTTTGTCGCNNTGANNCTNAANNNNAAGCTCACCGAACGCGCCGCGCTCGCGACAACATGGGAGCGNCATTTCTATCAGCTCAAGCCCCAAGAGTTTGGCTGGCGCAGCTCATCGGCGNGTTACGACATCTCGACCATCAGCGCCGAGTATCACTACACGATTAACCCAAATNTGGATTTCTCGTTTGCCGTGATTCGGCGCGGCAGCGGCGGCGACAAAACGGCTGAAAACCGCTATTTGTTGAGCGTTCGGAGACTCTTCTAAATGCGCTGGCTCGGCTGTCTTTTTGNGCTGCTTGTCGTTGGGTGCGCGCCNGCCCCCGCGCCGCAAGCCACGCAAGAGCCCGCTTTGCCGCATATTGCGCTTGAATCTGTCGTNCAGAATCTCGACTACACGCTCACAAAAGACGCGCANGAGCGATTCGCGGCNGCGTATCGCCAAAAGCATTTCGGAATCTGGCAACAAAAGATTCGCCAAGANTGGGCATGGGCTGTGCAGGCTGCGCGCAAGAATCCGGGCATTGGCGAGAATCTGCTGCCAAACGATGCGGAGTGGATTGAATCTCTGCTCGCAAACGCCGATTTGGAATCCGCGCCGACATGGCAGGCGGCAGTCGTTGTCGCCGACAGCGCCCTGCGCCTCATGCCGACCCACAAGCCCTATTTCCTGCCCGCGACAATCGCTGGCGAGGGCTACCCATTTGACCATTGGCAAAATTCGGCAGTCTTTGCGAGCACGCCCGTCATTGTCGAGCGCATGAGCACGGACGGCGCATGGCTTTTGGTGCATGCGAGCTTTGTNTCGGGCTGGATAGAATCGCGCAATGTCGCGTTTGTGCGCAAGAATGACCAAGAGCGCATGCGCTCGCTCGCGCTGTTTGTGCCCACGACTGACGATGTCGCGCTGCATTCCGCAAGCGGGCTGTGGCTCGATGGNGCGCGCGTGGGCAAGGTTTTTGTGGGGCAGGCAACCAAANNCGGAATNGTTGCGCAGATTCCGCAGCGNGGNANNGACGGNTTCGTGGTTTGGGCAAAGACAAAGCCCACGCAGCAGCTGCAAAGCTTCCCGCTTGATTTCACGCAACAAAATGTNCAAACCATCGCCGCGCAACTGCTGGGCGAGAAATATGGCTGGGGCGGGCTGCTTGGCAACCGCGATTGCTCGGCGATGTTGCGCGATTTTTGGGGCAGCTTCGGGCTGTGGCTGCCGCGCAATTCGNGCGCGCAGGCGCAGGTNGCNCAGGGNGAGGCGCTNGAGCTTNGCGATGTTGCGCCGCATGAAAANGAGCGACTCATCATCGAAAAAGGCAGGGCTTGGGGCAGNCTTNTNTGGCTCTCTGGGCACATCGTGCTGTATGTGGGNGAGGTCGAGCAAANGGCGATTGTGTTCCACAACCTCTGGGGATTGCGCGTGCTCGAGGACGCGCATGAAAGCCGCGCGGTGATTGGCAGAAGCGTTTTGAGCGATTTGTGGCTGGGGCAGGAGCTGCCAAACCGCGTNCCCGATATGCTGCTCATCGACAGAATCGCGACCATGCGCACATTGTTTGCGCCCGATGATATACAAACAAAAGAGGAGACACCGTGAGCAACAACAACGAAACCGAAAAAATCGCCTTGCGCGCCGTCAAGATTGCGATTGTCGCATGCCTNCTGCTGCTGTGCTTGGGCAGCATTGGAATCTGGATTATGATGAACCAAATTGCCGCCACGGGGCAGATGAGCCAAAAGCTCAATACGCTTGAGCAGCGCATCGAGGCGCTCGAGGGGCGATAGCGGAGAGGCGCGATAGCGAAATCGCGGGAGATTCTGGCGATNTGTCATTGCGANCGTAAGCGTTGCAAGCAACGAGCAAAGAATCCCCAACAAAGAAGCAAAGAATCACAAGAAAAAGCGCGCGCAAAGCTATGGTGAAGCCACAGCACAGCGCCGCTTTGAAGATTGCAATCTTTGATTCTCCATTACTCATGATTCTATCCTCCCAACCACAGCGCACACGTCTATGTTCTCATATTAACATAGACGAAGCGCTGTGGACTATGACATAATCCGTGCGGAGCACAAACCTTTGAGAAGCGTGCAGGGGTTGGGGGTCAAAGGGGGATAGGGGGCTGCTTCGCAATTAAGCCCCCTGTCCCCCTTGACGAAATTAACCACGTTTGGAATCGCGAAGAGATGTTTCGCTAACGCTC
>JAAVGZ010000044.1 GCA_014799985.1 Helicobacter sp.
AAAGAAAAATTCGTATTTTATCCAAAAAACATGCAAAAATTAATCAATGGTATAGTCAATATTATGAGAGCAATGAAATCGAACGTGCGATTATGAACACAAGAGGTAATGATTTTCAAAATAAAAATTACATTCGTATTACGTCATATAATAATTTAAATCATACCAATCCTATTACACAAAACAATCTAATTCCTAGTTCCATCTATTTCGCCGTGCGCCATTGTATCAAGGCAACATGGATAAACGACCGCGACCAATTCCTAATGCCCAACAAGGAATGGATAGACGATAGGGAGTTTCAAAATGACTGCCTCGCATTTATGCTTTTTCATGGACAGAATCGTATCACGAGCAAGGAGGGAATCAACCACTTTATCCCGTTTTCCGAAACAGATGTGGGCGCAAAAGAAGCGTTTGAGAGTGATTTTATGATTCGATTTATCAATGGCAAAATCAAACAAGACTCCACTTGTCATTCTGAAGCGCTAGCTGAAGAATCTCGCAAAAACCTTAAGAGAGATGTTTCGCCTACGGCTCAACATGACAAAAGAGAGCAAAATGGCTTTGACGAAGAATCGTTTTATGTTGAGAATCTGATTCCCACAGAGCCTTTAAATTTTAGCGAAGAGGCAAAGGCAGTCTTTGCGGCGGGGCTCAAGCTTTGGCAATATTACCATAGCCAAGATTTTCACGATTCTAAGAATCCCTACAATCCTAATGCGAGTCTCTATGACATCAAGGCATATTTTCAGGGATTGAGTGCGAGCGGCAGAATGAATCCGCCACAAAAGGCAAAGGATTCGTATTACAAAGATTTAATCGGGAATCTAAACTATGAGCTAGAGAATCTCGCCAAAAAGATTGAGCCAAAGGTCTATGAATATGAGTTTTTACTCGAGTAGCAAAAAATCGAAAGAAGCAACACAAAAGCAAAGGAGAAAAAATGACACTCGTTGTAAAAAATGCCGATTCTAAGGTTTTAGGAGTTTTAGAGAGCCTCAAGGCTTTTAATCCAAAACTTCAGATTCAAGAGGAATGCCCCATTTGTGCAGCAGCAAATTATACCTTAAACCCAAAGGCAGAAAAAAGGCTCAAAAAGGCGATAAAAGAGATAGAAACAAAACGTAAAAAGGGCACATTGAAAACTTTTCATAGCATAGAAAAGCTAAAAGTGAAATTAGAATCATGAACANTAAAACATCATCAAAANATAAAGGAGAANNAATGACNATNGTNTTTAAAAATGTAGATGAAATTTTTCTACCAAAAATCGAAGAATTTTCAAAAGTAATTCATGCAGAATACGAAACCAAAGACGACACAAACGACAAACAAGCATGCCTTGATGAGACAATTCAAGATTTCTTGCTTCCACAAAATTATGCCGTTTTTGAAAGACTCAAAGACAAATGAAATATTTAGATAAAAAAGACGTCATTNTTTTGCATGACANAATGATAGAAGCCATGCAAGGATTAANGGGCGAAAACCCACAACAAATCCAACTATTTGATTCTGCACTGCAACAGATTCAAAATGATGATTATTATCCCTGTTTTATCGATAANCTCACACATCTCATTTTTGCATGCGTAAAATTTCACCCATTTCTTGATGGCAATAAACGTACGGCATTACTTGTCGCAAGAACATTCATTGCGATGAATTATCGAGAAATATTACCAAATGATTTCTATCAGCAGCTTGAAAACGTTGTCGTGGATTTAGCAGCCAANCAAATCTCAAAAGAANANTTNCNAGAGATTCTAAAAAAATTATTAAAAATANCATAAATCCCCCNCAAAAAGCAGGGGATTATCTCAAATCTGCTACGCATTCTCCAGCAGATTCTGCTCTTTCATCGCCGCATAAATCGCGTCATANCCGCGCAGCTGCTCCTCGCCAACGCNCACCCACTTGTTCAGCCCCTCCATGCTCATCATCTTGCTAATGATTGGGTCGTCTTTGCGCTCGTTTTGCGAGAGCAACATCTGCGCAAACGCCTCGCCAAGCCCNGAATCAAAGCTTGGCAGCACCGAAAAATTGCANTGGCAATAGCCCGGGCTGCTCCAAAAGCTCGCAATCTCGGGGTAGCTGCCCTCTTGCAAAATNCGAATCCACGTGCTCGAGCCAATCGCGCCCGCGTCAAGCTCGCCGCGCTTGATNCTATCGAGCACATCAAACTCGCTGCGCCCCGTGTCGCCGTGCTTGCCCAAATCGCTATTGTGCCGCACAACGCTAAGCCCNGNNGCNCGAATCTCATCGCCGCGCCCGCGTCCGCATTCATCGGGCGAGTGGAACTCGGTGATGTCGGGCGCAATCTGTGCCTGCTGCAAATAATACAGCCCCATAATCGCCGCCTGCGCNGAATCGCGGCTGCCGAGCCCAAAGCGCTTGCCTTTGAGGTNGGCGAGNGCTTGGATTCCGCTGTCCTTGCGNGCGACAAANTTTGTCGTAAAGTCAATNTCGGTGTCGCGCATGATAAGCGCACGCGCGGCATTGTTTGTCGCATGCAATGTNCGAATCCACGCAACGTTCGTGTTCCAAGCCACATCGATATGCCCCCTAAGGAGCGAATCTACCTGTCGTTCATAATTGCTAAANANNACATAATCNAAGCCGATTCCAAACTCTCCCGCGTTCGCATANTCGCGGATAATGTCCCATATCGGCACAACCTTTGGGTCATACGCCACAGCGCCGAGCAAAAGTGTCTTTTTCATGGTNGCCCCCTATTTGCGCAACGCGTCCCCGAGCCACATCTTGACGACATCAAGACTAGGCGCCATCACCTGCGCTGCGTACGAATCGCGCAAATAGCGCTCGAGNGGCAACAGCTTNCTATATGCCTTGCCCCCGCCAAGCCGCATCGCNAGCGANCAAATCTCGGTAACGAGCTCTGTCGCATTCACGCGGCATGCGAAAATCTTTGTCGCTGCGTCTGCCTCGCCCGCGTCAAAGCTGCGCGCGGCTTCGAGCACGAGCGCGCGGGCGCTTTGGGCTTTGGTNTAGAGTGTGGCGAGGTGGGCGCGCACCATCTCGAGGTCGCACAACGCGTTGCCGTTCGTGTATTTGCGCTCNTTCGTGTGCGCCAGCGCGCAAGCGTANGCCGCGTTGCCAAGCCCCGCATAGATTGCGCCAAGCCCCGTNATGAAATACATCGCNACAAGCCCCGCTTGGTCTTCGCCCTGCCCTTCAGCGCCAACGAGCCGCGAGAGNGGGACTTTGACGCCNTTGTATTGCACAGGNTTCGAGTTGTTGCCGCGCATGCCCACGCCGTTCCAGAGGTTGTGTTCATGCACGAGATTCTGACTATTGCGCTCCACGAGCCAATTATTACGTTTTCCCTTTAGTTTGCATGAATTGGTATACGTCAGGTAATAATCNGCAAATTCAGCCGATGTAACGAAGCTCTTGCGCCCGTTTAGAATNCGAAANTCCCCCGCNTCTTGCTCGGTCATGTCGGGCAAATCAAAATGCGTTCCCGAGCCGCTCTCGCTGTATGCNAGCGCAATCGCGATGTCGCCNTTGGCGATTTTNGGGAAAATCTCGCCCTGCAACTCCTTGCTGCCAAACTTCGCAATCATCGCTGTCGCGACATTGTGCATCATATAGCATAGCGCGGTGGTCGCGTCAAACCCAGCGAGAATCCAGCACGCTTTGGCATGGTGCACATCGCCGCCGCCAAGCCCGCCAAACTCTTTGGGCACGAGCAAGCCCATNAAGCCCNCNTTGCGCAACGCGCTATATGCCTCGGCGGGGAATCGCCCGTCCTCATCGACACTCTTCGTGATGGGCGCAATCACACGTTCACCAAGCGCTCTTGTCTCGCTTTCCAAATTGTCTAATGTCAACATNTTTACTCCTTTTGTCAAGGATTACACGAATCCTTCAGAATTAAGTCCATAGACTTTTNTCTGGGGGCAACGNTCCCCCACACAACAGCCTACATGAAATTGGGCGTGTGCGCCTTGCTTAGCTCNNNGGCNAGNTCCTCATCGATTCCGCATTCAACGAGCCTCTTGGTGCGATTAAGCTCCATTTTTGCCTTCAGATTCTCGACCATCTCAAACCCGCGCGCAATCTCCGCCGCGCCATCNCCCCCGCCGGCAAAAACGGCGAGGGATTCGAGCAGGAGTGTCGATTCNCCNCTGACTTCGTCCAGATAGACCTTGCGGCGCAACACGGAATCNTTGAGAATNNCAACGCGNTGCGGNTTGCTAGAGAGCGCCATTTTGACNTTGTTCATGCCATANGCGACATGCCGCGCCTCGTCTTTGCGCGCGAGGTTGAANAGCTTTTTGGTNGGCAAATCGGGCGCGCAATCCNCGAGAAACTTGAGCAAATCAATAAACGTNCCNTCNCCCATGATGTGCAGCAAGAAGCTNGCGGCGAGATAATTGTTTTCTTTGAACAAGCTAAAGAGGCTCTGCTGCGTGGTGAGCGTGGAATATTGCACNCCCAANCGTGTCGCGTTTGCGCGCTTCGTGAAGGCTTCGATATGCCGCGCCTCATCGCCGATGATGCTCGATAGCAGCATCGGAATGGGCATAAAATAGGGCGAGACCTGCGCGAGAAACTTCGCGGGGATATACANNGCGCTNAGCTCATTCTCTATCAAATACGTCATAATCTGTGCAATCGCAAACTCGACTTTNGGCGCAAAGTCNGGAATCTCNCCCCACGCAATCGCGCTTGTCGCGTTCCATTGCGCCGCCTTGGCGTCCTCGTACATTCTGTCGANATTCTTGCTCCAAAGCTCGTCTTTGTGATTCAGNGCGAAATGATAATCGGGGCTCGCCNTTTGCGCCACAACGCCATGCGGGGCGAGCCCNATNTCGCGCGGGGCGAGCGCGAGCTCGGGCGAAAACGCGACAAANTTTTGCGCAGAATCCTTGCGCAAGAGATACGCAAAGCAGCCTTTCAGCGCCGTTTTTTGCACNAACGATTCGCCCTTCAGCCGACACCACGAGATGAGCTCCGATTCGAGATGGTCNAATCGGCTTAGAATCTCGATTGTNTCGCCCGTGTCGGCGAGCAAAAAGGCNTTTTCGAGCCGCAAGAAAAACAGCTTGCCTAGCGGNATNTTNTCNAGATTCAGAGAATGGCACATNGCAATGTCTTTAGGGCTAAGATACGCAGATATAGCAGAAGAATCGGCTTGTCTGTGGTTTGCACACGGCAAAATATTGCGGCATTGTAGCGCAAAAAACTTTTGGTTTGCTAAAATGGCGCAACAACTGCTACAATATCCAAAAAACAGCAAAGGAAACNNATGCAGGCAAAACATTCTCATCTTGTCCCGATTCTCACCATCGCAGGCAGCGATTGTAGCGGNGGNGCGGGCATTCAGGCAGACCTCAAGACATTTGGCGCGCACAATCTCTTTGGCATGAGTGTCGTGCTTAGCGTTGTGGCAGAAAACACGGCGCGCGTGCTCTCGAGCTTCGATGTGCCCACGCAATGTATCGATGAGCAGATNGANGCGGTGTTCGAGGACATTCCGCCGCAAGCCGTGAAAATCGGCATGCTTGGCAGCGCCGACATCATCGCGTGTGTGGCGCNGAATCTGCAAAAATGGCAGCCCAAAAATGTCGTCATCGACCCCGTGATGTTCGCCAAAAGCGGCTTCGCGCTGATGCCGCCGCAAAATTGCGCGCTGTTTGCGCGCGAGATGATTCGNTTNGCCGATGTGCTCACGCCCAACATTCCCGAGGCNCANGCGCTTTGCGGCTTTGCGATTGACGATGAAAACGCGATGAAACGCGCGGCAGAGGCGCTACACCAAAAGGGCGCAAAGAATGTGCTGATTAAGGGCGGGCATCGCAGCGAGAACGCGAACGATGTNTTTTTTGACGGCAACNCAATGCACNTTCTCGCGAGCGAGCGAGTCGAGACGCGCAACACGCATGGCACGGGTTGCACGCTTAGTTCGGCNATTGCCGCNAANCTCGCGCTTGGCAAGGGCGCGCTTNCAGGCNGTGCGCGAGGCGAAGGAATATGTGTTTGGCGCGATTCTGCACTCTCTCAATCTTGGCAAGGGGCATGGTCCCACGAACCATTTCTATCGCGTGTTCGCGCCGAAATCTTAAGCTTTTTCAAAGATTTTATGCGATATATTCCTTTTTGATGATAATCACTAAAAGTGAAAGTCATCAAAAAGGATTTTCACCAAACCACAAAGGGGAGATTCTATGCAAAGGGAAACCATTCGTCTCGGGCTATGTGTCGGCTTTNTGTCGGCAACATTGCGGCANAAGCTNCAAAAGAGTTTCGCGCAACATCTCGCGCCCTATCAGCTCGAGCATCGGCAGGCGGGGATTCTGTGGGTGTGCCATGCACAGCCCAAAACNCAGAGTTTTATCAGCCAGCTTGGCGAGCTCGACAAGAACTATGCGCGCATTTTTGTCGAGGATTTGCAACAAAAGGNNCTGATAGAACGTGTCCAAAACCCCAANGACCACCGCGAAAAGCTGCTNGTTCTCACGGAATCGGGAAAGAGGGTTGCCGAAGAGACATTTGCGCTCATGCTGCAATCGCAAAAAGAGATTCTGTCGGCTCATCTTAGCAAAGACGAAATCGAAACCTTGCAAAAGCTCCTGCATAAATGTTTTGTTGGAATCCACCAAATCAACATCTAGGAGATACAATGAAAATCGTAACACTNGGTAAGCTTTTGCTTTTGGTTGGAATCGTAAGTGCCGNGCTTTATGCNCGTGATTATTCTGTGCGCGAGGATTCTAAAATCGGCTTTAGTGTCGGTAAGTTTTTGGTGCTGAATGTCGAGGGCAGATTCCAAAAATTCAGCGGAACGCTGACGCTCGATGCGCAAAATCAAATCACGGCGCTTAGTGGCGAAGTCGCAATAGATTCCGTTACGACCGAGAACGCGAAACGCGATGCGCATTTGCTTGCGCCCGACTTCTTGGACGCGGCAAACTTCCCTACCGCGCGGCTCTCGCTTGTCTCATACATGCCCCATGCAAGCGAAGATTCGAGCAAAATTACAGGCAAGCTCACGGCACTCTTGGAGCTGCATGGCAGCCGCCAACACATCGAGTTTGATAGCGTCCTCGTGCCCGAAGCGAACAGCCCCACGCTTGCGCTTCGCGGCGAGTGCAACATTAAAGACTTTGGAATCGAGGGCTCGATGATGAACAGCAACGCCGTAACAATCGAGCTGCAAACATCGTGGCAATAGCCGCAATCGTTGCATATTGTTAAGGATTATATGTTACACTTTCGCATCGATTCTAAAAGACTCTAAAAGCTCGCGCGCGTACGCAACACAACACGCGTACGTATAGCACGGGCTGCACATTGAGTTTGACGATTGCCACAAGCCTCGCGCTTGGCAAGGGGCATAATTTTCTACCGACTATTCGCTCCAAAATATTAAGCTTTTTCAAAGCTATTATACGGTATCATCGATTCTGTAATGCCAAGATTGATGTGCCAAATCTTGCGTTCATAATCTTAATAAAGGAGTTTCTGTGAAGATGGTTCAATTAAATGAGGCAGCATTAGAGGCAATAAGTAAATCTGCAGGAGACGGTGGTGGTTTTCAAAGATTTATGAAAAAATTACAAGGACAGATAAAATACGATAAACATAAACAGGCATATTTTTTACAATATGACGATGATGATTTGAAAAAAATACAACAATATGCACAATATTGTCCTGGTGGTTTTGAGGATAGATTTCAAGCTATTTTATCTTGCATACAACAACAGTCATAATTTTTGAATGTTTTCTTTATCAAGAAGGACACAAATGCGAATGGTCGAATTTTATCATCAACTGAATCATCTTTGCGCCGATGTTTTGGAGCGCAATCCGCCAAAAGACGGCAAGATTAGGATTGCCATCTGTGGTGAATGTGGCTGCGGCAAAAGCACATTGGGCAAAACGATGCGCAAAAATGGCTTTGGAGACTTCAAACCCCATCAAATCGTTGCAATCGATGACAACGTCATGAGTCTCAATCTTTTTATTGGTCACCCCAAAATCAAGATTCCTGCCCCCCCCCCCCGCAACACATAGACAACTTACAACCCTACCTAAAATTTCTCCCGCCGTATGTTAAAATTGTCCTAATTATTTCTGGCAAATTAGACCGCATTGATTTTGCAGATATTTTTGTTCGGATTGTGTGTGATGAAAAAAACGAGAATCCAACGTTTGAGCCAACGAATACAGAATCAAGAGCTGATTCGAACTTGGCTAAGTTATGAGGTACATGACCACATCGCCTATCACCATAAGATTGAATTAAACTTAAATTGATATAATGGCGCAATATTGCAACAATCAAGGAGCGCCCATGCGAAGCGACATCATCAAAAAAGGATACCAAAAAGCCCCCCACAGAAGCCTTTTGCGCGCCACAGGGCTGCAAGATAGCGACTTCGAGAAGCCCTTTATCGGCGTGGCAAACAGCTATATCGACATCATTCCCGGGCATTTTTTCTTGAACAAATACGCGCAAATCGTCAAGGACGAGATTCGCAAGGCGGGCGGCGTGCCGTTTGAGTTCAACACCATCGGCGTTGATGACGGCATCGCGATGGGGCATAGCGGTATGCTCTATTCGCTGCCAAGCCGCGAGCTGATTGCGGACTCGATTGAAACGATGATGAACGCGCACGCGCTAGACGCGATGATTTGCATTCCCAATTGCGACAAAATCGTGCCCGGAATGCTGATGGGCGCGCTGCGCGTGAATGTGCCAACAATCTTTGTCAGCGGCGGACCGATGCGCGCGGGGCGGCTCGATGACGGAACGATTCTCGACCTCAATTCCAATTTCGAGGCTGTCGGCGCGTTCGCTGCGGGCAAGATTGACGAAAAAAGATTATACGAAATCGAGTGTAAATCGTGCCCAAGCGGTGGGAGTTGTAGTGGAATGTTTACCGCAAACTCGATGAATACGCTCTGCGAGGCGATGGGTGTCGCGCTGCCCGGAAACGGCACGATTCTCGCGCTCACGCCCGAACGCGAGGAGCTCCTGCGCAAAGCCGCGCGCAGAATCGTGGAGATTGCGCTTGATTCCGCTTTGAGCGAGAAATTTCGATTCCGCAATATCCTAAACGCCAAAGCCGTGCACAACGCGTTTGTCGTGGATATGGCGATGGGCGGCAGCACGAACACGATTTTGCACATGCTCGCAGTCGCCAAAGAGGCGGAGGTTGACTTCAACCTCGATTCTATCAACGCGATTGCGAGCCAAGTCGCGCACATCGCCAAAATTGCGCCCGCGCTTGGCACGATTCACATGGAAGACATTCACCGCGCCGGCGGCGTCTCGGCGGTGATGAACGAGGTGGCAAAGCGCAAGGAATCGGTGCTCAAGCTTGACGCGCTCGCGATTACGGGCAAGACGTTGGGCGAGCGCATTGCGGGCGCGGAGATTGCGGATTCTGATGTCATTCGCCACAACGAGAACGCCTACTCGCAGGTGGGGGGGCTCAAGATTCTCTATGGCAACCTCGCGCGTGAAGGCGCTGTGCTCAAGGTCGCCGCGGTGGCGGAATCGATGAAGGAGTTTGAGGGCAGCGCGGTATGCTTCAACTCGCAAGACGAGGCGATTAAAGGCATTGCGGGCGGCAAGGTGAAGTCTGGGAATGTCGTTGTGATTCGCTACGAGGGACCCAAAGGCGGACCCGGAATGCAGGAAATGCTCGCGCCCACGAGNATGATTATGGGNATGGGGCTTGGCGAGTCGGTTGCGCTGATTACAGACGGGCGCTTTAGCGGCGCGACACGTGGGGGCTGCATTGGNCATGTCAGCCCCGANGCNGCAGAGGGGGGGCTNATNGCNNTGATTGAGGACGGCGATAGAATCGCGATTTCTGTCAGCAAGGGGACGCTCGAGCTGCTCGTGGATTCTGCTGTTTTGGAGGCACGCAGGGCAAAATGGAAGCCCATCAAGAAGGAGATTCCAAGCAAATGGTTGCGCCGCTATGCGCTGCTTGTGAGCAATGCGGCAAATGGCGCGGTGTTGAAGACGGAGATGTAAAAACGCATTGACTTTTGGTGCTGCAAACACTCCGTATTTGTTGCAAATTATATTAGGATAGTACAATTATAGATATATTATATTGAGACGAAAGGAGCAAAAATGACACAAACAATTTACAAAAACTATAATCATTTATTAAATAAATTTTATGTAGATGATTGTGTACATTTTATGCAAAACAACGTAAGCAATAACTGCATTGATTTAATTGTAACCTCTCCGCCTTATGATGACCTAAGAGATTACAATGGATATAACTTTGATTTTGAAAATATTGCCAATGAAATTTTTAGAATTACAAAAAATGGCGGTGTTGTTGTTTGGGTTGTGGGCGATAAAATCAAAAATGGCAATAAAAGCTTAACGAGCTTTAAACAGGCTTTATATTTTCAACAAATTGGGTTTAACGTGCATGACACAATGATATATGCAAAGAAAAATACGCCTTTTATGCGCTCAAATGCTTATACCAATAGTTATGAATATATGTTTGTTTTTTCTAAAGGAAAGCCAAAAACCTTTAATCCTCTAAAAGAAGAAACTGCAAGAAGCGGCTTAGAAATGTTGGTTGCCAACAAAAAATCAGATGGAAAAAACCATAAGGTTCTAAAGGAGCTAAAAAAAGAAAAAACAAAAACGAACATTTGGTATTATGCAGTAGGACTTGGTGGAACAACAAATGATAGGGAAGCCTTTCAACATCCAGCTATGTATCCTGAACAGCTTGCACAAGACCATATTTTATCTTGGAGCAATGAAGGAGATATTGTATTTGACCCGATGTGTGGCTCTGGCACAACATGTAAAATGGCTTTTTTAGCCAAAAGAAATTTTATAGGAGTAGATATAAGTCAAGAATATATTGAGATGGCAAGAAAAAGACTAGATAAATATAGGAATGTCTTATGCATATAAATATCGATAGTTTTGTAATTGCGAATAAACAAATTGACAATATAGCAGAAAATTCTGTGGGTATTGTTAAGGCTCTTAATGGAAATTTTGCAATGGTTTTATTTATAGGCATTAATGAGATTAAAAAAATAAAATATGAAGATTTAGAATCTATTGATATTTATAAAACAGGAAAGGGGTTTGATGTTAAAATTTGCAATATTTGTCATATCTTAAAAAATACCAGTAGTTTTGAGATAAATCAAACCGATGCAAAAGGCAACAAAACAACAAGACCAAGTTGTAGAGAATGTAGAAGGCAAATTGATGGCGTAAAACTTTCTGTTGCTGAAAAGAAACGAATGGACAAACTTGCGCCACCAAAAGGCAGTGTTTTTACATGTCCAATTTGTGAAAAAAGAAGCATTGTAGGAATTACAGCGAATCTTGTTCGAGACCATAATCATGAAACAGGTGAAGGCAGAGAATGGATATGCGATAGTTGTAATACTGGACTTGGTAGATTTAAAGATAATCCAAAATTTTTAGAAAAAGTAATAGAATATTTAAAAAAGTATGAAAAATAACATGTTATAGTTTTTGTAATTTTAAAATAGACTCTAATCTTTTACAAAATATAGATTAAAAAGAGCTAGGATTTGTATACGATGGACGATTTTGTTTTCTCAAAATTGATAGTAAAGTTAGACAAAGGACTTGATGATGAAATGGACTTTAGTTTTGGAATCTCGCCGCGCAAAATGGAAGCCTATCAAGAAAGAGATTCCAAGCAAATGATTACGCCACTAGCGGCAAATGGCACGGTGTTGAAATTGGAGATGTGAGGAAATAAATACGATTTTCGAATTTGATGATTATTGCTAAGAGGGCAATTTAACCTTGCAATGCGCCAATCATCTAATTTAATCAGCAACAAACTCTTTAAAAATTCTGCATTCCTAAAACAACATGCACCTAGAATCGCCTGCCTGCTTAAACATTCAAGCAAGCAATCCTAGCGCCAATACCCACNCAATCACAAAGTTTTATGCGGCGACCAAAGGCTAATGTTTTTGGGCGCTTCAAAAACGCCAACGGGCACAGCCTCGCCGTCATATTTTTGCACATCGACAAGCCCCGTATGCGCGATGTTCCCATTCGCAAGCTTCGATGTCGGCAAGTCGAGCGTGAGGACATTGGGCGAGCCATTCTTGCACATGCTGCCGATTGCGCCCGCTTCCATTGGGTCATACCACGCCCCCTCGCAGAGCCGCACAACGCCTTCGCGAATGTCGTCTGTTACAAACGCGCCCGCCAAAACCGCGCCACGTGCGTTGCTCACGCGAACGACATCGCCTGTCTGAATGCCCTTCGCCGCGGCGTCTTGCGTGTTTATCCACAGCGGCTCGCGCCCCGCAATCGCGTATTCCTCGCGCAACGATGTGTTCGCNAGCTGTGAATGCAGGCGCAACGCGGGGTGCGAGGTAATCAGCGCAAACTCGGCGGGCTTGTCTGCCATTCCCTGCCACTCAATGGGCTCGAGCCAGCTCGCATGCGGCGGGCAATCGTCATAGCCCATCGCCTCAATCGTGCGCGAGTAGAGCTCGATTCGCCCCGATTCTGTGCCAAGCGGATTCAGAATCGGGTCTTCGCGAAACTCGGCATAGCGCACCCACTCGTCCGATTCGAAGGGCACATTGAATTGCAAGGGCTTGTTTGCCTTCCAAAAATCATCAAAACTTGGCATTTCAATCAGCAGCGACTGCGATTGTCGCCGCGCTTGCTCGTAAAATTCGGCAATCCATTGCATCTCGTCCTTGCCCTCGCTAAACGCGTCATAGACGCCAAAAGCCTTCGCCAAATCGCAAAAAATCTGATAGTCATCGACCGCTTCAAACTGCTTCGCGACAAGCTGTTTCATCGGCACGATATGCAGGTTAGAATAATCCCCGCTCATCGAAATATCGTTGCGCTCATAGCTTGTCGTGATGGGCATCACGATGTCGGCATGCCGCGCTGTGGGCGTCCAATAAATCTCGTTCACAACAATCGTGCGCGGCTTGCGCCAAGCCTTCAGAAACTCGTTTGTGTTTTGGTGATGCACGAGCGGATTGCCGCCAGCCCAATAGATGAAGTCGATGTCGGTATAGGTGATTTTCTTGCCGTTGTGGTCAATCGTCTTGCCCGGATTCTGCAACGCATCGGCGATTCGCGCGAGCGGGAAATTGTATTCGCTGCCTTGCATGAGCCACTCCGCGCCACCACTTGTCGCGTTGCCGAGATTCATGCCGCCAATCACGGGCGCGACAGCCGTTGGCGAGCCGCCGTTGCTGTAATGATACGACAACCCAAAGCCGCCGCCGGGCAAGCCAATCTGCCCAATCAGCGCGCAGAGCGACACGAGCGCCCAATGCGGCTGCTCGCCGTGGTGCGCACGCTGCATGCCCCAGCCCGACATGAACATCGTGCGGTTGTCAAAAAACAGCGCGGCGAGCGATTCGATTTTCTCTTGCGGAACGCCGCAAATCGCCGCCGCCCACGCGCTGTCTTTGGCGACACCATCTGTCGTGCCAAGNACATAATCGCGGAACTGCTCGAATCCCTCGGTGTAGGTCTCGACAAACTCCTTGTCGTATCGCCCGCTCGCGAGCATTGTGTGCGCGATTCCGAGCATCAGCGCGACATCGGTGTTGGGCACGGGCGCAATCCACTCCGCGCCGAGATACTCGCATGTCGCGTTGCGCACGGGGTCGATNCANATNATTTTCTTGCCCGACTTCTTGAGCGCGGCGAAAAACTCGAGCCCCTTGCCCTCGTTGGTCGTCCATGCGTTGCGCAGCGTCAGAATCGGGTCNGCNCCCCAAATCACAANCACCTTGCTATGCTCGAGCACGACAGGATAGCTCGTTTGCTGCTCATAAACCTCGATTGTNCCGAGCACATAGGGCATAATCACCTGCGAAGCGCCGGTCGAATAATCGCCCGTTGTGCCCACATAGCCGCCCGCCATGCCCATAAANCGCTGCAACAAAATGCGCGCNTTGTGCATGTTTCCGCTGCTCTTCCAGCCATACGAGCCCGCGAACACGCCCTCCTTGCCCTTTTGCTTGTATGTCGCCTTGAGCTCGCGCGCAATCAGCGCAATCGCCTCGTCATAGCTCACGCGCACCCANTCNTCAGCGCCGCGCAGCTCGGGCTTTGGGCTGCTCGGATTCTCGAGATACGATTTGCGCACCATCGGGTATTTGACGCGNGAGGGCGCATAGACGAGGTCGGCAATGGTGCTGTGCAGCGGATTNTTNATNTCGCTTNTCGAGCGCNTTNNNGCTGCTCACAATCTTGCCGTCTTTGAGNGTGGCTTTGAGNACGCCCCAATGCGCGCCNGTAACGACATCGCCATTCAAAACTAAATCGGTACTAAATTTTGCAGTGGATTCTNCCACAGCCTCTTGCACGGCTTTTTGCNCCGCCTTTTGCTCCTCTTTGCCACAACCCACAAACGGGANAAGCGCGAAAAATGCCGCGCCTTTTGCCATTGTGNGCAAAGCCTGTCGNCTGCGCAAATCTANCCTTATTTGTGATTTATCATTNTTGCTCATTTGNTCTCCTTTGGCATGTCTTTCGCATTTTTTGATAAATATTGCACCACGAGCTGCTCGGTGTCGCTATCGAATCCAACGCGGCTCTTCATCGANTTTATCACGCTCCCCCATTGGTTCGCGTTGAACTCCTTGGCGGGGTGCAGCGCATGGCAAATCGAGCAGCGGCTCGTGAAGAGCTCGTTTGCCTCCGCATAGAGNGGCGCGACCTCTGCGACCAAATCNGNATCTTCNCTCCAAAGCGCGATNCTAGCGAGCTCCCAGTCGCTGCGACTTTCATTGTCGTTNATGGTTTGCANNACCTCAAACGCAAGCCCCGCATTCTTCGAGAATCCAGCGTTGAGAATCCGCCGATTGGGCGCAAAATAGAGCGCCTGCCGCTGTTCTTTGGGCGCATAGCCCTGAATGCGCAACAAAACCTTGCCGTCTTTGCGCTCCATTACCTCAACCTTTGCCGTTGGCAAGAGCCTTCCGACAACCTTTGTCTCGCCCTCTTTGTAGAGNGATTTGACCTTTGAAGCATAGAGAATCTGCGCCTCATCAGCCCACACAAACGCGAAAAACAGCAGCATTGGAATCAATCGAACCATAGCACACTCCCCCATTTTTTTTGCGTATTATATGGAAGTTTCCTTGAATCTATCTTGAATCGCCCGCTGTCATATAAGCAAAGAAAAAACAAAANTTTGTTATNATGCCTANCAATAAAGTGGATTNTGGCAATGCAATGCGCATGCGCTCCACACAAGAGCTGCACGAGGAGAAANGCGAATGTACCCCCAAAACATGCCCGAAGANGAGCTGAAAAACACGATTGCAAAAGACTTTTTCAAGGGCTTTGAGGCAGCACAGATTCTTGGCAAAATCGATTTTTGCGTGTCGTATCGNGCCAANACATTGTTTCAGGCAATCCATTTTCTTTGGGCNGAGGCAAAGAGGGGGAACAAGGTAGATATTGTGGAATCGTTTGTGCAGCTAATTCTGACGATTGGCAAGGAACGCACGTTTGAGAA
>JAAVGZ010000006.1 GCA_014799985.1 Helicobacter sp.
AGAACCAAAGCGGCGCTGCGTGAGCTACGCTAGCTTGCGCGCGCTTTTTCTGGGGGATTGTTTGCGTTTTTGTTGGGGATTCTGCAATTGGTGAGCAATGGAGAATCAAAAATCGCAATCTTCAAAGCGCGGCTGTGCTGTGGCTTCGCCATAGCTTTGCGCGCGCTTTTTATTGGGGATTCGGAGGTGCGACTTTAGTCGCACTCATTGTGTCATTGCGAGCGAGCACAACGTGCGACGCGTGGCAATNAACCGTGTCGAGCATTCATAGACGNTTGATTGCNNCGCTAGCGCTCGCAATGACAAAAAATAAAATCTTCANTTACTCACCGATTCTAACAACCAAAGACGCAACACGAACGCTCAACATANCCCATTTTTAGCAAGCACTATGCAAAGCCATGCTATGCTTACGCTCTTACTTTTAAAGGAATATTTCGTGGAAAAAAAGATTCTATGGGTGAGCCCTTACAGCCTGCATGACACAAGCAGCGGCGCGGCNATTCAATGCCGCACAATGCTCGAATGCCTCGCCAAAGAGGGAATCAANGTCATGGTTCTTGGCAGCTTTTGCTTCGATAGCCCACGCGGCACAACCTATTTCCCCAANCTCGAAGAAGAGCTCAAAACGCGCGGCACGCAGCCCGTGATGCTGAACGACAAAGAAAACAACATCGCCTACCACTACACCGTTTGCGCAAACCGCGCCATGTCCGTCTTCACGCACGATGAAGCGTGGCGATTCTACACATACTATTGCGCGCTGCTCAACAGCTTTCGCCCCGACATCGTGATTGGCTATGGNATGGGCACATGCGGCATCGCCGTGCAAGCCGAAGCAAAAAGGCGCGGAATCCCGTTTGTCTATCCGATTTGCAACGGCAACCACCCNCACTATGACTTCAACGATTGCGCGCTGCTCATCACCGAAAGCAAGGCAACGGCGCAACTCTACGCNACCCGCGACCGCATGAATGTGATTCCGTGCGGAATCTTCATTCGCCCCGAGAAATACATCGCCCAAAAGCGCGACCCAAAATACATCACGCTCGTGAATCCCGACCCGACAAAGGGCATCAGCATCTTCGCNAAGCTCGCGCAAAAANCGCATGAAAGCGGGCTTTTGCAACAACACAATCTCCGNTTTCTCGTTGTCCAAAGTCGCGGCACGTTCGAGCAGAGCCTCGCTNAANCTGCATTTGCCTGATAGCAAGGAATGCCCGTATAAGCCCGAGATGTTCCCNTTTGTCGCGCTCGCGAGCCACACGGGCGATATGGCGAGCATCTATGCGGTNACGCGCGTGCTGCTCGCCCCGAGCCTTTGGTACGAGAGCTGGGGGCGCGTGGCGACCGAGGCGGCGCTCAATGGCATTCCGTGCGTTGTGAGCACGAGCGGCGGGCTGCAAGAGGCGATGGGCGGCGTGGGCATCGCCGTGCAAGCGCCGCAGGAGTGCCACAAAGACCATTGCAGAATCCCGACAGACGCNGAGATTGCGCCGTGGCTTGACGCGCTCGCAAAAGTCCTCGCGCGCGATTGGAGCGAGGAATCCAAAAAGGCGCGCGAGACCTTTAGCCTCGCAAACAGCACGCGNCGCGTCTTGGACGCGTTCGCGCCGCTCTTTGCCCTGCGCGCTGGCAGCAGCCCGCACATCATTCGCAGCGGCAATTTGCGCATGAAAGTTGATGGGAGCTTTTGATGAAAGATGTCGCATTTTCATTGCGCGCATCCACTCCCCCCTCCATTGCGGTGCGCCATATTGTCATGTTGAGCAAAGCGAAACATCTCTGTGAATTTTTGNGTCATGAGATTCTTCACTCGCTTGCGCGCGTTCAGAATGACAACCTTGCGTCATTGCGAGCGAAACGAAGCAATCAACAGGCGAGGAATCCTAGCACGTTCGCTCGNCACANTCNCTAGGAGGNNCGNATGAACACAGGCATTGTCGCGGTGATGATTGGCGTGTCGATTCTGATTGGGCTCATCGGGCTCATCTGCTTTTTGTGGGGGCTTAAGAGCGGGCAATTTGACGATGAATACAAGATGCGGCAGGGGATTTTGTTTGACAGNCCGAGCGATTTGCAGCAGGCGATGAAACGGGAGGGCGAGAAAAAAGGGTGAGGCGTTGGAGGTGCGATTTAGTCGCACTGTTGACACGCGATTTATTTTTGTGCGGTTAAAACCGCACCTCCAAAGATTTTATCGTCATTGCGAGCAAAGCGAAGCAATCAACAGGCGAGGAATCCCGACNCATGGAATCTTGTCATGTTGAGCGAAGCGAAACATCTCTGTGGATTTTTACGTCATGAGATTCTTCACTCGCCTGCGCGAGTTCAGAATGACAAAGTGTCATTGCGAGCGAGTGTAACGAGCGTGGCAATCAACCGTGTCGAGTGTTCAAAGACGTTTGATTGCTTCGGCTACCGTCTCACAATGACAATAGAGGTGCTGTTTCAACCGCACTCATTAACACGCGATTCTCATTTTGCGTGCTCAATTTCACATCTCTATGCTTACGACAAAAGATTCAAAAATGAATTTAGTAAAAAACAAGCAGAGAATGGGTAGAATCATAATGCCCGCTGTTGCCTTAATGCGGGCACGCGGGCTAAACCAAATCCTAAAGGAGGCTAGCATGTCGCACAAACGACTTGTGAAGCGTCCTATCCGAAGATTATATCTCAAAATCAAGCTTTTTTGGCTGAAATTTGAGATTCTAATCAAACGATAGACGTAGCTAGCCCCGCGATAGGGGCTAGCGGCTTCTTTGTTTGGATTAGCCTGACGTTTTTGCTTATTCACTATGTGCGGTTAAACCGCGCCTCTGCCGACACATTGACAAAACGAAACACCTCATCATCACAAACACGCACAAACGCATGCCTTTTGCGATTCCAAATCAAGTTTATAGTATCATTCCACAAAGATTCACGAAAAACAAGGAGCAAACTCATGGAAAAAGTGTATGACATTGCGGTGATTGGCGCGGGACCGGGCGGAATCGGCACAGCTGTCGAGGCGGCAAAGGCGGGGCTTTCTGTCGTGTTGTTTGAAAAAACCGACAAACACAGCGCGACTTTGCGCGAGTATTACAAAGACGGCAAGCGCGTCGACAAGGACTACAAGGGGCAAAAGGTCGATTTGAAAGGGCACATTCCGCTTGTTGATGGCACGAAAGAAACCACGCTCGAGCTGTTCGACAAGGTGCTCGAGGGAATCGAGTTCCACACGAGCACAGAGGTCGAGAAAGTCGCCAAAGTCGGCGATGTCTTCGTCATTAGCTCGGGCAAGGGCGAGACAAAAGCGCATGCATGCGCCATCGCGATTGGCAAAATGGGCAAGCCCAACAAGCCGAGCTATGCGTTGCCCATGTCGCTGCGCGCACGCACGCATTTCAACGCGCAAAGCTGCACGAAAAATGAAAATCTCTTGATTGTCGGCGGGGGCAACTCGGCTGTGGAATACGCGATTGCGCTTTGCGAGGACAACAAAGTAACGCTGAACTACCGCAAAGCCGTGTTCACCCGCATCAACGAAACCAACCAACAAGAGCTCGACAAATGCGTGAGCGCGGGCAAAATCACGCTCAAAGCTGGAATCGACATCACCGCGCTCGCCGATGATGGCGGGCTGCCACAAGCGCAGTTCACAGACGGCAGCACGGGGACATTCGACCGCGTTGTCTATGCGATTGGCGGCATCGCGCCTGTCGATTTCTTGCACAAATGCGGAATCACGCTCGATGACAACAAAGTCCCCGTAACGGACGCCAACCACCAAAGCAACATCGCCGGGCTCTATATCGCGGGCGATTTGCTCTATAAAAACGGCGGCTCGATTGGATTCTCGCTCAACCATGGCTTCGAGATTGTCCAAGACGTGCGCAAAGCGCTAGGCAAATAGGCGATGGCGGGAGGTGGCGCAAAGGGCGCGTTCTCGCTTAGGCTCGTGCTGATTCTGGGCTTGCTCTCGGGGCTTGCGCCCTTTTGCACAGACCTCTATCTCCCTGCCCTGCCCGCAATCGAGGAGCAATTCAACGAGGATTTGCTGCTGTTTGGCTTCACGCTCAAAAGCACAATGCTCGTGAATCTCACGCTTGCGGGCTCGATGTTTGGAATCGCGTGGGGGCAGATTCTGATGGGCTATTGCAGCGATGTCTATGGGCGCAAGCCCGTCTTGTTTATAAGCCTCGCTGGCTTTGTCGTTTTCTCGATTCTGTGCGCGTGGAGCGAAAGCATTCTCGCGCTTGTTGTCTGGCGCTTTTTGCAAGGAATCTTCGCCGCAGGCAGCATTGTCGTCTCGCGTGCGATGGGCTTTGATATGTTCAAGGGCGCGGAGCTCTTGCGCTTCATGGCGACTCTCACGCTCGTTTTCGGGCTCGCCCCTGTCGTGAGCCCGCTGTTTGGCGCGTTCTTCCTCGAGGCGCTCGCCTCGCATTGGCGCGGGCTGTTCTTTTTCCTCGCTGCGCTGGGCGTTTTGCTGTTTGCTGCGTCTTTTCTCTTGCATGAAACGCTGCCCAAAGAATCGCGCACCCCAAGCGGGCTTGGGCATTTTGTCGCGCAATTCTTCGCGCTTCTTGGCAACAAAACCTTCGTGCTTTTCTTGCTGATTAGCAGCTTCGCGTTTGCGATGCTCTTCGCCTACATCAGCGCATCGTCTTTCGTGTTCCAAAACGTTTACGCGCTCGACAAGACGCAATATAGCTACATCTTCGCCCTGAACGCGCTTGGCGTGATGATAGTCGCGAGCAGCATCGCAAAGCTCTCGAACCGCTTCGCCACGCGCTCGATTCTGCGCGTTGGCTTGCTGCTCTGCGTCTGTGGCGCAGCGGGTGTCGTCTCTGCCACCCTGTTTGCGCCAAGCTCGCTTGCGCTACTCGAGCTGCCGCTTTTTGTCGTCATCGCGGGCTTTGGCGCTGTCGCGAGCACGAGCGTTGCGGAGGGACTTGGCGCAATCAACAGCAGCGGCGGCGTGGCGTCTGGATTCTTTGGCGTGGTGAATTTCACCTTCGCNGGAATCGTCTCGCCGCTTGTCGGAATCATGGGNGAACGCAACGCGCTGCCTATGGCGCTGCTCATGTTTTTTTGCAGCCTGTTCGCGCTGCTGCTCTTTTTGCGAGCGCAAAGAAGCTAATGCGCTGCGCGTTGTGTCATCGTCTNTCATGGAATCTGCTTTGTGGCGCGTGCCTAAGCTGGATTGCGCCAACTCCAACCACGCGCACAATCGGCGATTTGCGCGTTTATAGCNTGTTTGANTACCATGAAATCGAGATGTTGCTGAAAAGCAAATACAGCATCATCGGCAGCCGAATCTTGCGCCTGCTCGCCCAAAAAGCCGCGCGATTCTTCGCGCAAAACGCAAAGTTGCCGCGCGACATTTATGGCATCGGAATCGACGACAAACCCAAGGGGGGCTACGCGCACACGGCAATCATCGCGCATGCGTTCGAGCGGCATGCCGGAATCAGCGCGCTCTATGGCANAATCATCGCGCAAAACCATGTGCGCTACGCGGGCAAAAGCCTCGACTTTCGGCGCAAAAACCCGCGCCGCTTCGCCACAACGCTCACACAGGAGCTCGCGGGCAGCGGNGTGATTCTGTATGANGACATCATCGTAACGGGCACAACGCTTTGCGAAGCCGCCGCGCTACTCACAAAGCGCGGCATTCCTGTGGTTTGCGCCATCACGCTTTGCAACGGCGCGAGGACGACATGATGCGCATTCTCATCACGGGCGGCGGCACGGGCGGGCATCTGTCTGTCGCCGAGGCAGTCGCCGAGCAATTGCATGCGCTTGGGCATTGTCTGTATTATCTCGGCGCGAAGGCGGGGCAGGAGGCGCATTGGTTCGATGACAAGCCCTTGTTTGCGCAAAAGCTGCTGCTTGATGTNCANGGAATCGCGAACAAGACGGCGCGCACNCTCCCGCGCGCAGCACTCGCGCAGGCNAGNGNGGCGAGGGAGGCGCTCGCGTTTTTGCGTGCGCATGGAATCGAGCGCGTCTTCAGCGTGGGGGGCTATGCCGCTGCGCCCGCGTGTTTCGCGGCTCTGTGGGCGCGCATTCCGCTCTATATCCACGAGCAAAACGCGGCGGTTGGGCTGCTCAATGGAATCTTGCGCCCGTTTTGTCGCGAATTTTACTCATCATACCTGCCCGATTCTCCCGTGCGCGACTATCCGCTGCGCACACGCTGTTTCGANGGTGCGCGTGTGCGTGAATCTGTGCGCACCGTGCTGTTTTTGGGCGGCTCGCTCGGCGCGCGCACCATCAACGACCTCGCCCTGCGCCTNTCTCCGCTGCTGCTCGAGCGCGGAATCGCNGTCATTCACCAATGCGGCAAACGCGACTTTGANCGCGTGAGCGCCGAATACGCGGCGATGGGCGTGCANGTTGAGCTGTTTGATTTCTCGCCCAACCTCATCGAGGCGATGCGCCGCGCCGATTTCGCGATTGCGCGCGCGGGCGCGAGCTCGCTTTGGGAGCTCTGCGCNAACGGCTTGCCCGCGTTGTTTGTGCCCTACCCTTACGCGGCGAAGAACCACCAATTCTACAATGCCGAGTTCCTCGNCAAGCAGAATCTCGCCACGATGATGTGCGAGGACGCGCTCGAGGATTCCGCGATTATGGAGCTCGTTTGCGATTCTGCNCTNATTTGCGAACGAAGCGCGCGGCTCGCGCAAAGCATCGCGCCAAATGGCGCGCACGCGATTGCTTTGCGGATTGCGGGGGCATAGCGTGGGGAGAATGAGCGATGATGCGCAATTGGAGCTATTCTCGCANGGGCGNTTGGAGGGCTATGNNGACACGCAGGAACANGAGGATAATCTNTTTCTCATCTCGCAANTNGCNCATAAAATCGGAATCTTGGAGATTNTCATACGCAACAAAATNGATATTTTGTTGTCGGCGAAAGATAAAGATTGGATAAGAAAATTGCCCGAAGNACTCCTGCCAANCGATGTGGAAANANANAATAAAGATGAANTCATATCGAGNCAGACNATGGGNT
Source organism: Helicobacter sp. (assembly GCA_014799985.1). Taxonomy (GTDB): domain Bacteria; phylum Campylobacterota; class Campylobacteria; order Campylobacterales; family Helicobacteraceae; genus NHYN01. Next base: position 7,010 of record JAAVGZ010000006.1, read on the forward strand.
TTTGGGTCAAGGTGGCTNGTTACNATNAGNTTGATGANAAAATTTTTNANACANANNNTTTAGATTCNNTCNNNTTNACAAAATATTTTTTCANAAACANAAATCNNTTCAAAAACACCAANNANTTTAGNCGANNCCAAAAGGCTCGAGCGATTCTAGAGCTGTTGCGNCTCATACGNAATCGNGCCTTTCATTTNGAAAATCTTTATAAATTTACCNANAANAATTACCCNCGATTGAANNNNGCGATTNTNNATNANNAAGGAAANAAAANNTATNTCGCGATTCAGCCCNANAGAATCAAGGATTTTTTGAATGATTTGCTCGCGAGCTTTCANNNNGATTTGATNGACTATGCNGANAANCNAGNCTCATAGAAAGAATCCGCACGGGGCGGAGGTGGANNAGGNTCCACCTAGNAGNAACNAGNATNATACCCCCTCCCTGCTTAAAANNCGATAAAATCTCGNGATTCCAAGCAATNTGGGGCATGCAAACATGCAGAANGCCCCTAATACGCCCGCTTCCTGTCCATCCANCCATAGCATTTCCATTCGACCTCTTGCGCGACAAATTGCGCGCCGGCTGCCCCAGCTTGCGGCGCTGCGCCTGCGGGTGCAGTTGGGTAGACTTCTGCCTCGACAAANTTGCCAACCTCCAAATCGGCGAACGTGCCGTATGTGTCGTTCCAAAAAATGCCGCAATCATCGCCCTTGAGCTTCGTGTAGGGNAGAATCTGAATCACGGCATTGCCGTTGAGNGTAATCGTGTGATTCACGGGGTCAATCGCCGTNATNTGCCCCGCAATGTCCCAATCGGCAAGCGCAAATGTGCCNAANGTGCCGAGAAATACGAGTTGTGCGAGCTTTTTCATGTTGTCTCCTTTGTGTTTGTTTGGTCGTATTGTAGAGAGAAAATTTGTTAAAAGTATCAAGATTTTGTGAAAATGCGCTGACATTTGCGCNGCGCCGCGCTCGGCNGCAAGCNGAGATTCCATTCTCTTCGCGCCACGCATGGCAAATAAGCTAGATTCAAGATTTTTTTTGCTACTATGCTACAACAAAAATAAGAATTAAAAGCAGAAACAATATGGACATCACGATAGAATCCTTAGGCAAAATCGCCGAGCATTTCACGATTGTACATCATATCCCCGGGCGCATTCGCCTGCGCNCCACAGGCAGCATCGCGACAGACGCAAACCAAGCGCTGCGCCACGATTTGCTTCAGGCGATGCGGCAGATTCCGTTCATCATCGATTTCAAGCTCAATNCNCTCATCGGCTCGCTNACNCTGCGCTACGACACAAGCCGCTTCGAGCCCGCGCTATGGGANGCATGGCTGCGCAAAGAGCGGCTTGACGAGATTCTTTTCTGCTTTCAGATTCCAAAGGAGCAACAATGACACAACTTCTGCGTGCGATTGCGAGCGAGCAGCACAGCCTCGCGCTCTATGCGGCATTTGCGGCGCAATATCCGTTTTTCGCGCCGTTTGTGAATGCCCAAAATGCCCAGCTCGAGGCGCTTTCTTTTTTTGCGCGCCAAGCAGGAATCGCGCCGTCGCAAGAATCCCCAAATATCGCGATTCCGACAACCGAAATGCTCGCGCTCGAATCCGCGCTTGCGCATGAGAGCGCGAAGATTGCGTTCTACGACAATCTCGCCGCGAGCGAGCCCAACCTCGCGATTCGCGATGTCTTTTTTAGAATTGCCGCCACTTGCCACAACGACCACCTGCCCGCTATCCGCAGCGCGCTAGCGGGGCATTATGCTGAAAACAGCTTGGGCGATTTGCTCGCGAGCGATTGGCTGCAAAACGCACAAAAGCTCGTTCAAGACGCACAATCAGGGACGCTAAGCGAGGAGAATCTCGCGGGATTTTTGCGCAATCTCAATGTCTCTATGCTCGGCGGCGTGCTCTTGGGCGGCGCGGTTGTCGCGCTGTGCAATCATTTTCTAAACCAAAACAAGGAGTAATCAATGGCTTTCCCACCCTTTCTTCTCGGGCTCGCAATCGGCGCGGGCGCTGTGGCGCTGTTCTCAAAACGCAAGGAGATTCTAAACGCCATCAATGACGGCAGCTTGCAAGAGACATTCTCGAAAACCAAAGAGTTTGCGAGCGATGTCAAGGACGACATCGCAAACAGGGCAAAGACGGCGTTTGGCGACAAAGCCGAAGAGCGCGGCGATTGCGGCTGCGAAAACGCACAAAAGGAATCCTAATGCCCATCAACACAGGAATGCCACGTTCGGTTACAGGGCATGCGATTAGCGGCGGGTTCGTTGCGCTGCTTGTCGCAGGAATCAACAACAGGGCGCGATTTTGCACCGACAAAAAAGGTGCGTTCAAACACGCGGCGAAGGTCGGCTTGCAGGGCGCGGCAATTGGCGCGGCGGCGATTGCGGCGACCAACAGCATTGGCAGCAAGCCCGCGATGCGCGCGGGGCTCGAGGCGATTGGCTATCTCGCGGCGGGCGCTGCTGTGGCTGTGGCGCTTGAAGCGCTGATTCCCGAAGCAGAATCCAAGCCCCAAATTTGCCCACCAAAGGAGACAACATGACAAACCAAACAAACGACACGAGCAACAACGCAAACGGCGCGAACAACGCGAACGCAAGCACAAACGCAAACTTTGACACGAGCGCGGGCGCGGGGTATGGCGCGAACAACGCGAACTTCGCGAACGCGCAAAATATGGGCAACTTCGCCAACATGGGCTATGGCATGGGCGCAGGCTATGCGAACTTTGCCAACGCGCAATACGGCGGCTTTGGCAACGGAGGCGCAGGATATGGCGCGGGTGGATTCGGGGGCGCTGCGGGCGCTGGCTTTGGCGCAAATGGCATGCTCAATCCCTATTTTGCAAACATGCCACAGCCCCAAAATCCCTATATGAGCCAAGCAAACGCGCCACAGGGCGGAATCCTCGCGACACTCACCGCACAAAAAAGCGACATTCTAAAGGGCGCGGCGATTGGCGCGGTGGCGGCGTTCATCTTGACCAACCCCACAACGCAAAACGCGATTTTCAAGGGCATTGCGAAGCTCTCATCGCTGCTCGAAATGGGCGTTGAGGAGCTCAAAGAACGTTACGAAGACGCCAAAGCGGAAGTGAATGAAATCTGACATCACGCTCACGCTCGTGCATGCGACCAAGAATCGCATGCGCTTTGCCTACAAGATTCGGCGCGGGCAAAAGATTGCGCCCATTCCGCTGCGTATCGCGCTCGAATCGATTGAGGGCGTGTCGCATGTGCGCATCAACGCGATATTGTGCCAAATCATTCTGTATGCGAGCCTCGATAGGGCAACGCTTGAGGAGCGGCTCTATCAAGTCTTGCAAGCCCTGCTCGTTGCGGGCGATTCACAACACGAAGAGAGCTATCTCACATTGCGCGATGAGATTCCAAGCGCAAGCGACGTCGTGCGCGCGCTCACGGCGCTGTGCCTCGAGCCTTTTCTCAAAGCCCCTGCGGTGAAGCTCGCGCTTGCCTGCGTTGCGGCTTTTCCCGTGCTTGCGAGCGGCTGCAAAGAGCTCGTGGGGCACGGAATCACATCGCGCGTGCTCGAGGCGCTCGCCATCGCCATTTCGCTCACGCGCAACGACTTTCGCACGGCAAACGCGACAAATTTTATGCTTTGCCTAGGCGAATACATCGAGGAAATGACGATGTATAAAAGTGATGATTTGATAAAGGAGCTTAGCAAGCCCAATGTCAAAGAGGCATGGGTTGAGCGCAACATCAACGGGCAGCTCACGCGCGAGCTTGTCGCCTGCGATTCTCTTGGCATTGGCGACATCGTCATCATCGGCGCGGGCAACACCATCTGTGTCGATGGGCATGTCGTCTCGGGCGTTGCGACCGTGAATCAAATCTCGATGACAGGCGAGGCAACGCCCGTGCAAAAAGAGCATGGCGACAGGGTTTTGTCGGGGACAATCGTTGTCGATGGCGAAATCAAGGTCTGGGCAGAGAATGTCGGCGACCAAACGGCGAGTGCGCGTATCAGGAGCTATATCCAATCTTCGCTGACGCAAAAATCCGCCATTACTCTAGGCGCGTCCAAAATGGCAGATGGGCTTGTCCCCATCACGCTCGGGCTCGCGATTCTGTCGTATCTTTACAGCCGCGACATCACGCGCGCCGCGTCCGTCTTGCAGGCAGACTATTCATGCGCGCTCAAGCTCGCCACGCCTGTGGCTTTCAAGGCGGCGATTGGCAGCGCGGGCAAAAGCGGAATCATCATCAAGGGCGCAAAGGCGCTCGAGGGCTTGTTTGAGAGCGATGTGTTTGTGTTTGACAAAACGGGCACGCTCACCAAGGGCGATTTGCAGGTTGTGAAGGTGCATTCGTTCTCGGCAGATTGGGATTCTAACGCAATCCTAAACCTCGCCGCGAGCATCGAGGAGCACTATGTCCACCCCGTTGCCCAAGCGGTCGTGCGCGCGGCGAAGGAACATGACTTCGTGCATGTACATCATGAAGAGGTCGCGTTCATTGTCGCGCATGGCGTGAGCAGCAAGGTTTTGGGCAAGAAGATTGTGATTGGCTCGCAACATTTTCTCGAAGAAGACGAGGGAATCTGCTTCGCACCCAACCAAGAGCGAATCGAGGCACTCAAAGCCACAGGCAACATGCCGCTGTATATCGGCTATGACGGAACGCTCATTGGCATGATTTTGCTCAAAGATGTGCTGCGCGAGAATGCCAAAGACGTGCTCTTGCAGCTGCGCGAAAACGGCGTGCGCGAAATCATCATGCTCACGGGCGATTCTGAAACAAAGGCGGCGCAAATCGCCGATGAGCTCGGAATCGACCGCTATTATGCCGCGCTTTTGCCCACGCAAAAAGCCGAGATTCTCGAGCAAATCATGCACGAGGGGCGCAAGGTAACATTCATCGGCGATGGTATCAATGACGCGCCCGCGCTGCTGAAGGCTCATGTGGGAATCGGCATGCACAAGGGCGCTGACATCGCCAAGGCGAGCGCCGACATCGTGCTTTTGCGCGATGAGTTGCAGCATGTCGCCGATGCCAAAGCCTTCGGGGTGGCGTGTTTGTCGCGAATCCGCACGAACTTCCGCGCCACGGTGGGCGTGAATAGCGCGATTCTGGGGCTCGCGACATTTGGCAAGCTCACGCCGATTCAGACGGCATTTTTGCACAATGGCACAACGATTCTGCTGTTGCTCAACGCCCTGCGCGCCGTGAAACTTGAGCGACAAAGTCGATTTGCATCATCATAAAAAATTTGATAGAATAATGGAATTTATTCATAAAGGATAGGCAATGACGATTGTAAACAAAGACAGCCAAAAGGTGCTCGTTGAGGACGTCAAGATTAATGACATGGACCACCTGATGACGAGCATCAACTTCGCGCTTAGCACGAATGATGTTGAGCCGCAGAAAATCTTTTTCTTGAAAGTTCCCGACTTTTGCAAGAAGAAATTGTATAGCAAGGATTGGTATTGGAACGGGACGGAGGTAACACCGGTGTAGGGAAGCTGCATATTGCCATGTTGGGCTTATGCGAAACATCTTGTCATTGCGAGCTTACGCGAAGCAATCAACGGGCACAGAATCCCCATGATTCTAGCTTCATATACGTTTGATTGCCGCGAGGCTAGCGCCTCTCGCAATGACACAATGAGTGCGACTAAAGTCGCACCTCCAAATCGCTAGAAAAAGCGCGCGCAAAGCTATGGCGAAGCCACAGCACAGCGCCGCTTTGAAGATTGC
>JAAVGZ010000086.1:0-42876 GCA_014799985.1 Helicobacter sp.
CGTCTATGTTATGCCTTTTGGCTCGAACATAGACGTTGCGCGCTGTGGCTGGGACGTTGAAATCGGTAAGTAATGGTAAATAGAGATGTTTCGCTAGCGCTCAACATNACATTGGAGGTGCGGTTTTAACCGCACATATTAATAAGTGCGACTAAAGTCGCACCTCCAAAAAACATACAGAATCATAAACGATTCCAATGTCATTGCGAGAGGCGCTAGCCTCGCGGCAATCAAACGTATATGAAGCTANAATCATGAGGATTCTGTGCTCGTTGATTGCTTCGGCTNNCGCCTCGCAATGACACTTGGAATCTTGTCATGNTGAGCGAANCGAANCATTTCTNGNGATTCTAANCNTNGTNNATTNCNTCAAGNNNNACANGGGAACTACTCGCCATAACAAACACAACGTGCTTGTTATGTTAAATAATAGCCTCCCTCTTATCCCCCCAACCCCTGCACGCCCTTCAATGAAAAAGCAAGNGCACTTGAGAGGGCNCTCCTACACACGCACATCAATCTCGTCAATGCCATNNGNNCTTTTGTATTCACGAATGAGATTGTCTATCGCATCTTGNGCGGCTTGTTTGGCAATCTTTTCTGTCTGTTCCATNTTCAACATTCCCCCAACTGATTGNAACGCATAGGGGTCGCCCAATGTAACACGNCCNCCAAGTANNANTGCCCGTTCTTGTCNCAANGCCATTTGNCGTTCTGCNTCNGACATATCCGAGCGATAATACGGAGAACCAACGTCATGTCCAAACTTTGTGTATTTCAGNGCNAGATAATTCATTGCCGCTGCCTCGCTACCTTGAGCAAGGTTATCTTTATGTGCAGACGCATAATATTGCTCAATCGTATTTTTAGCACTTTCATATTGCTCGATTAACGATTCGGCATAGGCACGTGCATAAATCGCACCATCGGGGTCTACCACAGCATTCCAATTCACCTCTAAATCATCATTCAACCCTTGAGCCTCTTTTATCAAAGCCGATAAATCTGTATTGGCGAGCGCTTTTTCAAGTTTTTCTGCCTGCTCATCGCTAATATTGATAGCGCCAATGATTTTCGCACTTGCTGTTGATTCACTTTCTGTCTTAGATTCTACTTCGGCTTCTTTCTGTGCTGTTTTAGCGTCAGACTTTGCAGCATAATAGCTTTGTACATTTGCGCCTGCGTTGTTGATAAGCATATCAAACTCCTTTGTGTCGTTAAAATATGCACTATCACAAGCAAAAACTATTCCCAATCAGCAGCCCAAGCCCCCTTGACATGATTGCCTTTGGGTGCTATCATGCCCATTGAAATTAGCAGCAGCCTAAAAGGAGCTTCGATGAAAGTGGGAATCGGCGCGCGGCTCGGGGCGCATGCCATGTATGCTGCGCTTGTTGGAATCGGCACAGCAGGCGTTGTGATGCATGAAATCCTTATCTTTATATATCCTTTTTATTCCATAAAGGCTATTATTATGTTTATTCTAGCCCATGCCACCATTGCGCTCAAGCTCACCCCCAAAAGTTCAGGCACAGAGCGCTTGCGCCCCACACATCAAATGAGCAAAGATAGGGCTTCATATCTGCTTTTGGGAGATTCCAAATGAGTCTTAAAACAGCCTATCTTTTCTTAACACTCGCTATCCTCACGGAAGTGCTTGCGGTCAATATCATGAAAGCAAGCGAGGGCGCAATCTTTGGATTCATATCTATGCTCCTCTTGCTCGTGGTTTCGTATTATTTCATGGCTCTTTCGCTCAAAAGACTTTCTGTCGGTGTCGCCTATGCGATTTGGGAAGTTCTCGGCGCAGTGTGCGTAGTGGGACTTAGCATTTTCTATTTCAACGAAGAGCTATTATGGACACAAAAGCTAGGAATCATACTTTCTTTTTGTGGCATTGGACTCATTAACTATGCCGAATTGCGCAACAATAAAACGCAAGAAGAGCCAAAATGAGTTGGGCATTTGGATTGGTTATTTTCGCGGCTATCTTGGATATTTTCGCGAATTTGTTTCTCAAAAAATCTAACGCTTTTGCGCACAAGGGATATGCGATAGCCTGCATTATCATGGTGTGGGCGGCATTTACCGCGCTGACTTTCGCGCTCGAGACATTGCCACTTAGCGTTGCATATTCCACGTGGGGTGCGGTAGGCATTATCGGCACAACGGCGGGAGGAGCTATCTTGTTCAAAGAAAGAATCGGCGCGATAGGCTATGTGGGCATTGCAATCGTTCTATGCGCCGTGATTTTGCTGCATATCGATGTTTGATTTGCAACATTGGGGCTAAGACTTTGCATTAGCCCCAATAATGTTGCTACATTTTGCGCAAATTCATTATGGCGCGATTTAATGCGTGTGGTAGGCTTTGGCAATGATTTTCCATTCACCATTACTCTTAAAAAGCTGGTGCAAATCGGTAAAAGTCAGCCCATGCCAACCCTCCATAATCACGCGTGCAATCGCGATAGTCCCGCTGACATGCAACACATCAATATGCGCTTTTGCGTTGGTTTTTCCGCTCGCATCAATCCCTTTGAAGAGATTCTCGATACTCCCGCCTACCGTGCTGCCATCTTTGTCTGTGCCATACATCACCGCTCCTTCTGCAAATGCGGGCTTCATAATCTCACTCTTGCCCTCGTTGCAACCCAAAACATAGAGGTTTAGTGCCTTGACAATCGCCTCGTAATCGCTAATTTGTGCCATATTGCTCTCCTTGCAATGTTGATTTTGAGTTCGCCCACTCCGTTTGTTTCCGCGCACGCGCTCTTGCGCGCAAAAGCGGCAGGCGCACGAAAAATTCAGGAGTGATTCAAAACTCTATGGTATTATAAACCAAATGATTCAAAAATGCAATACGGAAATTTGTGTAAGATACTTACCCAAAAGAAAGTATCATATTATTACATCAATTAAAGGAGACACAATGCCATCTTCTCAAAATTATGATGAATGCCTCGCGCATTCACCTTTTGCCTACACTTCTTGGATAGTATGTGCGAGTGGGGCAAACAGAATCAAACGACAAAATAATCGGCGGCGACTTAGAATTTTTTCTGATTCACATCGGCGAGAATCTTCTCGGCAACATTCTCGACCGTGTCGCTAATCGTTTGCGAATGGTTGGCGATTTCGACATTGTCTTGGGTGAGGCGCTCGAGTTGCGTCATCGCCTCGTTGATTTGGGTGATTCCTTGCGTTTGTTCCTTAATCGACTCGCCCATGTCGTTGATTCCCTGCACGAGGACATTCACGTTCGCCTCAATCTCGCTAAGGCTCTTGCTCGTGCGCTCGGCGAGCTTGCGCACCTCGTCAGCCACGACAGCGAATCCGCGCCCGTGTTCGCCCGCGCGCGCGGCTTCAATCGCGGCATTGAGCGCGAGCAGGTTCGTTTGGTCGGCGATGTCGCGAATCACGGCAACGATGTTGCGAATATCGTTTGCTTGGTTGCTCACATCAACGGCTTTGCCATTGACGCTCTGCATCGAGCTGCTAATCTCCTCGAGCGCGCTCGCCGTTTGTTCGAGGTTGCTCGCTTGGTTGTTGCTGCTCTGTGTAATGTCAAGCACCGCTTGGTTGAGCTCTTTTGCGCTTGTTTCAAGCTCGCTAGCAAAAGCCGCTGATGTGTGGAGCATTTGTTTGATATTTTGCCCGAGCGTGTTTGTAACGACTTCCACACGTCCTTGCGCGTTGCTAATCTCTGTGGTAAAATCGAGATTCACATAACTATCAAAAACGCGGCTAATTTCGTTCGTGTCGCTGCCAATTTTTTGCTGCAATGTGTCAAGCATTTTATTCAGCACATTTTTGAGCTCAATCAGCTGCGGATTATGCGGATTTTCGATAATGCGCGCGGTGAGATTCCCGTCCTCAATCGCCTTCGCTGTTTGCATCGATTGTTGCACTGCCTGCTTGTCTGCCTCCAGCCCCTCTTGGGTTTGCTTGATGTTTTCGTTAATCGCGAACGCCATTGTGCCAATTTCATCATGCGATTTGGGTTGGACAAAGTTGGGTGGATTTGGAACTTTATGATTGAGATATTCAAAGAAATTCAAAAGAAGAGACGAGAGAACTTGCAAACGCGAGATGATTTGCAGGCGCACAAAAACGAGCATTGCCAACACGACAATGACGACAACGGTGATGTTGGCGACAATCATAGCGATTCGCAGCTTGACAATGGGCTCGTTGATGGAGCTTTCGGGCGCAGAGATGATGAGCGTCCAAGTCGCCAAATTGCCCCCGATGTGCATTGTNGCAACCGCCGTGTGGCTAAACTCGCCTAGCGAGTTGATATAGCTCGACAAGCCATCGATTTGGTTTTCAATCATGTGCTTGAGCTCGTTCATCGTGGGGCTCTGGTTGACTTCGCGCAAAAACTTGCCCAAAAACTCGCGCCGCCCGTGCCCCGCGATTGTCGAATCGGTCGCATACATGCCCTTGAAATCGCCTTTGAACACCGAGCGCGCAGGGTCTTGGAGAATCGCATTAACAGCCAACAAATCGACAAACACGCCAAGAACGCCAATGGTCGTGCCATTTTTGTCGAAAATGGGCTGGTTAATGCCCATGCCAAAGTATTCTTTATTATTAATTTTTTCCCAACTTGGGCTGCCAACGGTGGGCTGGCTCGTGCTAAGCGCCTTTTGCACGCTTCCAAAGTGCATGAGCGTCTCATCTGCTTGGATAATTTCTGTTTTATTTTGCTCGTTTCTAATCGCCAAAACCATAAAATCGCCGTTGGGTAGACGGTGCTTGGGGTTTATGATTTGCTCATTTTTATAACGTGGGTCATTGATGTACACATAGCCGAAATCGCCCCATTGGTTGCTAAGCAGCATATCGATGATGTCATCGTCAAGAACGGCTTGNTCGCCTTTCCACACATTGCGCATGACATATTGCTTGCTCGCGTTCACGGACGCGTAGATTTCGTTGAAATAGCCATTCACGAGGGCTGCCTCGCCCTCGGCGGCGTTGACGAGCATTTTCTCGGATTCTGTTGTCTGGATTGCGACCATCACCTGCGACACAACGAATGTTACGANAATCATGCAGCCNGCCAATATCATCGCAAGCCCAATGCCTATCTTTGTGCCAATACCAAACGAATGCAATGAACCTAACCGCATAAATCCCCCCCCCCCCCCGACCCTCTCGGGCACTCGACAGAGGTTTGTAAACTTCAAAGTAATGCAGAATCCTACACCATAATACCTTAGAGAAATATTAAAATTCTAGGAATAGGGCGCGAGTTCATCGATTGCGCCAAGCGCGTTCAGGCTTCGCGGATAGCCGATGTAGGGCACGAGCGCGGTAACGACAGAAACGAGCCGCGCCCTGTCGTTTCCGATGCGCAGATTGCCCGCGACATGCGCCCTCACCTGCGCATCTGCGCCGCCCATCGAGAGAATATACACGAAGGTGAGCAACTCTCTAAACTTCAAATCAAGCCCCGTTCTTGTATAGTAATCTCCAAAACAATTTGCCGACAAAAACTCACGAATGTGCTTGACATCTGCTGGCGCTGCCGCGTTGCCTTTGTCAATCGCCTCGCCAAAAAGCGCGCGCTGTGTCGCGAGCCCCTTGTCTTTGCGATTCTGCCGATTTGTCGTTGCTTGGGGCTGCAAAGGCAGGGCGATGTTGTTGGCGACAAAAGCCTCGTTGGTTGCGTTGATAAAATCAATCACCTTACCCATTCCGACATAGGGTGTCGCCTGATAAACAACTTCTTTAATCATCACAGGCGAGACATTATTTTTAAGCGCTGCGCCGAGAATTGTTTGATACTCGCCAAGAGCCGGAATCGCCACGAGCGAAGCAAGGATTATCAAGAGCCTTTCTTGCAGATTCAGGTCTGAATGTTGCAAAACGTCATCGAAGGCAAAATTGGCATAATTGCTAAAAAACTCGGGGTCTGTTTTTGCGAGCGGCACTTGCGCTATGTCGACTTTGCCAAAAAGCGTCTCGAAAGTCTGCTGTGCTTTTTTGGTGAGATTCATTGTCTGCTCCTTTGGTGATTTGAGTGTTTTTGCAAAACCTTGCGCGCCAAAACCAAGCACGCTCAAGCTTCCCGCAATGGCGAGCGAATTTTTGATGAATTTGCGCCTTGAATGGTTCGTTATTTTGCGTTGCATTCTTGCTCCAACTATCCGAGAACTTTGCGCAAATGCGCCTTGTAGTCTTTGATGTATTGCTCAACTTGCGGATTCTTAACGACATCGTTGCACATAAAAGTGGGCAAAACCTGCATTCCTAAAAATTCATGCGCCTTGCGCAAATGAAAATAGACCATTTCCACACCCAAACCTTCAAAGAATCCATTCTTGTCNGTAAAAGCCTCAATCGGCGCATTCCATGTAACACTCAACATCACCTTTTTGCCCTGCGACAACCCGCCGCTGCCATATTTTAGGCTATCGTCTTTGCGGCTGCGCCCATCGTTTTTAAACAACACACCAGCCCCTGCGATATAGACTTCGTCAATGTATTTTTTCGCAATCCACGGCTCGCCCATCCACCAAGCGGGCAATTGATAGATTAACACATCGCTCTTGGCAATCTTTTGCACTTCTTCTTGCACATCATAGCCCTTGTCAATAATCGTTTCAATCACAGAAAAGCCCATCGATTCTAGCGTCTCTTTTGCCACCGCTTGCAAAGTCGCACTTAACCTACCCTCTGAACCAGCAAATTTCTTTGCGCCGTTTAACAATAATGCCTGCATCTTGTCTCCTTTCGTTTTTGTTTGTTGCGCAATGGCAAAAGCCCCCACGTCTGCCAAGCCCGCCACAGCGGCAATTTTTGCCGTTGTTTTGAGAAAATCTCTGCGGCTAGAATCATGCGCTTGTGTGGAGGATTCTACGTCATGAGATTGCCTTTTCTTTGTTTTCATCTAACCTTTCCTCTCATAATCTAGTTGCTTAATCACTTTCGCCGGATTGCCCGCAACAATCACGTTGGGCGGCACGTCTTTCGTAACGACACTACCCGCAGCAATCACAGAATTTTCGCCAATCGTTACGCCCGGGCAAATCGTTACATTGATTCCAATCCATACCCTATCTTTGATGACAATCGGCTTGCAAAAAGTCGCTCGGCGATTGTAGGGATTAAAATCATGGTTAATCGTTGTTAGGCAGACTTTGGGCGCGATAAACACATCATCGCCAATCGTGATTCCGCCTCTGTCCATAAATGTGCAAGCCTGATTCATAAAGAAGTTTTTGCCCACGCGGATATTGCGCCCAAAATCGACATAGAAGGGCGGGATTATCCACGTACTTTCATCGACCTTTTTCCCAATGATTTTGCTAAAAATCTTGCGCACTTTCTTGGGACTATGCGCACGTGAATTAAGCTTGTTTGTGAGCGCCGTTGTGCGCAAGATAATCTCGCGAATCTTCGGAAACTCTTTGTCGTTCATATCGATCAGCTCGCCCGCCAAATCACGCGTAAAAATATCGCGATTTGTCGTTGGCGCTGGTGTGCTGCGGGGTGAAAATTGTGTTGCCATTTTTACTCCTTTGATTGTTTTTCTGCCGCTTGGACATAGCTTTTATATTCCTCATCACTTAAAAGCTCGAGCCATGTAACATTCTTGCCGTCTTTTTCGTGCGTAATCGCGATATGCTCGCCGATTTCTTTCAGTCCCGCGCCATGCCAATGCTGCACATCAGGTGGGCAGAGCACGGTATCGCCCGGCTTGGCGATTTGGGCGATTCCGTCCTTCGTGCCCGTGTAGATGCTGCCCTGCGTAACGAGCAGCGTCTGCCCCGCTGGGTGCGTGTGCCACGCCGTGCGTGCGCCTTTTTCAAACCGCACCAAAGCTCCACCAAAGGGACGATAGCTATCGCTTTTGAACAGCATTTTCACGTTCACATCTCCACTGAAGATTTTAGAATCTCCCTTAAATCCTCCCAAGCTTCCGCTTTTAACCACTTCTTGGTTTTTCATTTGTGCTAACTCCTTTGCGATTCCAAGATTGACGCAACTTAACGCGCCAACTAAAGCCAAACTCATGATTCTTTGCATTCCTTCTCCTTTTGCATTTATAGGGGCTTATTGATTCCCAAACTTTGGCGAATGCCAAAATCGGGCGTTGTGCAAAGCCGCACTATCAAATCGGCGATGCTCTTGCGCGAGATTCTCGCGCTCGGATTCTTAAACGGCTCGCCCTTTTGCGTGAGCTCGTAATCAATCTCGTCAGCGTTGCTAAACCATTGCGCGCGAATCAATGTATAGTCGAGATTTGACGCCTCGATGACCTTCACCTCTTCGCGATGTGGCGCAATATAGCTCGCAATGCGCGCAAGCTCGGAATCGGGAATCTCNTGNTATTGCCCATTATACACGCCAAACGAGGTAATCCAAACGAGCCGCTTCAGCCCCGCTGCTTGCATCGATTCGATGATGGCGCTCGCCATTTGCGGCGTGTTTTTGCCATATAAATTTGCATACACGACATTGACGCCGCNCATCGCGTTTGTGAGCGCGACTTTGTCTGTCGCATCGCCCTCCACAACCTCNACGCNNGNGCTCTTGAGGTGCTCNAGCCGCTTGGCGTTGCGCAAGAAAAGCTTGAGATTCACATCGGTTTTTTGCAGAAACATCGCTATCGCCTCTTTTGCGACACTCCCGTTCGCGCCGATGATTAGCACCGTTGTTGCGNCCGTTGCGCCNTTTTGCGGCNCNGGGNTNTGCGCCAAAAGCNGGACANCGCCCAANCACAGCGCGCCAAAAAGGGCGANNATNNGNAGAAATGTTTTGCGGCTCATCGTTGCTCCTTGTCAAAATAGCAATTATATGGTATGATACCTAGTATCAGTCAAGGGGTTGNGCGNCTTTTTGCGGCGAATCTCGAAAATTTATTTTTCNGCCCAAATGCCGCTGNGNNCGCGATTNNATNNTNNTCNTGNCTNTTTATTCTACAAAAAAGGCTTTTTTTTTTGGACAAAAACCGATGTACTCTCATACTATCACTAAGGAGTAAATATGAACACAATCAACACGAGCGGTTATCAGGCTGCAAAGGCGAACGCAGCGATGTTGGGGGCNCGAGTNGTCGAGCTATACCGAGACAGAGGATATGGCNGCANNNACNATNACNAACGATTCCAAGCAAAANGAGTTNGCGAGTGTCGGCGAGTATGCCAAGTATTTGGGCGAGCAATANGGAATCAACCAAGCGGCNANGAGCNTTGGCGGCGTGCCAACGACNATCAATGTCCCAAGCCATGTCTTGCAACANGCGTTCAACGACCCAGAGGCGCGCGAGTGGCTCGAGGAGAATCTCAAAATCATGAGNCAACCCGTCAAGAAGCCGATGTTTGGGGAGTATGTGAGCTTGAGCTACAATGTTGATAGCGTTGGTTCGATTACGACAATGGCTGTCAGCACAAANGACCCGGACGGCAGCATTGCGCGCGCGAACGCGAAGCGCAAGCAAGAAGAGGCGCGCGAAAAAGAGCGNCTCGAACAAGAGCGAATCGAGGCGAANAAAGAGGANGANAAGCGGCTCGAGGAATTGCGCGAGAAAGGCGACAAAGGACAGATTCAGGTAACAATCAGNGCAGACAGCGCAAAGGCGGTGCAGGCGGGGCTCGCAAACGCCTTGCAAAGCGGAATCGCGCTCGATGTGAAGATGTAGGAGGCNCNAATGNCAATCGAAGCAACAAATCACATTGCGGCGAATGCCGCNNTCACTGCGACACAGGCTGGCGCGAGCAACAAGCAGCAGGCAAAGTTTGAGAATGTGCAGGATTATGCNAAATATTTGGGCGAGCGCTATGGCGTCTATCGCGCCGACAAGACGATTGAGGGGATTCCCGCGTCTATCGATGTTTCGCCCGCGTTTTTGCAAAAGGCGCTCGATGACCCCGAGAAAATGCAATGGCTCGAAGAGAATCTCGAGGCGATGCAGTCGCTGAACACATCGATGTTTGCGGGGACGCTCACGTATGTGGGNTATAGCATCGATGCCGATGGCAATATGGTGATGATGNGCAGCGGCAGCAGCGACCCTGACGGCAAGATTGCCGCAGCNAACGCGAAGNGNANNCAAGAGGAGAAAAAGGAGCAAGAGCGGCTCGAANANNAGCGNNTNGAGGNNANGANAGAGGANGANAAGCGGCTCGAGGAAATGAGGCNGCGCGCAGAATCGGGGCAAGAGCCAACGACAAANGCTGTCGCGGAGGCTATCGGNGGCAGCTTTCAGTTTAGCCTAAGCGGAGACAACGCAAAAACATTGCAGCTCGGGCTCGCGAGCGCCTTGCAAAGCGGAATCGCGATNGACACGAAGGCATAGGCGCNNGCTTGGCTTGGAATCATGCCAGATTCCAAGCTTAGGCGAGCGCATAACTTTCGTCCAAAAACTTGCAGAGCTGTTTGAGNGGTANCGTTTTGCCCGTGAGCAAAATGCTTATCCAATGTTTCTTGTTCATGTGATATGCCTTAAAGCATGTCTTATTATCNACAAAAGCGAGCACATCTTGCGGGTCGAGCTTGAGATTGATTATCTCGACATCGCCCGATTCTTTTAAGCCAAGCTTGGTTTTGTCAATCACCAAAAAAGCCGCATACCATTTCTTGCTTTCTTTCTTGCGCAAAATCGCATTTTTGGGGAATTTATCCCACAAAAATTCGAGCTCATCGCCATATTTTTCTTTCGCATACGCGCAAAGTTCTTGGGCATTTTTGCTCACAAAAACATCGTTCATTTGATACTCCTTTTTAAAGAATCTCGCCCACATCGTGCAACGATTCCTAAAGCCACTTTTGCAGATTTGCTTCGCTAATCTCATTGCGCGAAAACAGCACGGCATTGCCCGAGAGGCTCACCCTCTCGCCCAGATTGCGCGCATAGAGCACGCCGCCNCGCGCCGATGCTTGGTAGGCGACAAGCTCTGTCTTGCCAAGCTTCTGCGCCCAAAGCGGCACGATATGGCAATGCCCCGAGCCACAAACGGGGTCTTCGCGAACCCCAAGCTTGGGCGCAAAGCTGCGGCTCACNCAATCAAAANCGCCGCTCCCACGCGCGGTGATGTGGCAAAGCGCGCCTTCTGTNCCAAGCAGGGCGTCCCAATTTGGGCGACACTCCCGCACCTCTGCCTCGTCTTTCACCACACAGACCAAGTCGCGCCCAAGCCACATTTCGAGCGGCACAANCCCGAGCGCATGCTCTATCTGCGCACATCGCTCCGATGTGGGCTCGAGCGTTGAAAGCGCATAACTCGGTAAATCGAGCTCATAGAGTTTGGAATCTCCATGATTTTGCTTGCGCACATAGAGGATTCCNCTTTGNGTCTTAAAGGCGACTTGATTTTGCNCACTATCGATGTAATTTAAAACNACAAAGCCACTTGCGAGCGTGGCATGCCCACAGAGGTCGACTTCATGTGTTGGCGTAAACCAACGTAACAAATACGCGCCATCTTGACAAAGGCAAAATGCCGTTTCNGAGAGATTNTGTTCTTTGGCNATATTTTGCATAATNGAATCGGGCAACCATTTATCATNCAACACACAAACNGCCGCAGGATTCCCACCAAAGATTCTATCGCTAAACGCATCGACAATATAACATTGCATTGATGTTCCTTTGCGTTTTATCCTAAACTTCTTTTACGAGCGGCAAGCCCTGCAAAAGCCTCTTGAGTTTGATTTGCACTTGCGGCAGATGTTCGGCGACACTTAGCCCAACCACATCATATTTTTGCGCCACGTCTTGAATGATTTGCAATACTTGTTCAATACTCATTTGCCCCGTGTTGCCCACAGCGGCATAAAGCTCTTTTGGGTTGAGCACATCTAAATCAAGATGAATCACAACCTTTTTCGCCCCGACTTTTTCGAGCCATTGCATGACATTTTTAGAATCTGTCGCCTCTTCTGGCGCGAGGGATTCAAGCCCAAACTCCCTTTGGCGCGCCGCATAATGCGTTGCCTCGTCTGAATGCAAGCCTATGAGCAGCGCCTTTTGCGGAGCAATCGCAGCGGGTAGCCCAAAGGTTTGCGTAAGTCCCCCTTGCCCGATGATGGCGCTCACCGCCATCGCGTGGTAGCCCTTGTAAAAATCATCATTGGGCAGCCCGATGTCGGGGTGCGCGTCCAGCCACAACAGCGCGACATCATCGGCATAGAGGCGCGCGAGATAGCAAAAGCTCGGCACGCTCACGGCGCATTCGCCGCCGAGCGTCAGAATCTTCGCGGGCTTGCGCTCCGCAAGAATCGCGAGCACGTCTTTGGTCTGTTGCAACAGCGCGGCTTTGTCGATGATTCCGTCTTGCACAACGCGCCGCCCCGCGCTATCGAGCGCGAAATCGGTCGCGACATTCACCACCGCCGTGTCGCAAGGCGCGATAGAATCGGCGAGCAGCGCGAGAATCTGCGCGCCCAAGACATAGCCCTGCGCCGCCTCTTTTGGGCTTAGGTCGTTAAACCAACTTGCGATGTCGCCGCCCTGCCATTGGGGATAGACGAGCCGTAAGAGATGAGCCATTGGTGTTCCTTGTGTTTTGGCGCATGATAGCATAAATCATGGGAGAGGTCAAATATTTTACTAAAATTTTACGCATTTTTTGCAAAAAGCCCTTGACAAAGAGTAGCTGTTAGGCTTTATAATAGTGCATTCAGTTTTAGAGGAGCGATATATGCGGCAGCTAAGCCTTGTTTTGTTGCTGTTTTTGGGGCTTGTTTGCAATCTTTGGGCGAAAGAGGAGAAGACTATGCGACTGCAAATGCAAATCGAGAATCAAGAGTTTGTCTTTGTTATGGAGGATAATGCTGCGGCGCGAGATTTATGGAATCTCTTGCCTTTGGAACTTCGTTTTAGCGATTATGTGGGCAAAGAAAAAATCGCATCGCTACCCAAAAAACTAAGCGGGCAAGAAAGTGGCAACTATGACCCACAAAGCGGAGATTTTTTCTATTTTGCTCCGTGGGGAAAGGTTGGACTTTATTATGCCAAACAGCCTCCATATCCGGGGCTCATTAAGCTTGGCGCGATTGAGGGCAACCAAGAAATCCTCATTCAAACCCTGCGCAACCAAAAGAAAGATTTTGTGATTGCAATCACCAAAATGCCAAATTCAAATTAAAGGAAACACAATGCAAAACCGCCGAGAATTTCTTAAAACCTCTGCAAAAATTGCAAGCTTGCTTGCGCTTGGAGGACTTTCGAGCCAAAGCCTGCTTGCTAGCGAAAAACAAGGAGTCAAAATGGAATTTCTAACGCTCAATAATGGCATTCAAATGCCCATTTTGGGGCTTGGAACGTATGCGCTCACGGGTGCAAGCGGGCAAAAGGCAATGAGCGAAGCCATCGAGATTGGCTATCGGCTCTTTGACAGCGCGCAAATGTATGGCAACGAAGCCGAGCTAGGCGCGGCGATTCGCGCGAGCGGACTGAAGCGCGAAGAGTTTTTTGTCGAAACAAAGCTTTTAGATTCTCCAAGCGAAGATGCGACAAAAAAATCGATTGAAAAATCGCTCAAAACATTAGGAATGGATATGATTGATTTATTGCTCATTCATTCGCCCTATCCACATTCTAAGGCGATGTATAAGGCAATGGAGAGCTTCTACAAACAAGGTGTTTTAAAAAGCATTGGAATCTCCAACTTTGGCGCAAGGGCGTATAATGACTTTGTGCAGTCATGCGAGGTGATTCCAGCAGTAAATCAATGCGAAACGCATTTGCTGATGCAGCAAATTCCTTTGCGAGAGGCGATGAAAAAACATGGCACGCTTCTACAATCATGGAGTCCTTTTATCGCGGGCAAAGGTTCGATTTTGGACAACCAAACGTTGAAGAATCTTGCGGCAAAATACAACAAAACGCCCGCGCAAATCATCTTGCGCTTTCTTATCGAGCAAGGAATCGGCGCGATTCCCAAAACGTCCAAAAAGAATCGCCTGCAAGAGAACATCAATGTTTTTGACTTTGTCCTAAGCGAGCAAGACAGAAAAACATTGATTGGGCTTGATACGAACAAAAGCTCGTTTTCTTGGACAAATTATTAAAGATTTGAAGGAGTTCAATTGGTAGTAACTTTGGAGCGGCAAAATCTCTTTTACCAAGATGATACCTTTGCTGACAAAAGGGCTTGCTTTTTGGATTCTCTCAAAGGCAAATCCCTAACCTATAAACGCTATACTAAAAGCCCTCTGCGCTATGGTGGAGGCAAAACTCTAGCGGTTGGGTTAATCCTAGAGCATTTTCCCAATGATATAAAGCGTCTTATTTCGCCCTTTATGGGGGGAGGGAGCGTAGAAATCGCAAGTGCGTTAGAGCTAGATTTAGAAGTGAAAGCCTTTGATATATTTGATATTTTGGTGAATTTTTGGCAGGTTTTGATTGCAGATTCTGAAAAACTTTATGGAGAATTACTTCAACTCGAGCCAACAAAAGAAACATACGCAAACATCAAACAAGAGCTTAAATCCTTTTGGAATGAGCGGCATAAAGATTCGCAAAATACTGCCCAAATCAAACTCGATTCCCTCACGCTTGCTCGGGATTATTATTTTAACTTCAATCTTAGCTATGGACCCGGATTCTTGGGGTGGTTGAGTAAGATTTATGAGGATAAAGGTCGCTATTTAAATGCTTTGCAAAAATTAAAAGATTTGGGGCAAGATTTTAGACTGCAAAATCTAAGCGTGGAATGCCAAAGTTTTGAAAAAGTGTTTGAAGCATATCCTAATGATTTTTTCTATTGCGACCCACCGTATTTTTTAGAGGGAGATTCTAAGATGTTTAAGGGAATCTACCCAATGCGCAATTTTCCTATTCATCATAACGGCTTTAATCACGCACTTTTGGCGCAATGTCTCAAAAGCCATAAGGGCAAATTTATTTTAAGCTACAATGATTGCGCATTTGTGCGAGAAGCCTACAAAGACTTTAGAATCTTAGAACCCAAATGGCAATACACTATGGGGCAAGGTGAAACACGAATCGGTAAAAATCGCGTGGAGCGAGGCGATACAGATAATATCAAGCAAAGCCACGAGTTGTTGATTATAAAGGAGTGAGAATGGATAAACAAATGTTTAAAAAGGAATTTAGGGTATTCCTTTGCAGTTTAAAAGATAAAATTTGCGAAAAAAATGAATGGAAAGTCAAGGGTTTTATTGACATCGATAAAACAATTTTTAGTATCTCTAATGATACTAAAATTATTTCTAAAATTTTGGAGATTCATATCTTTCCATTTATACAAGATTTTGCTATTCAATATAATTTCGATATTGTTTTACCAAATCATCAAAATTATTATCCCGATTTATCGTTTGTTTCAAAAATAGATTCCCATATCAAGTTTGCAGTAGATTTAAAAACGACCTACCGTATTGAAAATAATCCTACACTTTGCAATGGCTTTACGTTAGGTTCTCATGGAGAATATTTTAAGAACAGAGAATCTACTAAAAATATTCAATTCCCCTATAAAGAGTATCTGGGGCATTTCTGTTTGGGTATAATTTATGACAGAGTTATTGTGAACGAACTACAAAGATATATACTACAAGACTTAAAAACCATTCAATCTGTTATTAAAAATCTTGACTTATTTTTTGTTGAAAAATACAAAATCGCGAGCGATTCTAGCGGCAGTGGAAATACAGCAAACATAGGAAGCATTAAAAATATTAACGATATTTTTAATGAAAAAGGTATTTTTGCTGAATTGGGTGAAGAGATTTTTGATGATTATTGGATTAACTATGGACAAATCAGTGTTGTAGATGCCAAAGGAAACATAAAGAAAATTACCAAACTTAAAAAATATCTTGCATATAGGGGCAAATATGAATAAGGTATTTATCCCTCCAATTAAAATTCAAGGTATCAAGAGTAAGCTTATTGCAGACATTAAAAAATTTTTACAATGGGATAAAAACAATGGTATTTATTTTGAGCCATTCATGGGAAGTGGTGTTGTAGGATTTAATATTGCGCCCAAAAGGGCTATATTTAGTGATAACAATCCTCATATTATCGAATTTTATCAGAATATTCAAAATGGGATTATCACCAAAAATTCCATGAAGAACTATCTCGATAAAGAAGGTTCTAATCTACAAAAATATGGGCAAGAACATTATCTTAGAATACGAGAAAGATTCAACAAAACACATAACTCTTTTGATTTTTTATTTTTAAATCGTAGCTGCTTTAATGGGCTTATGCGCTTTAATGCAAAAGGGGGATTCAATGTGCCTTTTTGTAAGAAAGAAAATAGATTTTCACAAGCTTATATTACAAAAATTACAAACCAAATTGAGTGGGTTAGTCAATTGCTAAAAACCAATGATTATGAATTTAGAGTCTGTGATTTTACAGATAGCTTAAAACTTGCCAAACAAGAAGATTTTATCTATTGCGACCCACCATACATTGATAGACATTCGGATTATTTTAATACTTGGAGTGAGGATAAAGAACAAGCACTTTATGATATTTTATCTAAAACACGAGCAAAATTTATCTTATCTACATGGCATAGCAATCAATATAGACATAATATTTACATATCAACATTGTGGGGGCAGTTTAATATTGATATAATTGAACATTTTTATCATTTGGGTGCAAGTGAAAACAACAGAAATGCCATAAAAGAATCATTAGTTAAGAATTACACAGTAGCGCAAGTATGTGATACGCAACATACTAAACAACAATCATTATTTGGAGATTTTTGAAATGAAGATATCAGAAGTCAAAACTACCTTCGAGATTGCCGACTAGGAGAACACAATGCAAAGCCCTTTATGTCGCCCATTTTTGACACGACAAATAGAAGCAGACTTGAGAATCTGCAATCGCCATATATTAATAAGATTCTATAATAGAATCTCAAAAAATTAAGCATAAGGAAAAGCAATGCACATGCACACATCAACATGCAACTTGATAAAATCATTAGTGAACGTTATCCAAAACAAGTCGAATCGCTATCTGGAAAATAAACAATGAAAGCCACATTTTATAAGATTCTAAGCCTCAAAGAAGGCGAGCTCAAGCTCCTTGCACTTTCAAGTGGCTTTATCTTTGTGCTGTTTAGCTCGTATGCAATCCTGCGCCCCATGCGCGATGCCTTGGGGCTAGAAGGCGGCAAAGACGAGCTCAAATGGCTTTTTTTGGCAACCTTTGTCGTCTGCGTCTTTTCGTCTCTATTGCTGATGTGGCTCAGTGGCAAAATCAAGCGGCGATTCTATGCGGATTGCGTCTTTATCTTCTTCGCGCTCAATCTTTTGATTTTCTATGTTTTGATGAATCTTTTTGAGCCCCACACACAAAGTTTTATCTGGCTTTCGCGTGTCTTTTATGTGTGGATTAGCGTCTTTAACTTGTTCGCCTTTTCGAGCGCGTGGAGCTTGCTGTCCGATGTTTTTAGCAAAGAGGCAAGCAGCCGACTTTTTGGAATCATCTCGGCGGGCGCGAGCTTGGGTAGCATCGCCGGGGCGGGAAGCGTGAGCTTTTTGGTCGCAAATCTTGGCGTGGCAAACCTCGTTTTCATCTCTATTTCCTTGTTGCTCGTTGGAATCGCGCTCAAAAATGCGATTCTTAGAGAGTTGCGGCACTTTGAAAATGCAGAACAATTAAGCCGCTTTGACAAAACGATTGGCTCAAAGAATCCTTTTGCAGGTTTTAAACTCATCATCGCCTCCAAACCACTCTTGGCTCTCTGCGCATTTATCCTTTTGCTCACAAGTGTTTCAACATTTTTATATATGGAACAAGCGCGAATCGTACGCGAACTCTTTCCGACACGCGAGGCGAGAATTGCCGCTTTTGCCAATATCGATTTAATCGTGCAACTTAGCTCGCTATTCATTCAAATCTTCCTGACCGCAAAAATTGCGCGTTTCTTTGGAATCACGGCTCTTTTGAGCACACTTGGCTTCATCATCGCGCTTGGCTTTATCGTTCTTAGCTTCACACACCCCGCCTTTTTGCCCCTCGCAATCGTCATGAGCATGCGGCGCGTGGGCGAATATGCGCTCGTCAAACCCGGGCGCGAAATGCTGTTCGTGCCACTTAGCGCCGATTCTAAATATAAAGTCAAAAACTTCCTCGACACGGTCGTTTATCGCGGCGGAGACGCGCTCTCAGCACAAATCGAAAGCGTGCTCGCAAGCGTTGGGATTCTCTGTGTGCTGCTCGTGGGCGCGGCAATCTCGTTTGTCTGGGGACTCTTGGGCGTCTTTTTGGGCAAAAACTATGCGAAGGGAAATCTTGAAAAATGATTCACAAATGATTCACGTTCGCTTCACACTTTTTTGCTACAATCAAACCAACTCATAAAACGCAAGGAAAATGATGTTCTCGAGATTCTTTATCAATCGCCCCGCATTCTCGGCTGTGGTTTCTATCATTATCGTCATCGCAGGTTTTTTGTGCCTTTTTAGCCTTCCGATTGAACAATATCCAAAGCTTGTTCCAACACAAATTGTCGTGAGCGCAAACTATCCGGGAGCGAGCGCAGAGACGATTTCGACTAATGTCGCGAGTATCCTAGAAAATAGCATTAATGGTGTGGAAGATATGATTTATATCCGCACTTCGACAACATCGAGCGGCACGATGAATCTTAGCGTCTTTTTCAACAACGATGCCGACCCCGATATGGCTGTTGTGAATGTCAATAATCGCGTGCAAGCCGTTCTTAGCCAACTTCCTAGCGAGGTGCAAAGACTCGGCGTAACGGTGCGCAAAAACTCCACCGCAGTCGTTGGGCTCTATCATCTCTATTCAGAAGATTCCAGTTTTTCGCAACTCTATTTGGCAAATTATGCGATTCTGAATATCATCGATGAACTTAAAAGGATTCAGGGAATCGGCGATGTCGATTTATGGAGTCGTTCGGATTATGCGATGCGGATATGGCTGCTTCCCGATAAGCTCGCACTCCTTAACCTCACACCCCTAGATGTTATCGACAAAATCCAGCAACAAAACGCACAATTTGCGCCCGGAAAACTTGGCGCAGAACCCATTGCACAAAGCGAATTTGCCTACACAATTGTTACACAAGGACTATTCTCTACCCCCGAAGAATTTGAGAATATCATCATTAGGGCAAATGCCGATGGTTCTATGCTTCGACTTAAAGATATTGCGCGCGTGGAACTTGGCGCGCAAGAATATCTCACTTCGAATTTCTACAACTCCACGCCGTCCGTGCCGCTACGTATTACTTTGCAACCCGGTGCAAATATCCTCGATGTGGCAAACAATGTCCAAGCGACAATGGAACAATTATCGCAAAAGTTCCCCGAAGGAATCAAATATTCCAACCCGTTTCGCCCCACAGAATTTATCGTGGAATCCATAAAAGAGGTCATGAAAACATTCATAGAAGCCATTGTTCTTGTCGTGTTGATTATCTATATTTTTCTAGGAAATTGGCGCGCAACAATCATTCCATGCATTGCGATTCCCGTATCAATCATTGGTACATTTATCGGGCTCTATCTCTTTGGTTTTACGATTAATTTGCTCACGCTTTTTGGGCTGATTCTTGCGATTGGAATCGTGGTCGATGACGCGATTATTGTGATTGAAAATGTCGAGCGCATTATGCACCAAGAGCACCTAAACGCCAAAGAAGCTACGATTCGTTCTATGCAAGAAATCACCGCCCCTGTGGTCGCCATTGTCTTGGTTCTAAGCGCCGTATTTATTCCCGTTGCCTTTATGGGAGGATTTAGCGGAGAAATCTACCGCCAATTTGCGATTACAATCGTGATTTCTGTCGTGATTTCAGGTTGCGTTGCGCTCACTCTCACACCGAGTTTGTGTGCCATCTGTCTCAAACCAACAGAATCAAAACCTTTTTATCTCATCGCTAAATTTGACATGTTTTTTGAGAAACTCACGCTCAAGTTTTCTCAACAAGTCGCAAAGGTTCTGAAAAGAGGCTTGCTCTTTCTCTGCCTCTTGGCTGTCATGCTCTTTGCGACTTATGAACTCTTCCAAAAAACACCGCGCTCGCTTGTCCCAGCAGAGGACATGGGTATAGTACAAATTCATACGATTCTGCCCGAAGCCGCATCGCTCTCGCGCACGACACAAGTGCAAAAAGATTTGATTGCCACTTTAGAAAATAATCCTCTGATTGCCGAGATGACAACGATTGCTGGTTTTAGCTTTCTTTCGCAGGGATTTAAAAGCAATGGTGGCATAGGATTCTATCGCCTCATCGATTGGAGTGAACGGAAAGACAAAGGCAAAAGCGATAGGGCATTCATTCAAAATATTACGAAAGAATTGCAAAGCTATCCTGACGCTCGTTTTATCGCCAACCAAGCACCAACAATCATTGGTTTAGATTCGAGTGGTGTGAATGTTTATATCCAAAGTAAAGAGGGCGGGAGCTTGGAAGAGCTCAAAAAATACACCGACTTAATGGTGCAAGAAGCCTTGAAACGTAAAGAGATTCGCAATGCTTTCACGAGTCTATCGGTGGACACACCCCAAGTCTCTGTCTATCTGGACAGAGAAAAAGCGGCAGCCCTCAATGTTAATATCTATGATGTCTTTAGGACAATGCAGGTAACTTTTGGAAGCTATTACATCAACAATTTCGAGCTGTTCAATCGCACCTTTCGCGTGATTGCACAAAGCGAACAAGACTATCGCCAAAGCCCCGAAGACTTAAAATATGTCTTTGTCAAATCAGACGATGGCAACTTTGTTCCCCTAAGCTCTCTTTTGCGATTCCAATATGTCATCGGCGCAGAGATTGTGAATCGTTTTAACCTTTTTCCTGCCGCGCAAATCATCGGCTATCCAAACGAGGGCTATTCGAGCGGCGACACGATAGCGGCGATTGAGGAAATCGCGGCAGAGATTTTGCCACAAGGCTATGACCTCGCCTATTTCGGCTCGACTTATCAAGAAAAAGTCAGCCAAAGCAGCGGCGCAACGGCTTTTATCTTTGGGCTTGTCTTTGTCTTCCTCATTCTTGTCGCACAATACGAGCGCTGGCTCATGCCCTTGTGTGTACTTAGCGCCGTTCCCTTTGCGCTTTTTGGGGCAATCTTGGCAACCTTTTTGCGAGGATTAGAAAACGATATTTACTTCCAAGTCGGGCTACTCGTCCTGATTGCACTTGCCGCAAAAAACGCGATTTTGATTGTCGAATTTGCAATGCAACTTAGGGAAAGAGAGGACAAGAGTATTATCGAATCTGCCATTGGCGCAGCAAAATTGCGATTCCGTCCGATTGTCATGACGTCGCTCGCATTTAGCATGGGTGTTTTACCGCTCGCAATCAGCAGCGGCGCGGGGAGTTTGAGCCGCCATTCTATCGCCACAGGCGTGCTCGGAGGCATGCTCGCCGCGACATTCTTGGCGGTATTTTTTATCCCTCTATTCTATATGTATCTTGCAAATTTGAGCGAATGGATTCAGAAAAAACGGGGCAGATAATCGATAGTTATTTATGGAGAATATGCAAATATTCTATAGTCGAATCTTGCTTGTGCACACGATTGGAATCTGCCTTGAAACGTTGGTGCTTTTGGCGCTTAAGTGAGTATGTGCCATATTTTTCAAATATCGCTCGAATTTGCTCCAAACTTAGCAAACCTTCGTCATTATAACTCAAGAAAATCCATTCAAATTTCGCATTTTTGATGAGAGTTTCTAGCTCATTGGCGACTTTTGCCTTCTTGCACCAATTTGATTTTTCATACTCTCGCAAGCCCGTTTTGCCACGTGGAGTAAAATCATCATAAAGCGCAATCGTGTTTAAAATATGATAATTTGCGCCATATTCTCGCGCATTATAGGGCGGGTCGAGATAGAGAATATCGCCCCCTATCTTTTGAATGAGTTGATTGGAATCTTCATTGAAAACTGCATGTTGATTCTTGCTATATTCAAAGAATGCGGGCTCTAGGACAAGGGACTTTGCCGCGCTTTTTTTGAGAGTCTTCAGAAACGCTCCATAGACAGAAGCCGTGTTGGCGACTTTGTCGGCAGATTCTAGGAGCGAGGCGAGCAGATGAAAATATGCCGCACTCTCAAGCCCATGCTGCCTCCATTGCTCAATCTTAACACGAATCGCATCGATTTTTGCCCCGTTATCATCGCTAAAATACTGCCTTGCGTGTGCATGCCCTTTTCCCAAGCAATAATTTTGGTAAATCTTACCCTCAATGGGCGGTGTCGCCTCATCGCTTTGCAGCTCCTGAAACATCGATTCTGCGCCCTCGATTCTTTGGCAATTCTCAATATAATTTTTGCTCAAAACAAAACTATAATACTCTTTGTCGTTACTTATGACTTGCTTCACTTTGTTTTTGAATAGTTTCCCCACAGCCGACGTTCCCGCAAACATATCACAAAGCACGGAATCTTTTAGTGGTTTCGCGTTGGCTTCTTGGAGCGCAGATTCTATGCTTACTTGCAAGAAAGAATAGAGTTTGAATTTAGAGCCGATGTAGTTCATTTCGTATATTCAGCAATCCTATTCTTCGCAATCTCAAAATACTTTTTCTCAATCTCGTAGCCTATAAACTTGCGATGATTTTGCAGCGCTGCAATGGCATGCGCGCCGCTGCCCATAAAAGGGTCGAGCACAACCTGCCCTTCTTGTGTGAAAAGTCTAATTAGATGAGAGATGAGCCGCACGGGCTTGCGCGTCAGATGTTCTATTTTCTCCTCACTTTCGCAGTTTCTTGTGTGCTTGGGGACTTCCATGACATTGCTTGGAAACTTACCATCGAGACTTTCTTTTGTATTCAGAAGCCCCAAGCGATATTTCTGCCAATTCTGCACAAACGTGCCCTCTTTTGGTTTTTGTGCCAAAACCATCGGTTCAATCTGTGGTTTGAGCTGCGGCGTCTTGTATCCCTCTAGCTCTTTTATCAAAGTTTCTTTTTGCTTGTCTGTGAGATTCTTATCCTTTTTTATAAAATGACTTTGCGAAAACGCCTTCGCCTGCCCCTCATATTTCCAAGCGAGCATATCACGGATTTCAAACCCTGCCAAGTCCAAACTCATCGCCATTCTATGGTAAAGTCTTGCCTGCGAAAAGACGACACAGAATCCTCCGGGTTTGAGTATACGCAAAAACTCTTTTGCGATTGGATTCATAAATGCTTGCAGTCTCTCCCCCTGCACTCTATCAAACCTCATGCCCACAGGCAAGCCACCAATCACGCCCGATTTTTTCGCCTTGTTTTTTAGACTTGTATCATTCCATTCATCACCCATTCCGTCAATAAAATATGGCGGGTCTGTTACGATAAAATCGATTGAATTATCATGTAACACTCGCAATCCCTTTTGGCAATCCTCATTAAAAATCTGCATGTCTTGTGATTCTAAAAAATCCATGACCCTTAAAATTTCTCGCACACCACAATATATTCATCATTCATCGTGCTAGATATTGCACCGCTTCTATTGCTTGGGGAATTTTGAAGTGGCATAGATTTATTGGAAATCTTACGTTTTATTGTTTGTAGATGCTTAAATCCATTTTTGCAAAAGACTTCGGCAATAAATTTATCGGTAGGAAGTAGGATATTTTTTACTCGGCGATTCCCTACTATGAAGAATACCTTGCCTTTTCTATTGATAGAATCCAGCATGTTCTTGATACTAGCTTCTAAATCGAAATAAAAACTTGAGACCTCCAATGCCCTCTTTTTATCCACTTTGGCAATCTCAAGAATATAATCTGTCATCAAACCATTATTGTAAAGCTCATTTGCCTTTGAGCCTCCCATGAGTTTAGAATCTAGTTTTCGTGCCTCTCCATAACCCAACCACTCATTGATAAAAGTGCTGAATTGTCCATACGCCACAGTCGTTTTAGAATCTCCATAGGGAGGGCTTGTGAGAACGGTATCAAAACGATAATTACTCGCTCGAAAGCCAGAATTTGTAATCTCAAAGCTAATGTTTTGTATTTTTGGTTGATAAAAGGTCAAATAATCGCCTACCAAAGATTCCAAATTTTTACTAAAAATATCTACGACATTTGGTTTGTAATCTTCATGATTTTTCATTCTAAAAAGCTTAAACTCATTATTTCTTGTATAGCTCGCCTCTCGCAATGTCTCACTAAAGGCGAGCAAAAATAGATTTTGCACGGCTCTATTATTGAGGTTTTTGATACAAGAATAAACAATTCGCAAATCAGTTTGCGCGTCTTTTTCTATCCAAAAATCGAGATTTGTAATGTTATCAAGTGGATTCTCGTCTAATTTATGATTGAGTATTCCTTGATTTTTGAATTTTTGCATTAATATTTGATTGAGTATATTTCTTTTCTCTTCTAAAATGATTTGAGAATCTATAAAAGTCAATTTTGCTTTTGCAATCATCACAGCCAAAGGATTCATATCAAAACCAACAAATTCATTAATCCCATATTCTATTCCGCTCATAAAACTAGAACCACTTCCGCAATAGGGGTCTAAAAGCATGCTCTTTTCTGCCCCAAAATCTTTCAAAAGCTCCAAACCAATCTGTGGCAGCATTGTCGCGGGATATTTATGCAAATTTGGATACATTGAAGCATAAGATTGCCCTAAAAAATCATATTTTGGATTATAATTTCTAAAACAATCTTGCGCAATTGAGGGCTGAATAGACTCTCTGTGTGTAAGCTGCTCATTAGAATGAGTGGTTTCTAAAAACATCATTACAAATTCTCATTCACATATTTAATTAAATAACTCAGTGGTTTTATAAAATCAGCCGTTGCTATATTTTTCCCTATGAACGCACAATCAAAAAACTTAAACATTCCTCTATGCTGTGGGGTATTGATTTCATTATAAAAATTTACCGTAGCAAAACATACCAAAGGCAGAATAGGCGGATTATAGACAATATCATATTTATCTTTAATGCTAGATTCTGTATTTGCAATCTCCATTAAAAGCTTCCATTTATAGGTCTGCCCTGCTCTTTCGCGCAAGGAAGTTTTAAGAGATAGAATCAAACAACTTTTCAAACTATTATCAGAGTTTAAACTATAAATCACCAAGTCAACATCGGGCTTTTGTGTATCATCGCCCACTTTAATAAAAAATAAATCTCTCCATTGTGGGACAAAAGATATTTTGGCAGTAATAAAAATGTCTTCTCTAATATGTCCTTCCTCTTTATTTTTGAGAAATACCCAAATAAGAAGATTTGAAAATGCACTACCCGCAACACTTTTTCTGGCTTGACTTGCATCTCTTATCTCACCTCTTTCTATTTTTTTCTGAATCAGACTTTCTACTTCATCTCTGCAACCCATCAAATAATCATATAGACGATTAAAAATATCTTGTAGTTGGCATGTCTCATTTACAATATCAGTCCTGATTTTTGCAAGCATGGGTTGCATGTAATATTTAGATTCTATATTCTGCATAGTCTTTATTTCGGTTTTATCAAGCATTGTCCCCTCGCCGCCAAACACGATTCCAAATCGAGCCTATTTTACGACAAACCTTGTCATCGTCAACAACATTCAATTCTAGCATCTACAACCTTAAAAATTTATAAAAATACAAAATTCATGCCCGCGCTACCACATGCCCTGATAATACTCCCCCCAGCTCTCGAGGCTGTTAATGACGCTCTTTAGGCTCTGCCCAAGCTCTGTGAGGCTGTATTCGACCTTCGGCGGGACTTCGGCATAGACCTTGCGGCAAATGAGCTTTGCATCCTCGAGCTCGCGGAGATTCTGTGTCAAAACCTTTTGCGAAATGCTCTGTTTCTTGGCTGCGCTAATCGACCTTCTAAGCTCACCAAATCGCCGCTTGCCAAGCATCAAATCATGGATAATCAAAATTTTCCATTTGTTGCCAATCAGGTTGAGCGCGGTTTCCACAGGGCATGGCGAATAGTAGGGGCTCATTTTTTCGTGCATTGTCTGCCTTTGATTCCAAATTTTTGCAAAAATAATCATAGCACAAAAGCCTAAGCAATGCAATAGTTTCAAAAAGAATACTATGTAATAAAAAAATGCCTACTTGACTTTTGGAATATTTCATGCCAAAATTCCTACCTCAAATCATCACAAGGAGACAAAATGAAACAGGCTCTGTTGCTTCAGGCACAATACAATCAGTTCGCGAACAAAAATATGTTCGCGGTTTTGCAAGGCGCGCCCAAAGACGCATTATACAAAGATTGCGGGCTTTATTATGGCAGCATTATGCGAACGGCAGAACATAGTCTTTGCGGCACAATCGGCATTGTGTTCCAACATTTTAGCCCATTTGCGACAAAAAAGCTCGATGGGCTAGACGCACTTTTTGGGGCAATCACACCCGAAGGCAAGCTTCAAAGCACCATTTTCAATGACTTGGACGCATTTGCAAAATTGCAAGACCAAGTGGATAGCAAAGTCATCGAGCTAATCCAATCCATTGAAGATTTTGACAGCGTTGCCGTGCTCGCTTTTCCGGGCATAGAATTTAAAAAGCCACGTGGATTTTTGATTCTCGCAATGCTCAATCACGCCGTCCATCATCGCGGAGCGATTGCGGGCGCGCTTGATATTCTCAAAATCGAGAATGACTTTAACGGCATGCTCGGAATGTAGCAAAACATCGTAATGGTGAAAGATAACTTTTACCATTGCGATGTTGCTTCAAGTTTATCATCATCGTTTTATCATTCCAAAACTCAAGAGATATAAAATAATGTTGATATAATTTGAGCGGCGATGATGCGAACGGCAATGATAACGGCGAGCACAAAGCAGTGCAGCGAGATAGGGTGGCAAACGATGAAACGAGGAACGTTTTTCGCTTCCAAGCATTACGATACTCTCCTCATGTCGTTGCATATTATAAAAACCAAATAACAGACTTTTTTGCTTTCTATAATCTTCGGAAATAATCGATATTTTTTTACTCAAATCTTGGGCATTCACTTTCTCTTTTGGCAGATAAAGATGTGAGAGTGCCAAGCCAAATACTTTACAATGGACATAATCCATTTTGGTCATAATTTCATCGATTCTCTTAAACTCCTCAAACCTTTGTGCNTCGAGATANAGAATCGGTCGGTTTTTCTCGATGAGATTCTGCGCGCCGCGCAAAACTTTGTCCTCCATTCCCTCGACATCAATTTTTATCATCTTAATGGGCTCGCTAAAATTAAAGCTATCGAGACTATGGCAGACAATCCCGCCATCTTGCGTTTGTTGCAACCGCATTGCGCCAAAATTGGTTGGAATCTCGGCGGCAAAATTTGCACGTTCCTCTTTGTCCGAGATTCCACAACAATGAATCTGTACACGATTTTGCAATTGATTAAGCGCAACATTGACTTGCGCAAGCTCAAACATCTTTGGATTTGCTTCAAATCCACATACTTTGCGTCCATTTGCGGCAAGGCAGATGGTGTGATTCCCGATATTCGTTCCAATATCAAGAATCAAATCATTCTCTTTTGTGCGCTGCAACATGTCTTCGAGCATTTCGACCTCATAGGGCTTGCCTGTATTTGCAATGATTTTTTGGATAAAATCCGTCTGGCGATACGGCAAATACATCAAATATTTTGCCCCCCCCCCCCCGCACAAGCAATAATGTCGCTTTTATTGATTTCCATATTGTCTCCTTTTAGGTTGGTATTTTGTCTTTNTCAAATCGCACAAACAAAACAAGAATCACGATAATGATGACAATCTTGAGAAAAATCTCCATTATCGAGCTGTGTTCTTCGGCAATCTCGAGCTCTTCGCTGCTCAACGCAAACTTTTGGAGCGCGAGTTTTTGTTCGGAATCGGGCAAAAGCTCATAAAAAATTGTCTGAATCATATTATCAAGACTTGCGTTAATCCCCTCGTTTGCAACAAACTTTTCGCTACGTTCGGCGAGGGCGGCGAGTTTTTGCGCCGATGATTCTGTATGATGCGATGTCCATACGGCAATCTTGTTTTCTTTTTGGGCGACAAAGATTAANATGTTTTTCCCAGAATGAAGAGATTCGAGCGGTTTTGACAAAAGCTCGATATAGCGATTGACATAGACGCCTTGCAGGCTTGGAACACTCACAAACGTGATTTTGGGCGTGTTGGGCAACTCTTGAAACTGCGCATTGATGTCCAAAATTTTCTCGCGCAAGTTTGAATCCAAAACCTGCGCGGTGTCATAGATAAAAACATCTTTTTGAAACGCAATCGGCTCTATGCTNTCAAAATAATATTTGTAGATAGAACCAACAGCGCCCACAGCGATAATAATGGGTAAAAACAACANAATAAAAGACGTCATCTTGTTAAAAAGATATGTCTCTTGAAATTTGCGTAATGTCTTATAGGCATAGCGCTTGCTCGTCAGGCGATAATAGCGCAATATTCTATCAACTTTCATCGTCTACCTTTCTTTGATAATTTCGCCAGCTTTAAGGCGATACACACTCTCGCAATGCTCGATTGTACTTAGGCGATGCGCGATAATCAACAATGTCTTTTGCTCGCTCGCGGCGTAAATGCTGTCCATAATCATCGCNTCGGTTTGCATGTCGAGCGCACTCGTTGCTTCATCGAGCACGAGAATCTCGGGGTTGCCATAGAGCGCACGCGCAATCGCGATGCGCTGTTTCTGCCCGCCACTAAAGAGATTCCCGCCCTCGCCAACCTGTGTCGCCAAGCCCTCTTTTTGCTGCAGAATCTCGAGCATTCCTGCTTGTCGCAACACAGAAACGAGCCGCTCTTCGTCATAATCNCGCCCAAAAACGATATTGTCAGCCACAGAACCATCGAACAAATAGACATTTTGAGGAATATAGCCCACTTTGGCGCGCCATGACTTAATATTATCCAACGTGAGCGGCACATTATCCACGCACACTTCGCCCGCATTTGGGCGATANAGCCCGATAATCAAATCAACCAACGTACTCTTTCCGCCGCCCGATTCTCCGACAAAGGCGACTTTCTCGCCCTTGCGAATCGTCAAAGAAACATCGACAAAAAGCGGCTGCTTGTCGGTATAAGAAAACGAGAGATTCTTGAGCTCAATTTTTTGTTCAAACGCGAGGGACGCGTCTCCCAATTTTTTGCTTGGTAGCAATAAATCATTATAGACGACTTCGAGCGAACGATGATAGAACAAGATATAGTTGTAACTATCAAAAATCCGATTGATAGACGGCAGCAAACGATAGAGCGCGAGCACATACGTTGAAAGAAGCGGCAAAAAGACTTTCACATCGCCGTCTTTTGTATAGACCAAATACGAGACAATCAAAACCATGACACAGAATCCAACGGCTTCGAGGGTGAGGCGCGGGAGGTGCAAAAAGGTGCGGTGAATGATGTTCGCATGCGCGACTTTTGACGAGACATCGAGAAATTGTGCACGCAAAGGAGAGCGGATACTCTGAAGCTTAATCCATTTGAAATTGCCAAAAGTCGAGTTGAGAATCTCATAGAAAATCTTCTGATTCTCTTCGCGTTCCTTGCCCTCTTTTTTAAGAATCTTCGAGAATCCGCCCTTGATGAGCAGCACAGCGACAAACAAAAGAATCGTGAGCGAAAGCGTGATTGTCCAATCGACAAACAAAAGCAAAGCATAGAGCAAAACAACGATGAAGATTTCGGAGAACATAAAGAGCACAGAGCTCAATAGAATCGTGAAATTGGACGCTTCGTTGATGATTGTTTTGGAAAGATTTGCGCTGTTTTTATTGACAAAATCTTGATAGCCCAACGCGAGATAGCATGCAAAAAGTTTTTGTGATAATTCATGATATGTACCATACGAAAGTTTCGCGAGACCATATTGATAGGCAAGGTTCAGCACGCTCCGAATGACATAGAAAAAGAGCAAGAAAATGCCAAACGCGACCACAAAGTCTTTGGGGCTTGCAAAGCCAATGGTTGTGTAGGCAAGCTTGAAATAGTGGTTGGTTTCCAAAACGGCAAAGTCTGTCGAGACCATAATAAATGGCATAATCGCCGAGACGCCGACCATTTCGACAAGAGAGATGACAATGGAAAAAATAAAAAGCAGAGCAATCTGCCTCTTGTCCCTTTTGGTGAGCAAAAAAGAGAGTTTCTCGAACATGCAACCCGCCAACAAATCGATTCAAAATGGGCGATTTTAACATGTTTCAAATAAATAACAGATTAAAATATAGCCAAACTTATCCACAAAGGAGAGCGCATGAAAGAGATTGCGATTATTGGGCTGGGCTATGTGGGGCTGCCGCTTGCGGTGGCGTTTGGCAAAAAATATCGCGTGCATGGATTCGACATCAAAAGCGAGCGCATCGCCGAGCTGCAACGAGGAATCGACAGCACGCTTGAGTGCTCGCCCGAAGAGTTGCGCGCCGCGACAAACCTTAGCTTCAGCGCCGATTGCGCGAGCATTGCGGGCGCACAGATTTACATCGTAACCGTCCCCACGCCGACAGACTGCTACAACAAGCCCGATTTGCGCCCGATTCTAGGCGCGAGCCAAACGATTGGGAGGCTGCTCAAGAAGGGCGACATCGTGATTTACGAAAGCACGGTCTATCCCGGCTGCACCGAAGAAGATTGCGTCCCAATCCTCGAGCGCGAGAGCGGCTTGCGCTACAATGTCGATTTTTTCTGCGGCTACTCGCCCGAGCGCATCAACCCCGGCGACAAGCAACATCGGCTCGAAAACATCAAGAAGGTCGTGAGCGGCTCGACAGAGGCAATCGCAGACGAGATAGAGGCGCTGTATGCGTCCATCATCACGGCTGGAATCTACCGCGCACAGAGCATCAAGGTCGCCGAGGCGGCAAAGATTATCGAAAACTCCCAACGCGACATCAACATCGCGTTTGTCAACGAGCTCGCGCTGATTTTCGAGAAAATGGGCATCGACACCCTAAGTGTGCTCGAGGCGGCGGGCAGCAAATGGAACTTCTTGCCCTTTCGCCCGGGGCTTGTCGGTGGGCATTGCATCGGTGTCGACCCCTACTACCTCACCTACAAAGCAGAATCGCTGGGCTACCATTCGCAAGTCATTCTCGCAGGGCGGCACATCAACGACAGCATGGCAGAAAAGGTCGCGGCGCGCGCGGTGAAGCTCATGATTCACAAAGGGCACAAGATTAATGGTGCAAAAGTCGCCATTTTGGGCATCACATTCAAAGAAAACTGCCCCGACATTCGCAACTCGAAGGTCTTTGATGTCGTGCGTGAGCTCGAAGAATTTGGCTGCGCTGTCAGCCTGTTTGACCCTTGGGCGCATGATGACGATGTTTACCATGAATACAAAAAACATTTGAGCGATTTGTCGAGCTTTGAAACGAAGAATTATGATTGCGTGATTCTCGCTGTCGCGCATGCGCAATTCCACGCGCTCAACTTCGAGCGCACACANACGATTCTCTATGACCTCAAGGGAATGCTGCCTTTGGGCAAAAGCGATGCGCGGCTATGAAACCTCGCCTCGCAATCCTCATCTATTCGCTCGGTGGTGGCGGCGCAGAGCGCGTGCTGCTCACGTTGCTGCCACATCTGCAAGGCGCGTTTGATGTGCGGCTCTTTGTGCTCGAAAACAAAAANAGCTATGGCGCGGAGGTGGATTACGAGGTTTTGGGAGATTCCAAAAGCGATGAAAGCGCGGCGCAAAAGCTCTTGCGCCTGCCGTTTTTGGCGCGCATGCTCGCAAGCCGCTTGCGTGCGCATGACATCGGGCTTTGCCTCTCGCTACTCAATCGCCCCAACTACATCAACCTCATCGCAAGCAGAATCTCGGGGCACATCGCAATCATCAGCGAACACGCGACACCGAGCCTGCAACACCAAAGGGGGCTTGGCGGCGCGGTGAATCGCTGGCTCATTCGTGCGCTCTATCCGAGTGCGACACACATTGTCGCAGTTTCTAGCGGCGTGCGCAACGACCTTGCGGCGCATTTTGGAATCGCCCAAACGCATATCACGACTATCCACAATCCGTTTGACATCGCCCAAATAGAATCCCAAAGCCTCGAAACAAACGCGCGCATCGCCGAGATTGAATCTCAAAAAAACGCGGGCAGAATCGTGCTTGTGGCAATCGGGCGGCTCGATAGTGGCAAAAACCACCGCCTGCTGCTGCTCGCGATGGCGCGCCTTAGGCGCATGCTCGCCGCGCCACCGCTTTTGCTCATTCTTGGCGAGGGCGAAATGCGCGAGAATCTGCAACAGATGATAGGCGCGCACAACCTCGCTGATTGTGTCGCGCTCGAGGGTTTTGTGAGCAATCCCTATCCCTATATCAGGCTCGCAGACGCGACACTTTGCGCCTCGCTGTATGAAGGATTCCTCAATGTCTTGGTCGAATCGCTCGCGCTTGGAATCCTGCCCATCAGCAGCGACTGCCCGAGCGGTCCGCGCGAAATCTTGGAATCGGCAAATCCGCCCTACAACACAGAANCGGAAATCACGCGCTATGGCGTGCTGTTCCCGAGCGGCTCAATCGTGAGCGAGGAAGAATCGCTCACCTCTCTTGTCGCGATTCTCGCGCGGCTTTGTAGAGGCGAGCTCGCGATTGCGCCCGAGATTCTCAAGGAGCGCGCGCGGGCTTTTGACACGGCAAAAATCGCGCAGCAATATTGCGCGCTTCTNANGCAAGCCGCGCAAGCAGATTCCCAAAGGAATCCTTGAACGCGGCGATTCCCTCTGCAAAGAGTTTTGCCGACAGCGCGGCGACATCGATTCCAAAGGAATCCATGCGCTTTTGGAGCTCATCAACGCTACATGCGGCAATCGCCTCATTTTGTGCGTTTGGCGCTTGTGTGCCGCTCGCAAAAGCCCGCAACGCAGGCAGCGGAGCGGTGTTGATACAATTCTCAAACAGCAGCGCGCGAATATAATAATCGCTCGGCAGCTCTTCGCCCTTGACGCCCGTGCTCGCGAACAACGTGCGCAGATACGAGGGCGCTTTTGCCTGCAAGATTCTATGAATCCATGCCGCGTTGCTGATTCCGAGCATGGGCGGCTGCTGCAAATTTGGGCATGCCCTATCGAAACGCGACACGAACACGCTGACCACAGCTTGCGCATTCTTGGGGTTTTCGGACAGACTCTCGAGAATCTTCATCGCCTGCAAGGGCGAAAAAACAAGCGTTGCATTCACCGAGATTCCCTCCGCAAAAAGCGCGCGCATCACCGCATAGCCCGCCTCTGTCGCCGGCACNTTGAGCATCACATTGGGTTCATCGATTGTGCGAAAAAGCCGCTTGCCCTCATCGACAGATTGCGCGACATCATCGCACAAAAATGGGTCAATCTCGATGCTCACCCAGCCATTTTGCGGGTTTGCGTCATACAGCGGGCGCAGAATCTGCGCGGCTTTTTTGATGTCTGCTGTGGCGAGCGATTCATAGATTGCCTTCGCGCCGCTGCCCTGCCCTTTGAGCTGTGCAATGTCGCCCGCATAGGACGGGTTGTGCAGCGCCTGCTCGAAGATTGCGGGGTTGCTCGTTGCGCCTTTTAGATTCCAGCTTTGCATACAGCGCGCAAATTCCTCCGCCAAAAACGCGCGCTCGATAAAATCGCACCAAAGACTAAAGGTTTTAAACATCATCATTCGCTCCTTAGAAATCCTAGATTCTAATCGCTTTGTGCTAAAACGACTCTAAAGCCAAAAATGTGCACTTTTTCTTGCATAGCCATATTTTTGTGCTATAATACTCTATCTTGAAATTTCAAAAGGAGAGCAGGCATGTATTATGCAATCATCAAAGGCGGAGAGCAATCTCATATCAATGAACAAAAACTAGCGCTCTACGAGTACGCAAACCAAAAGCAGATTTCTAATCTGCAGTTCGTCAAGATTCGGGGCGGCGGCGCGGCACAGGTCAAAAAACTCAACATTCCAAGCGGCTCGACCGTGCTCTTTGTCGATTTGAATATATTCGGCAATTCTATCCAAGAAGTTACAGCCTACTTTAAAACGCTTAGCGCGCAAGGGCTACAACTCATCTCTGTAAATCGCCCCAATCTTGCAGAATTTCTTATTCAAAATAGCGACATTCTCAATGAGGCAACTTCGTATTTCACTCAAAACACAGGGCGCGCAAGCTATGCGGCAAAGCCAGCAAAGGCAGCGCATGACTATAACGACTATTTAGACAGAATCAAAGAGCTTGCGCATCAGGGCAGGAATGCGCGACAAATCTGGGAGGCGATTGGCTGCGTGGGGACATACCGCGGTTTTGCTGTGTATTGCATCAAAAAGCGAGAGGTCAAAGAGATTCTCAAACGTTATGGGAATTAAGGGCTTGGTAGGGGCATAGCCCCGCCCCTCTGACCCCTTCATCTAGTGGCCAAGGATACCACATTTTCGCTGTGGGAACAGGAGTTCGAATCTTCTAGGGGTCGCCAGTTAGCGCACAAGGAGGCTTTGCTCCATCACAGCGGGAATTGGCAAACCCATCATATCAAGCACACTTGGCGCGACATTTGCCAAGCTCCCTCGCCTCAACTCTTTGACACCATGCGCTAGCACGAAACACCAAACATCGCCCACCGTATGGTTCGTGAGCACATTGCCCTCTGAATCCGCCATTTCCTCGCAGTTGCCATGGTCGCTTGTCAAAAGCACGGCATAGTCATGCTCTTGCGCGACATGCAAGATTCTCCCAAGCTCGGCATCGACAGCCTCGACCGCCGCAATCGCCGCTTGCAAATTGCCCGTGTGCCCGACCATATCGCCATTTGCGAAATTCACAACGATGAAATCGATTCCTTGCTCGATTCCGCCAATCACGACATCGCCGACCTCTTTGGCGCTCATCTCGGGCTGCAAATCATACGTCTTGACCTTCGGGCTTGGCACGAGAACATGCCGCTCGTTTGGGAACTCCTTCTCGATTCCACCATTCAAAAAGAAGGTTACATGCGCGTATTTCTCCGTCTCCGCCGTGTGCAGCTGGCTTAGGTTGTTTGCGGCGAAAATCTCGGCGAGCGTGGGCGAGACATGCTCTTTTGCAAACAACACGGGGAATCCAAATGTCTCGTCATAGCATGTCATGCACAAAATGGGCAGCACCCATGCCCTGCCGCGCTCGCACGCATCGAAGGTTTGCGCGCCAATCATGCGCACAATCTCGCGCGCTCTGTCGCTGCGGAAATTCACAAAAATCGCGCAATCATTCTCGCAAAAGCCGTCATAGCCAAAGCTCGCGGGCTCGATGAACTCATCGGTGATTCCGTTTTGCTCTTGCGCGCTGATGTATTCTTCGGGGCTCAACGCGCTTGGGTTCGCGCCCTGTGCGATGCTCTGATAGGCTTGCAAGACGCGTTCCCAGCGGTTGTCTCTGTCCATTGCATAGAATCGCCCGCTAATCGTGGCGATTCTCGCGCCCTGCGGCAGGCTTGCGCGCAATTGTTCGACAAAGCCGCGCGCCGTGTGCGGCGGAACATCTCTGCCGTCTGTAATCGCATGCACGAGCACGCTCAAGCCTTGCGCGCACAGAATCTGCGCGAGCGCAAGCGTGTGATTCATGTGCGAATGCACGCCGCCATCGCTTAGGAGTCCGATGAGATGCACGCGATTCTTGCCCGCGACAAACGCGCGCAACACGGGCGAATCGCGCAGCTCGCCGCTCGCAATCGCGCGATTGATTTTGACCAAATCCTGATACAGCACGCGCCCCGCGCCCAAAATCATGTGCCCGACCTCGCTGTTGCCCATCTGCCCTTCGGGCAAGCCCACAGCCTCGCCATGTGTCGCGAGCAGGCTATGGGGCACATGGGCAAAGAGCCAATCATACGTCGGCTTCTTGGCGTTTGTGAACGCGTTGTAGGGCGTGGCGGGCTTCTCGCCGATTCCGTCTGTAATCATCAGCAAAACTTTTTGTCGAATGGAGCACATGGCGCAAACCTCATCGATAGTCTAAGGGATAATACGTTACGATTCTATCCTATTTTTTCAAATACAAGGCACTTGCATGCTGTTTTACCTTTGGGAAACATTCAACATCAACCTCTTTTCCTACATCACCTTCCGTGCAGGCGCCGGATTCTTCCTCGCGCTCTTTTCCGTGCTNTTTGCGATGCCGCTCTTTATCCGCTGGGCGACCCAAAAGCGCGCCGCGCAGCCCATTTCGAGCTTCGCNCCCAAGAATCACCAAGCCAAGAGCGGCACGCCGACAATGGGCGGGACAATCATCGTGGCGGCGACCATTTTCGCCGCGATTCTCTCGGGCAAGCTCGACAATT
The DNA here is from genome assembly GCA_014799985.1 of Helicobacter sp. Classification (GTDB taxonomy): domain Bacteria; phylum Campylobacterota; class Campylobacteria; order Campylobacterales; family Helicobacteraceae; genus NHYN01. Next base: position 36,179 of record JAAVGZ010000086.1, read on the forward strand.
TCTATCTCGCGCTTGGAATCGTCTGCCTCGTCTTTTTCGCGCTGATTGGCATGCGCGATGACATCATGAAAATCTACGCGCGCAAAAACGCGGGCATGAGCGCGCGCGCGAAGATGTTTTGGCTCGTTCTCGCCGCGCTGTTTGCGAGCGGCATGCTCTATGCCTATGGGCTCAACACGCAACTCTATATCCCATTCTACAAGAATCCGCTGTTCAATATGGGCATCGGCGCAGTCGTGTTTTGGGCGTTCATCTTCGTTTGCGCGACCAATGCCGTNAACATCACGGACGGGCTCGATGGGCTCGCGACCGTGCCCTCAATCTTTGCGCTCGTGAGCCTCATGGTGCTCGTCTATGTCAGCGGCAACGCGATATATAGCCACTATCTCTTCTATCCCAACATCAACGGCGTGGGCGAAGTCGTGATTCTCATCACCTCGCTTATGGGCGCGCTCATCGGCTTTTTGTGGTACAACTGCCACCCCGCGCAAATTTTTATGGGCGATAGCGGCAGCCTCGCCATCGGCAGCATTGTCGCGTATTGCGCGATTCTCTCGAAGTCGGAATTTACGCTCCTATTGATTGGCTTCATCTTCGTCATCGAGACGCTAAGCGTGATTGCCCAAATCTTTGGAATCCGCGTCTTGGGGCGGCGCGTGTTTCTGATGGCGCCCATTCATCATCATTTCGAAATCAAGGGCTGGGCAGAGAACAAAATCATCATTCGCTTTTGGATTATCGCTCTTGTGAGCAATCTCATCGCCATTTTGAGTCTCAAGATTCGCTAGGAGGAATCATGCGCATTTCACTTTTTGGCTATGGAACGACAATGAAGGCTCTCGCTGCACGCGTTGCTTGCACGATTTATGATGACAAGTTTTGCGAAGAATCACGCGATGAATATGGCAACGCGTTGCGCCCTAGCGCGGCTTTCGACCCCGAAAACAGCGACCTCGAGATTCCATCACCCGGAATCATGCCCACCCACCCGCTGATTTTGCGCGCCAAACATCTTTGTAGCGAGTATGACTATTTCGCGCCCGTAATGCCGCCAAGCGTGTGGATTAGCGGCACGAACGGCAAGACGACCACAACAGAGATGACGCAATTGCTGTTTGCGAGCGAGGGCGCGCTTGCGGGCGGCAACATCGGCACGCCGCTCGCCAAACTCGATTCTAAAGCGCCGCTGTGGATTCTCGAGACAAGCTCGTTTACGNTGCACTACACGCACACCGCCGCGCCGCAACTCTATGTGCTGCTGCCGATTGTCGATGACCACGCGAGCTGGCATGGCAGCTTCGAATCCTATCGCGATTCCAAGCTCTCGGTGATTGCGCGCATGCCAAGCGGCACAACGGCGATTCTGCCCGCGAATCTGCTGCCGCTTGTGCCAAANAGTTGNTGCGAGCTCATCGCCTACGAAAACAGCGCGCATCTCGCCAAGCTCTTTGGAATCGACACCGCGCGCGTGCCTTTCGCCGAGCCGTTCTTGCAAGACGCGCTGCTCGCGCTTGCGTGCGCCAAGATTCTGCGCAACGCCCTGCCCTACGAGCTGCTCGCAAGCTACCATATCGGCGCGCACAGGCAGCAAAAGGCGCTTGACGCACAGGGGCGGCTGTGGGTGAATGACAGCAAGGCGACCAACATGGACGCGACACTCAAGGCGCTGCCGCAATACAAAGACAAAAAAATCCACCTCATCATCGGCGGGGACGACAAGGGCGCGAATCTGCTGCCGCTGTTTGAAGCGCTCGCGGGCTATCAGCTCTGCCTCTACACAATCGGCAGCAACGAAGAGAGGCTCTGNGCGCTCGCCGAAAAACACGCGATTCCGTTTGTCGCATGCCACGACCTCAAAACCGCTGTCGCGGCAATCAAGCAGAATCTGCGCGCCGATGAAGTCGCCCTGCTCTCGCCCGCCGCTGCAAGCCTCGACCAATTCAGCTCATACAGCGAACGCGGCACATTGTTTTTGCAATACGCAAACGCGACAATCCAAAACTAGCGATGATTCAAAGCATTATCACTCGACCTGTCGTTGTGATTGTCGGCATGATTTTGCTTGTGCTGTTTGGCACAATGGCGCTACGCACGATGCCCTACCAGCTCACGCCCAAAGTCGTGCGCCCGATTATCAGCGTGCAAAGCACATGGAGCGGCGCAACGCCCTATGAGATTGAGCGCGAAATCATCGAGCGCCAAGAGAATGCGCTCAAGGGGCTTGACGGGCTGCAAAGCCTGCAATCGCGCGCGCGCAACGGGCGCGGATTCGTGTTTCTCGAGTTTTCGATTGGCACGCCACTCAATGAAGCCATGCTCGATGTGAGCAACAAGCTTAGCGAAGTCAAGGGCTATCCCGATTCGATGGAGCGCCCGATTATCCGCGCCACAGGCGAAGACGTCGAAGCGGTGGTGTTTATGGTGCTCAAGACGCTAGACCCGACAAAGAATGTGCGCGAGTATCGCACGTTTTTCAACGAACAGGTGATTCAGCATTTCGAGAGAATCGACGGTGTCGCCGAGGTGAGCTTCCCGGGCGGCGAGGATAGGGAAATGCACATTATCCTCGATTCGCAAAAGCTCGCTGCGTATAACTTGAGCATTACAGACGCGATTGCCGCGATTGAGGGCGCGAACATCAATGTCTCGGCAGGCACGATGAACTATGGGCAAAAAGCCTACCGCGTGCGCACAATCGCCGAGTACAAGACGCCCGAAGACATTCGCGAAACGCTCATCTTTGGCGATGGCTTGCGGCGCATCAAGATTGGCGACATCGCGACCGTGCAGAGCGGCTTTGCCAACCCGAGCACCGTGACGTTGCACAACTTCCAAACGAGTCTCGGAATCGGCATCAAGCCCACAAACGAGGCGAACACGCTCGAGCTCACCGCCGCTGTCGCGCTCGTTTTTGACGAACTCAACGAGGGCTTGCTCAAAGAAAATGGGCTGCGGCTCGAGTGGATGAGCGACCAAAGCGGCTACATCAAGGACGCCATCGCGCTCGTGCAAAGCAACATCTTGGTTGGCGTCTTGCTCGCCTCGATTGTGCTGTTCTTGTTCTTGCGCTCATGGAGCGCAACGCTGATTATCGCGCTCGCAATGCCGCTTAGCATTTTTGGGACATTCATCGTCATGGCGTTTTTGGGACGCACGCTGAATGTGATTAGCATGGCTGGAATCTCGTTTGCTGTGGGCATGCTTGTCGATTCCGCGATTGTCGTGCTCGAGAACATCGAGCGGCACAGGGCAATGGGCAAAAGCCCGCTGCTCGCCGTCTATGAGGGCAGCGCCGAGGTGATTGGCGGGCTCATCGCCTCTGTCGCCACGACCATCGCCATTTTTATCCCGATTATCAACATCTCCGATGTCTCGGGGCAGCTCTTTCGCGACATCGCCATCGCCGCGAGCTCGGCTGTGTGCTTCTCTATTTTCGTTTCGCTGATTGTGATTCCGACAATGAGCTATCAGAGTTTGTGCTACGCACAACGCCGCAAGCCCCCGCGTCAGGGCGCGCTCTCGCTTTGGCTGCAATCTGTCGGCAACGCGTTTGTGCGGGTGATGATGGCATTTCTGCGCGCCTGCATGCACAACAAAAAGACGGCATTCGCGACCATTATCGGCTTCACAACGACAAGCCTTGTCGTAAGCTATGCGCTGTTTCCGAAAATGGAATACCTGCCGCAAGGCAATCAGAATCAGCTGATTGTGAATCTCAATCCGCCGCCGGGGACGTCCTATTATGAGCGCCTATGGGTCGGCGAACAAATCTTTGAGCTCGCCCGCCCCTACTTCGCGCCGCATTTCGAGGGCAACGCGACAATCCCCGCCATTAGCCAGCTCTACTATCTTGGCAGCGAGAACAGCATGCGTGTCGATGTGCGCACGAACGACCCGTCTCGCCCCGCAGCGCTCAAGGGCGTCTTGCGCGAGATTGCCGCGCAGATTCCGGGCGTGCGCGCCACCGTGAGCCAGCCCGCGATTTTCGCGCGCGCAGGGGGCGGCGGGCGCGACATCGAGGTGAATGTGAGCGGCGAGCGGCTCGAAGACATCGTTGCCACAGCCGCAGTGTTGCGCGAAGAAATCCGCGAGGTTCTCGGCAGCGGCACGCAGGTGCGCGCACTGCCAAGCCTCGAGATTCTCTACCCCGAGCTCAACTATTACCCAATCAACGAGCGGCTTAGCGCTGTGGGGCTAAGCGCGCGCGAGTTTGGAATCGCGCTTGATGTGCTGCTCGATGGGCGCAAGGTGGCGGAATACAAGGAAGAGGGGCGCGACAAAATCGACCTCGTCTTGCGCTCGCATGCCCAAAACTTCACCGACCCCGAGGCGCTGTACAACGCCTCGCTTTTCACGCCCAAAGGCGGGATTGTGCCGCTCTCCAACCTCGCGATTGCGCGGCTTGAGTATGGAATCAGCGAAATCTTTCACCATGAGCGCATGCGCACAACGATTCTGCTCGTCTCGCCGCCCGATTCTCTCGCGCTGCAACAGGCAATGGAGATGCTGCAAGCGCATTTCGATTCGCCGCACATGCGTGAGGTGATTGGCGACAACAGCATCAAGCTAAGCGGCAATGCCGACAAGCTCACGCAAATGCGCATCGCGCTCGAGGGGGGGTTCTTGCTCGCCGTGTTGATTATCTACCTGCTAATGGCTGCGCTCTATGAGAACTTCATTTACCCACTCATCATTCTATTCACGATTCCNCTCGCCGTTGCTGGGGGAATGATTGGAATCTGGCTTGTCAATGTCTTTTTGACACCACAACCACTCGATGTACTCACGATGTTTGGGTTTATTATCTTGGTTGGGATTGTCGTGAATAATGCCATATTAATCGTGTACCAATCGCTCTATAATGTCAAACAAAATGGCATGGACGCGAAAAGCGGAATCATCGAGGCTGTGCAGGCGCGAATCCGCCCCATCTATATGAGCACGCTCACATCGATTTTTGGCATGCTGCCGCTCGTGCTCGCTCCGGGCGCAGGCAGCGAGATTTATCGCGGGCTTGGCGCTGTGATTCTTGGTGGGCTCGCGTTTGCGACCGTGATTACCATCTTCGTGATTCCTTGCCTCTTGTCGCTATTTTTGAAAAAGCCAACACTAAGGATAACGCAATGAGGGCGCTCCTCTGCCTCGTTTTGTTGACAAACACATGGGCAATGAGCGTGCATGAGATTATCACCATTGCGCTCGAAAATAACCCGACAATCGAACAACAAGAACAACTCCTAGAATCTGCGCACTATCACACCAAGAGCATGACGGGCGCGTTCTATCCAACCCTCGCGCTTGGCTACCAAATCTCTAATGTCAAAAAGGGCGCGGCAAACCGCAACAACACGAACGGCAACGAGGCAAACCTCGCGCTGCGCTATAATTTGTTTCATGGCTTTGTGGACTATCACAACCGCAAAAATGCCCAAGCGATGGAGAGCGCGCAACAATATCGGCTGAAAGCGAGCAAACAAGAGCTGATTTTGGCGATTAAAACACTCTACATTGCCCTGCTCCAGCAAAAAGAGCAGCTGCTTGTGTTTGAAGATTCTATTAAGCTTCTTGAACAACAGCTCAAGGAAACGAGCGAGTTTTTTCGCGTGGGGCTTGTCGCGAAAAACAATGTCTTGCAGGTCGAAGTCTCGCTTGCCAGCGCCAAGCAGAACTACCTTGCCGCCAAAAGCGAGCTTGCGTATTTGCAAAAAGACCTCGAGCACTATGCCGGGCGCACGCTTTTGCTCGAAGAGCTCGAGGAAGTGCAGTTTCAGATTCCAGAGATGAACTTGCAAGAGCTTGAATCTATGATGCTCGCAAATCGCTCGGAGCTCAAGGCGCTAGAGCACGAGCACAACGCGCAATACCACACGCTCCGAAGCGTGTATGGCGCGTATCTGCCCTCTGTGGAGCTCGTTGGCGAGAAAAGCTTCGCGACCACGGCAGACAGAGACGACCAAGTCGTGGGCAAAATTGAGGTTTCGCTGAATCTATTTGAGGGCTTTTCGAGCTATTATGCCGCGCAGAGGGAGCGCGCGAACATGCTCGCGCTTGGCGCGCAGATTGCCGAGCTCAAGCAGCAGCTGCATTTGCAACTTTTTCAGGCTTATGAATCCTACACGCTCGCGCTTAGCGCTTATGAGGTGGCGCAAGAAGCTTTAATTCAAGCTGAAGAAAACTATCGAATCGTTTCCAACCGCTACAAGGAGCGCGTGGAAACCACGAGCCACCTGATTGACGCTGAACTTTTGCTGACCCAAGCGCGCACAAATGTGCTCGTCAACCGCTATGGAATCGCGCAGGCTATCGCGCAGATTGTGCGCATCGCGGAGGTGGGGGAGTAGAGCACGCATGCTCGATTTTGCGCTCCGATGTTGTTTATGTGGCAGACACGCATGATTCCTCCTCCCTTGCGGAGGGGGCTAGGGGGTGGTTGTTATTGTCATGTTGAGCGAAGCGAAACATCTCTAGCATNGAATCTNACNAGATTCTAGCTATCTGTCATTGCGAGCGCTAGCGNNGCAATCAAACGTCTTTGAACGCTTGACACGGTTGATTGCCACGNGGCTAGCGCCGCTCGCAATGACANGATAAAATNTNANAGAATCGCCAGAAAAAGCGCGCGCAAAGCTATGGCGAAGCCACAGCACAGCGCCGCTTTGGATTCTGCTATCTTTGATTCTCCATTGCTCATNNANTCT
>JAAVGZ010000045.1 GCA_014799985.1 Helicobacter sp.
GATTCGGAGGTGCGACTTTAGTCGCACTCATTGTGTCATTGCGAGCGTCCGTTAGGACGCGTGGCAATCAACCGTGCACGAAGCTAGAATCATGAGGATTCTGTGCCTGTTGATTGCTTCGCTAGCGCTCGCAACGACCCACCCCCTGCCCCCTCCGCAAAGGAGGGGAAATAAATCTCGCAACGACACAATCCAAAAAGCAAGCGCCCCATTTGAACCATTTCTACAATCTTAACCATTCGCTGCTACAATGCGCGTTTTGGGAGAAAGCTATGAAAAAATTTGTATTTATCCTCATCGCTCTCGTGCTTGCGGCAGGAATCTATGCGCCGCTGACCGAGCGATTCTACGATGTCACGTTCGCACAACCGCAAGAACCGCTGCATATCGCGCTATTGAGCGATGTGCACTCGGGCACATTCTATCTCCCAAACCTCTTTGAGAAGCTCAAAAATGCCCAACAAAAGGGCGAGCTTGACGCCATTTTTCTCGTGGGCGACATCATCGATGACAAAGAGCCCATCGAGGGCGCGCGCGAGCTGCTCGAGGGGCTCAAGAACGACTTTGGGCAAACGCCGAAGTTTTATGTAACAGGCAACCATGAGTTTATGGGCGACATTGACGCAATCAAGGCGCTTGTGCGCGAAAATGAGATTGTGATTCTCGATTCATGGCTGCCGAGTGTCGCAATCGAGCTCAAGGGGCACAACCTGTGGCTGTTTGGAATCGATGACCCGAAGGGCTTTGACAACGATGTCGCGTTTTGGCGCGAGCTGCTGCGCGCAACGCTCACAAACGACAACGCGTGGCGCGAGGCGAAGCGACAGAGCCTGCCGAGCTGGTTTGGCGCAATCTCCGCTGCGCCAAGCGATTCGTCTATCAAGATTCTGCTCACGCATCGCCCCGAGTTTATCGAGGACTATGCGCAATTCCCGCTCGATGTCGTCCTCTCGGGGCACACGCATGGCGGGCAGGTGCGGATTCCGTTCTTAGTCAACGGGCTCTATGCGCCCAATCAGGGCTTGTTCTCGCCCTATGCCGGCGGGCTCTACGAGCGCGACAAAATCGCCGAGTCGCACCACCAAGCCCCGCTCTATCTCGTTGTTTCGCGCGGCATGAGCTTGAATTGGAAAATCCCGCGCATCTTCAACCCACCCGAGCTCGTCTGGCTGACGATTCAATAACGCGCCGTTCAACATTTTGCGCTAGAATCCCCAAAAAGGAGAATCGATGGACGAAGCGAGCAAAGCGCCATTGCGCACCGCCTTTCCGCTGCTCACGCATTTTGTCTCGGTGGCTGGTTGAGCGGGCAAAATAGGTCTGGAAGACCTCTCACATCTCCGCCCGCACCAAGCCGCCGATTCCGATGTTCTCGTGGGTTTTGAAGGCAGCGATGATGCCGCTGTGGTGCAGCTAACCGACACTCTCGCGGCTGTGCTCACGATTGACTTTATCACGCCTGTTGTCGATGACCCTTTTGCGTTTGGCACAATCGCTGCGGCAAACGCGCTTAGCGATGTGTTCGCGATGGGCGGCGAGGCAAAAAGCGCGCTCAATGTGCTCGCGTGGGACAAATGCAATGTCGACCAAGCGTGCGTACAAGAGATTCTGCGCGGAGGGCTTAGCAAAATCAACGAGGCGGGCGCGGCGCTTGTGGGCGGGCACAGTGTCGCCGACAAAGAGCAAAAATATGGGCTAAGCGTGATGGGGCTCGTGAATCCACAGCGAATCTGGCGCAACAACACGCCGCAAATCGGCGACTCGCTGCTGCTCACCAAACCGCTTGGCAGCGGCATTTTGAGCACGGCGCTCAAACGTGGCAAGGCGAGTGCGAGCGAGATAGACGAGGTTACGCGCGTGATGAGCACGCTCAATCTCTATGCCGCGCGCGTCATGCAGGGCTTTGGCGTGCATGCATGCACGGACATCACGGGCTTTGGGCTCGTGGGGCATGCGTTCGAGATGGCTGGCGGTGCGGGCGGAATCTGCGCGCTCAACATCGACACGAGCGCCGTGCCGCTCATGGGCGGCGTCAAGGAGAGATTGGCGGGCGGCATTTTGCCCGGCGGCTCGAGCGCGAATCGCGAATCGCTCGGCAAGCATGTGGGCATTCAGGGCGAAAACGCCCAAGCCTACGCCAACATCTTCTTTGACGCACAAACAAGCGGCGGGCTGCTGTTTGCGCTGCCGCAAGACCAAGCCCCCAAGGCGCTCGAGGCGTTGCGCAAAGAGGGGATTGCGGGCGCTTGCATTGGCGATGTTACGCAACGAAAAACATGGGCGATTACGCTCGGATAGGAGACAAACATGAAATGCTTCTTGGCAATTTTTCTCTTTTTCATGGCGCTCGTTCCGCTGAACGCGTCAATGGAATACGACTTTGTGCCCTTCTTTAACCTTTTGCGCAAGCTCGAAGCCCTCAACCAACAAGAAGGCGATGCGCAAACCGCGCAAAAAGACGCCCTGCTTGCCGAGATTCCCGAAAGCCTAGACACCAAAAAAGACAAACTCTCGCTGTTGCAAGCGGCGCTCGACAAAGACAAGAGCAAGGTCAAATCCGCGCTGGAAAAGGCAAAGAACAGCCCTACGAACACATTGCGCTATCAGATTCAAAGCGCACAGATTGACGCGCAAGCCCTGATGTTTGACTGGCTCAAGCGCACGCTCGAGCTGCGCAAGCAGGTGCACACGCAAGAGCAGATTAGCACGCTGATTCAATCCACGCTCGCCTCGCTCGATTCGCTCTATATCGAGCAATACGAAGCCGCGCTGTTCGACATTCCTGCGGCGCAAAAAGCGGCGCTGGAGAAGCGGCTCAATCAATTGCGCAACGAGATTGCGAGCTACCATGAGGTTCTGAATTACCTCAACGCAAATAGCGCGCTTTTGGACGATAATTCCTTTTTTGATTCTCTTGGTGTCGAAACAATCATCAACAAAATCAACACGTGGATTCCGTTTTCGTTTTGGAAATTTAATCTTGGCAAACTCATTGTTTGCGCTATTATTCTCGCGTTTTTCTGGTGTCTTCGCAGGATTCTCGCTGTGGCAACGGTGAAAATCATCAGCTCCATTTTTCATTACCAAGAAAGCATGGACAAGCGAACCGTCATCATCAAGAATCTCGTGCGCCCATTGTCATATATTCTCTTATTTAATGGATTTGATATTTGTTGGGAGATTATCTATTATCCCCAAAATCCGCCTGAATTGGTCAGCAAAATCTTTGACATTTCCTATATCGTCAGCGCCGCATGGTTTTTCGTCATCATCATCGAGTATTATGGAACAATCTTCCTCACGACTTTTAGCCGCAAACATTACCAAAACGTGCGCGCAGAAATTGTCAATCTCATCTTGAAAGTGCTCTATTCTATCGTTGTGATTATCGCGGCTTTAGCCATTCTTGCCCGCATGGGATTTAACATCACGACACTCGTTGCCTCGCTCGGAATCGGCGGTCTTGCCGTGGCACTTGCGACAAAAGATATTTTGGCAAACTTCTTTGCGTCTGTGATGATTCTTTTTGACAACGCATTTTCGCAAGGAGATTGGATTTCTTGCAACAAAATCGAGGGCACGGTTGTCGAAATCGGCTTGCGCCGCACAACGATTCGTACGTTTGACAATGCGCTTTTGTTTGTGCCAAACTCCGTGTTTGTCAATGACGCCATTTGCAACTGGAATCGGCGCAAAGTGGGAAGACGCATTAAGATGACAATCGGATTGACTTATGACGCAACGGCGGATAAATTGCAAAAATGTATCGATGACATTATCCACATGCTAGAAAATCACAAAGGAATCGCCAAAAAGAGCGATTATGCAGACGCAAGCACATTAATGACGATTAGGCAAGAGCTTGTCTCGATTGATGACTATGAAGGAAACAAGAGTACGATTGAAGTTTATCTGGATAATTTTGGCGATTCGACTATCGATATTTCTGTCTCATGTTTTACCACAGCCATTTCAAAAGCCGCATGGGTAGCAACCAAACAATCTGTGCTTTTTGAGATTATGCGCATCGTCCAAGACAATGGGCTAAGCTTCGCCTTCCCATCTCAAAGCGTTTATGTCGAGAATCTGCCCAAAGACTTGCAGCAATTGCTGCTCGAAAGCCCAAAGACAAAAGAACAGGATTCATAAGATAATATTTCTTTAAGCTTATGTTGGCTACAATGCACGGAATTTTGAATTGCAAGGAGTTTTCATGTTTAGTTTGTCTTTGTTCTACCGCCAAAAAATCGTTGCGCCTGTGGCGCTTGGTTGTTCTGCGTTGTTGCTCGCAGCTTGCACAACAAACCCAACAACAGGCGAAAGCCAAGTGAGCCGCACGGCTCTTGGCGCAGGCATTGCCGCAGTGGCAGGCGCAGGGATTGGCGCGCTCGCGAACAAGAAGAATCGCGCGAAGGGCGCGGCGATTGGCGCGGGGATTGGCGCGCTTGCTGGCGGCGCTGTGGGCGCATATATGGACGTTCAAGACGCCAAGCTTCGCAAGCAGCTCGCAAGCACGGGCGTGAGCGTTACGCGTAGCGGCAACGACATTATCCTCAACATGCCCGGCGACATCACGTTCAAAACAGGCAGCGCCGATTTGAGCCCACAATTCTTTAGCACGCTCGATTCTGTCGCATCTGTCCTTGCAGAACACAACAAAACAATCGTTACCGTTGTTGGCTACACTGACAGCACGGGCTCTGCGGCGACCAACCAAACGCTTTCGCAAAAACGGGCAAACACCGTTGCGCAATACCTCCAAACACGCAAAATCCAAGCCGAGCGTCTCGTTGTCGAGGGAATGGGCGCAAGCAACTTCATCGCCGACAACTCAACCGAAGCCGGACGCGCGCAGAATCGCCGTGTCGAGATTGCACTAAGCCCTATTACGAACTAAGCGCAAGCGCCCTTAGGCGCTTCTGGAGGAAACGATGATAAGACGTAAAACAACCGAGCCACAACCCCCAAAGCCCGCGCCGACCCTTGCGCGGCTGCCCTTTTCGGCTTATATCTTTGATTTTGACGGCGTGATTCTCGATGCCGTCTCTGTGCGCACCAAAGCCTTTTTGCACATCTTCCGCGACCACCCCAAAAAGGCGCTCGATGAGTTCAACAAATACCATCTCGCGCATGGCGGCGTCTCGCGATTTGTCAAAATCCGCTATTTCTACGAGCAGATTCTCAAGCAAGAGCTCGACAAAGAGACCGAGAAAAAGCTCGTTGCCGAGTTTGCCCTCTTTGTGCGCAACAAGCTCTACAATCAAGATTTGCTCATCGCAGACACGGTGATGTTCATCGAGCATTTGCCCCCAAATCTCTCGCTGTTTATCGCCTCGGGCTCGGAGCAAACCGAGTTGCGCTCGCTTTGTGATTATCTTGGAATCTCCTCCTTTTTCACCAAAATCGTGGGCTCACCCACGCCAAAAGCCCAAAACATCGCCGCGCTGCTCCAAGAGTTTTTTCTCAACGCTTCCGATGCGGTCTTCATCGGCGATAGCCGCAGCGATTTCGAAGCCGCGCAGGCAAACAACATCGCATTCTATGGCTACAACAACGTCGACCTCATGGGCACGGGCGATGGCTACATCGAGCAGTTTATCCCCCTCATCGTCAAATGGAAAAAGAATCAGACATAGCCATTAGCGATTCGACAGCCCGCTAGAGATTGCGTGTGGCGCTGTGCCGCACAAAATCGCGAGCCAAGCTCGCGCAGCGGGGCGATGTGGCAACCGACAAAAAGGGGTAGAAGAAGCACGGGTTATGGTTAGGAAAATCTTACTTGTTCTCGATGGCGCTGTCGCGACAGATTTCTTGCGCAATCTCTGTGGGCGCAGCACTCCCTACAATAGCTATTTGGTTGTGTCCAAAAAGCCCATTGACGCGCAAAACGCAGGGCAAGACTTTGAGTTTGTCGTGTTCGACCCAACCTCGCCAAGCAAGCTGTTCGCCCTCCTCTCCAAAGACATTCTCGATGCGCTGATTATCATGGAAAACTATGCCGAAGGAATCGAGGTCTACCACATCTTGCGGAGCTATTCCAAGCGCATGGCAATCGTGCTCTTGGGCGACAAACTCCCAAAAGAGGACAAAAACCTTAGCCTCGTAACCGAGATTCCGCTCGTGGCGGCGCATTTCATCGAGAAAGTCCCCAACATTCCCATCATCTCCAAAGACATCGGGATTCACAAGGGCGAGATTATGGAGGTAACGATTCCGTTTGGCAGCTCGTTTGCATACCGCACCATCGGTTCTATCACGCAAAAAAAATGGAAAATCGTTGCGCTCTATCGCGAGGGCAAGATGATGCTCGCCAAATACTCGCTCACGATGCAGCCCAACGATTCCCTCTTGCTCGTGGGCGAGCCCTCTGTGCTGCTCGAGGTCTATCACAGCATCAAGGAAGAATTGGGGCAGTTCCCGTTCCCTTTTGGCAAGAATCTCGTGCTTTATTGCGATTGCAGCGTTGAGAGCCACGAAGACGTCGACAACGCGATTAGCGAGTCGCTTTTTTTGCACAAACATTTCAAGGGGCGCAAGCTCTATATCCGCATTTTGCACTCGAGCACGCCCGAGCGTGTGCGCAAAATTCGCACGCTCGAGACGAGCAAGCTCGAGGTGATTGTGCAATACTTCACGGCGCCGCTCGCGCAGATTGTGCAAAACGACAAGGCGACACTCGCGAGCGGGCTCGTGCTCATGCGCCAAAACCTCTTCGCAAAGCGCGATGTGCGCAAAATGCTCTATCGCCTCAATGTCCCCGTGTTGCGGCTGGGCGACAACCATTTCGAATCTCTGCAAGGCTGCGCCGTTGTGCTCGATGACGGGCAGCAAAACGAGAAAATCTCTGCCGTGGCGTTTGATGTGGCGGCGCAACTCAAGCAGCCCGTGATTCTCTACGATTTCGCCCCCAACCTGCAATACCACACCAAGACAATCGAGCATTTCGATAGCCTCGCGAAGATTTTCAAGGCGCGGCTGAATGTCATCAGCACAGCAATGGAAAACCCCATTCTTTGGTTAATGTCCCATTCAGAGATTTTGGGTATATTTCCTTTTACAGAAGAAATGACAAATCGGCAGTTTTTGGGACCCTTCACAACCCATCTTGGCACGCTTAGCCTCGATTTTATCGGCTCTCATAAACTTTTTGTGCCTATCAGCGTATAAGGACACACAATGGATTCTATACACATCACAACTCCGCATCGTTCGTATCCTATCCATTTTGGTGCACTAGCGCCAAAGTTGCAATTCAAGGGCAAGGTTTTGGTGGTCAGCAACAGCCGCGTGAGCGGGCTCTATCTCGACTTCTTGCTGCCCAAAATCTCTGCGCCCGAAATCTGCATTTGTATCATCGAAGATGGCGAGCAATACAAGACGCTCGAGAGTGTGCAGCGGATTCTCGAAACAGCCTTCGTGCATAGGCTCGACAGAAAATCCACGATGATAGCGCTTGGCGGCGGCGTTGTGGGCGACATTGTCGGCTTTGCGGCGGGAATCTTCATGCGCGGCATCGACTTCGTGCAGATTCCGACCACGCTGCTCGCGCAAGTCGATGCGAGCATTGGCGGCAAAACGGGCATCAACAACGCGTTTGGCAAGAATCTCATCGGGCTGTTTCATCAGCCCGCAAGTGTGCATATCGACCCCTTCTTTTTGCAGACCCTGCCTGCGCGCGAGTTTGCCGCCGGCGTTGCCGAGATTGTCAAAATGGCTGTAACGTTTGATGCGCCCTTTTTCGAGTGGCTTTGGGAACATCACCTAAGCCTCGAGGCGCAAGATTCCCTGCTCACCGCGCTGCGCTGCGCAATCTCTATCAAACAGCGCGTGGTGTGCCAAGACGAAAAAGAACAGGGCTTGCGCGCCGCGCTGAACTATGGGCACACCTTTGGACACGCGATAGAAAAAGAGAGCGGCTATGGGCAATACTTGCATGGCGAAGCCGTCAGCATGGGCATTGTGATGGTGAATGCGCTCGCCTGCAAGCTCGGCTGCCTCACGTCAGACGAGGCAGAGAGAATCTGCGCGCTTTTGCAATCGTACAATCTCCCCACGCGCTACAAAATCGCCAACAAGCAGCAATTCTATCATTCTCTCTTTTTGGACAAAAAAACTGCCAACAACAAAATCAAGTTTATCCTGCCCGATTCGATTGGCAATGTGCTTTTTTATGACAAATTCACCCATGAAGAGATAATGAACGTATTGGAGCAATTTTGCGATTCGTAATCCTCTATCTACTCGGAATCGGGCTGCTGTTTGCCAACACGAACAAGCAAGACAACGCGGCGCTCATGCTCTCGCAAAACAAGATTCTCATCTCGCTCGCGTCCATCGACCGCTATTTGAGCGATTCGAGCAACGCATGGAGCAAGCAATATGCCAACTACAAGACCTATCTTGATGTCGTTCGCTCGCTCCAAAACTCCGAGCAAGAGCTCGAAAACCTCGCCAAAGCGCCACAGAGCCAGATTCAACGCTCCATGCTCGAACGCGAGATTGAGACGCTCAAGCAGCAAAAGGACTTGCTCGCCAACTTCAAGGACAACCCCTACACGGAGCTCATCTCGCCCACGATTGAAGAGCGCAACT
Organism: Helicobacter sp.; assembly: GCA_014799985.1. GTDB lineage: Bacteria > Campylobacterota > Campylobacteria > Campylobacterales > Helicobacteraceae > NHYN01. The sequence goes on from JAAVGZ010000045.1 coordinate 8,593, forward strand.
TCCATGTGAGCAACCCAATCCTCATCATTCAGGGTGTGAGCTACATCAAACAGCTCCGCGCCGAGAGCAAGCGGCTTGGCAGCAATTTCAAGGCGCTCAAATCCCTCAACGAGCGCCTCCAAGAAAAGGCGAAGCTGCTACACGAGCTGCAAGAGCTCGGCAGCCCCGATGACATTCTCGGCGGCGGGCGCACGATTGCCGAAGAGCTGCAAACGACACAGGCGATGCTCGAAGACCTCGTTTCGACCTCGCATGTCTTCGCCACAACGCTCGATTTGTACCAAAACAAGGCAGAAGACGAGATTGGGCAAATCACCGCCGAAATCACCGACCAAGTCGTCAAGGCAGCCATTGTCGCGTTTGTCGTGTTGCTGTCGATTCTCGTTGCGTTCATGCTCAAGCTCGGAATCCGCCGCTACATCACGAGCAACGAGCGCAGCTACACGATGAGCAAGATTGTGAACTACATCAATATCATCATCATCGTGCTGATTGTGTTGTTTTCGTATCTCGAAAACGTGACATACCTTGTCGCGTTCTTGGGGTTCGCGTCTGCTGGGCTTGCCATTGCGATGAAAGACCTATTCATGTCCGTGCTCGGCTGGTTCGTGATTGTCGTGGGCGGCAGCGTGCATGTGGGCGACAGAATCCGCGTTGTGAAAGACGGCGCGACCTATATCGGCGATGTGCTCGACATCTCGCTATTGCGCATCACAATCCACGAAAACATCACATTGCTGACCTACATGGAAAACCGCCGCGCGGGGCGCATCATCTTTATCCCCAACAATTACATCTTCACGACCATGATTGCCAACTACACGCATGGCAGCATGAAGACCGTCTGGGACGGAATCGACATCACAATTACCTTCGATTCCAATTACAAAAAAATGGTGCAAATCTGTGCGGACATCGCGAAGCATTATGCCAAGGGCTACACCGACATCACGCGCAAGCAGCTCAACCTCTTGCGCGACCGCTATTCGCTGCGCAACACCAATGTCGAACCGCGCGTGTTCACGATGATTGAAGCAAACGGGATTCGCGTTTCGATATGGTATCAGACCAACGCCTATGCCACACTGCCGCTGCACAGCACGATTTGCGGCGAAATCATTGACGCCATCAAAAACGAAGACGACATCACAATCGCCTACCCCACAACGACAATCCGCGCGCCCAAAGACGCGCCGCCTAGCGATGGCGCAGTCCCCCAAACACAGCTGCATGCGGGAGACGCATAATGCCAAGCGTTTTCTTCAAAACCTTTGGTTGCCGCACAAACCTCTTCGACACAGCCGTGATGCGCAGCAACCTGCGGCACTTTGACATCGCGCCAAACGAGGAAGCCGCCGACATCATCATCGTCAATTCCTGCACCGTAACCAACGCGTCCGATAGCGGCGTGCGCAACTATGTCCGCCGNGCGCAAACGCTCGGCAAGAAAATCTTCCTAACNGGCTGTGGCGCGAGCATGCAAGGNAAGGAGCTCTTCGCACAAAACCTCGTCTTTGCCGTGTTCTCGCATGCGCTCAAAGAAGACGTCGATTCGCTTCTGCAAAGCGAAGAGCCCTTCTGCCACATCTTGCCCGAAACGGCGCTCGATTCGACTCTCGTTGGCGACTTTGTCGGCAAGAGCCGCGCGTTTGTCAAGATTCAAGAGGGCTGCGACTTTGCGTGCAATTATTGCATTATCCCGAGCGTGCGCGGCGCGGCGCGTTCGTTCGAGCCACGCNTCATTCTCGAGCAGATTCGCCTGCTNGCCTCACGCGGCTTTAGCGAGTTCGTGCTCACGGGCACGAACACGGGCAGCTATGGGCGCGCNGCGCGCGACACGGGCAAACCAACGCTCGCGCGGCTCATTCGCGAGATTGCGCAAATCGATGGCGTGAGACGCATTCGGCTCGGCTCGCTCGAGCCTAGCCAAATCGATTCCGAGCTCTTCGAGCTCTTGGGGGAATCGTTCATGGCGCGACACCTGCATATCGCCCTGCAACACACGCATGACACGATGCTCGAAACCATGAATCGCCGCAACCGATTCGAGAGCGACTATGCGCAACTGCATGCGATTGCCAAGCTCGGCTACGCGATTGGCAGCGACTTCATCGTGGGACACCCGGGCGAGACAGAATCTATTTTCGCACAGGCGCTAGCAAACCTCGAGCAGCTGCCGCTCACACATCTCCACCCGTTCGTCTACTCGCCGCGCAAAGGCACGCCCTCGAGCATGCTCNCGCCCACAACAAGCGGCGATGTCGCCAAAGCGCGGCTGCATGCGCTCAAGCGGCTTGTGGATTCNAACAACTTNCGNTTTCGCCAAAGCTTGCAGGCGAAGGGCGTTGCGCTGTGCGTGTTGGTCGAGGGCAAAGACGGCGGCAGGAATGGGCTCGACCAATTCTTCAACAGAATCCACTTCGAGCGCATGCCCGCAAATGTCGGCGATTGGGTGTTTGTGAAGGATTATTTGGTGAAAAAGGAGGGGAATTATGCGTAAATCGAAAAACAGAAATCTATTCATCGGGCTCATCGCGCTCGTGTTCGCGTTTGGGCTGCTGGGCTATGGGCTCTACAAAGACCGCGCGAAGCTCGTGAGCGCCGAAGAGATGATGCGCCTTGTCGAGGTGAATCAGGCGAGCTATGCGTATTTGGAGGGGGGCTATCTCTATGTCAAAATCAACAATCTTTACTACAAAGCCCCGCAGGTGAGCCTCCCCATTCGCGAACTCACGATGAAAGTCCCGCTCGAGATTCGCCGCGAGTATGACGGCTATTCGCTCCTCTTTGACATCGCCATTGTTTTGTTTATCCTTTTCACAGGAATGTGGGCATACCAATTCTTCCGACAGGAGCGCCCAAAAGAGAGAATCATNGAGCCCAAGCGCTTCACGCGCGACATGAGCCGCAGCTATGACGACCGCGACATGTTCGACATGCGCGTNTCGCCNACAATGTGCACCGTAACATTTGANGATGTCGCGGGGATTAAAGAAGTCAAAGAAGANCTCGAAGAAATCATCGATTTTCTCAAAAACCCCAAAAAATACCAACAATTTGGCACAAAATTGCCCAAAGGCGTGCTGCTGATGGGACCTCCCGGCGTGGGCAANACGCTGATTGCCAAAGCNGTTGCGGGCGAAGCGGGCGTGCCGTTTTTCTACCAAAGCGGCTCGAGCTTNGCNCAAATCTATGTCGGCATGGGCGCAAAACGTGTCCAAGACATCTTTCGCAAGGCGAAGCTNGCCGCGCCGTCCATCATCTTNATCGATGAGATTGACGCGGTGGGCAAGGCGCGCGGCAGCCTGCGCAACGATGAGCGCGAAACAACGCTCAANCANCTTTTGACGGAAATGGACGGATTCGAGGATTCTAAGGGCGTCATCGTGATTGGCGCGACCAACAAAATCGATGTGCTCGATGAGGCGCTGTTGCGCAGCGGGCGGTTTGATAGGAGAATCTATGTCGAGCTGCCCGANTTNTATGAGCGCATCAAGATTCTCGAGGTGCATTTGCGCAACAAGCATTACGAGCTCGACCTCGAGGAGGTTTCGCGCCTTAGCGTGGGATTCAGCGGCGCGGCGCTCGCGGCGCTCGTGAACGAAGCGGCGCTGCACGCATTGCGGCGCAAGAGCAAGCTGCTCACGATGGAAGANATTCTCGCCTCGAAAGACAAGGTTGTGCTTGGCAAGCGCAAGCAATTGAGCTTTAGNGATGAGGAAAAGAAGATTCTCGCGACNTATCAAGCCGCGAAGGCGCTTTCGGCGTATTGGATGGAAATGGAATTTGAAAAAATCTCGCTAATGAATGAGGGAATCAAGGAATTTGACAAAGAATTGTTTAGTCGCAGCGAGCTTTTTAACAAAATCAAGATTCTACTCTCGGGAATCATCGCNCTCGAAATCAATTATGGCGAAGGTTATTCCAATTGCGANGAAGATTTGAGCAAGGCGAAGGCGCTCGCCCAAGAAATGGCGGAACGTTACGGAATGGGCAGCAAGCTNATCGGNGACACAAGCGATGCGTTGCAGATTCTAAGCGATGCGAAAAGCGAGATGCGCGAGTTTTTCGAAAACGCCAAGCCCGCGTTGCGCAGCATCGAAGAGCGGCTTTTGGAGCAAGAACGTTTGAGCAAGGAGGAGATTCGCGACATCTTGCAAGAAGTGATGTTTGTCGAAAGTTAATGCTTGGGGCTAGCTATCTGTCATTGCGAGCATTCGCAAGAACGCGTGGCAATCAAACATGTTGAGCATTCAAAGACGTTTGATTGCNTTCNGGCAACGCCCTCGCAATGACAGCGAGACCTTTAGTAGGATTCTGATTGTCATCTTTTTATAGATAAGCATAGCCATTAAATGGCTTCTATTAGAATAAAATCCTAAAAACATGTCAATAAAATAAGAATATCTATAAGATACATTTCTAAAANTNANNTATACAGNNAGTTTCAGACAANTTTAAATACATNTTAAGATTGATAGGACTATAATTCCTGCACATCTTATTCACAAAGAAAAAAAAATGAAAAACAAAAAACAACATGTGAGGTTTTTGCTCATATCCACCCTAACGCTCACAGCACCACAGCTGCACGCCGATAGCCCCGCGCCCGCCCACCACACATTCGAAAAATCCACCGTTGTTGCCGATTTTGGCAAAATCGACCCGACAGATTCTGCCGCTGTCGCCGAGCTTCTCGGGCAGGGCTCGATGCTGCATTCAAGCGAAATCGCCAAATCCTTCCTGAATGTCCCGGGATTCTCGATGGGGCGCAAGGGCGGCGGCGGGAGCGAAGCCTTTTTCCGCTCGCAAGGCGCATCGCGGCTGCCCATTTACCTCGATGGCGGAATCCTCAACGGCGGCTGCGGCGGGCGCATGGACACCCCGCTAACCTACATCTTCGCCGAGAGCTACGACCGCGTCTCTGTCGTCAAGGGTCCCCAAGATGTGCGCTACGGCGCGCTGATGGCGGGCGGGATTCTGTTCGAGCGCGGAATCCAGCGCGCCTCTGCCCCCAGCTTCACGGGCGATGCGAGCGTGCTCTATGGCAGCTTCAACCGACTCGACATGACAGCGAATGTCGCGGCGCGGGGGCAGTATGGCGGATTGCAGATTCTCGCGTCTGACTATGCGCAAGACGATTACCGCGCGGCGAACAAAAAACATGTGCATTCTCAATATGATAGGCAATCCTTGAGTATTATAGGTACGTTAACGCCCACGCAAACCACAGCGATTGAGCTCGCGTTTGACATCAGTCAGGGCGAGGCGGCGTATGCCGACAGAACAATGGACGGCAAGGAGTTTGATAGGCAATCGTGGAATCTGCATGTGCAGCAAGAAGTCAGCAAGACGATTCCGATGGTCGAGCTCTTGTTGTGGCGCAACGCAATCGACCATGTCATGGACAATTACAGCCTGCGCCCCGCGAGCATGATGTTCATGGCGAGCAACCCCAAACGCACCAACCACGGCGCACGCGCAGAGGTCGTGGCACAGCCCACAACGGCTTTGCGATTCTACACGGGCGTTTCCTACAACAACGACAAGCATGTGTCGCGCAGCGCCTCGGCAAACAGCGCAGACGCCGCGACCGACATGCTCAACGCGAACGTCTATGTGCCCAACTATCTCTTTGAAGACATCGGAATCTACACGCAAGCCGAGTTTGTCAGCGATTCGGGCTATGGGCTCTTTGGCGGCGTGCGCTACGACAATGCGCGCGCACGGCAATACGAAACGGGCGCGAAAGCGATAGAGGGGCTGGGCAGCGCCTTTGCGCGCTATGAACATTATCTGCCATTTACGACACTCTTTGTCGGAGCGGGGCTGGCGCAGAGAGCGCCCGATTTTTGGGAACGCAATAAAGTCAATGGAATGGCGCTATCAAAGGAGCAAAACACGCAGCTCGACATCGGGCTACACACACAATATGGCAAATGGAATCTGCAAGCGTCCGCCTTTGCGTCTTTTGTAAAAAATTATATTCTTCTGCACTACACAGCGCAAACGACAGCCCTCAACACAGACGCGACACTCTATGGCGGCGAGTTCGAGATTGGCTATCAGCTCCTCGAGCCGTTGCGCCTTAGCGCCGGGCTCGCCTACACGTACGGGCAAAGCAACACGTTGCATTCCCCCCTGCCCCAAATCGCGCCGCTCTCGAGCAAGGTTGGGCTGAATTTCGCCTATCATGCATGGATTGCGCAGGTCGATGTTTTTGCGAATGCCGCGCAACATCGTTTCAAGACTGATTATGGGAACATTATTGGTCAAGATATTGGCAAAACGGCGGGGTTCTACACACTCAACGCCTACACGGGCTATGCGCACAAATATTTCACAGCGCTCGTGGGTGTCGAGAACGCCACGAACCAACTCTATGCCTACCATCTCTCGAAAAATAGCATTGCGATTGATGGGCTACAAAACCCCACCAGCGCGCGCGTCTATGAGCCGGGTGCGCAATTTTGGTTCAAGCTCCAAGCGCGATTCTAGGCTTAGAGAATCTTTGGCACAATGAAATAATCCTCTTGTGCCTTAGGCGCATGGCTTAGAATCGATTGCCCGATTTCCTCATCGCACGCGGGCACGTCTTCGCGCAAGGGTGTCGCCGATTCGAGAACATTAAATGTCGCCTGAAGCTCTGTTGTGTCGAGTTTTTCAAGATTGCCCACAAAGTCCATAATCTCNTGAAGCTGCGCCTTAATCGATTCCTTNTTGTCNTCGCCCACCTCAATCATCGCGAGCTTTTCGAGCTTCGCCAAAAGCGTATCATCAATCTGCATGATTCTATCCTTTTTTTGTAAAGATTCGCGCAAAAATCGCATCGATATGTTTCGTGTAATAAGCCGTGTCAAAGCATGCCACAATCTCCGCGCTGCTCATCGCGGCGGTGAGCTCCGCATCGCCCAAGAGCGCCTGCAAAAAGAGGCTCTGCCCNTTTGAATCCACGCTCGGCTTGCCCTGTTGCAAATCTTCCCACACCTTCATCGCGTTGCGCTGCACAATCGCATAGCTTTGCTCGCGGCTAAGCCCCTTTTTGGGCAGCTCGAGCAAGATTCTCTGTGAAAANACGAGCCCGCCGGTGAGGTTGAGATTNTTCAGCATGTTTTGCGGATACACNACAAGCTGCGCGACAACGCGCTCGAGCCGCCGCAACATGAAGTCGGTCGTGATGAAAATATCGGGAAACACGAAACGTTCGACCGAGCTATGGCTGATGTCGCGCTCATGCCACAGCGCGACATTNTCGAGCGCGGGCGTTACGAAGCCGCGAATCACGCGGCAAAGCCCCGTGATGTTCTCGCTAAGCACGGGGTTGCGCTTGTGCGGCATCGCGCTGCTGCCCTTNTGCCCGGGGCTAAAATACTCCTCCGCCTCATAGACCTCCGTGCGCTGCAAATGCCGAATCGCGACCGCGATTTTCTCGCAACTCGCCGCGAGCAGCGCGAGGCTCGTAACGACCTTCGCATGCCGCGCCNTNTCAATCACCTGCGTGGTGATGGGCGCGGGCGCGAGCCCNAGCTCGGCGCATGTGAGCTCCTCGAACTCGAGAGGCGCGTGGGCGAAGTTCCCCATTGCGCCGCTCATCTTGCCCACGCTAATGCACTCCAGCGCGCTTTTTAGCTCGGCTTTTGCGCGGCGCACATCATCGAACCAATGCGCNACAACGAGCCCGAAGCTAATGGGTTCGCCGTGGATTCCGTGGCTTCTGCCGACACACAGCGTGTCTTTGCACTCGAGCGCGCGNCTTTGNANTGTCGCCAAAAGACAATCGATGTCGCGCAANATGAGACACAGGCTGTCGCGAATCTGCAACGCGAGCGCCGTGTCAATCGTGTCGGANCTTGTCATGCCATAATGCAAAAANCGCGATTCCTCGCCCAAGCTCTCGGCGACAGACGTNAGAAAGGCGATGACATCGTGGCGCGTGGTCTTCTCGATGTCGGCAATGCGCGCCGTGTCGAAACGCGCGTTGTTACAAATCAGCGCACAGCTTGCATCATCGACAAGCCCGAGCTTGTTCCACGCCCTGATAGCAGCGAGCTCGACCTTGAGCCACTGCGCATATTTCGCGCTCTCTTCCCACAGCTGCGCCATTTCGTCCGTTGCATATCTCTCGACCATTGCCTGCCTTTCGCGTTAAATACCATAATTATACGTCAAATTGGCTGATAGCGCGCTTAAGAATATTGCTCCACCAAGAGTTTGAGCGAGGCGAGCAAGGACACGGTAACGATGAGTGGTTTGATAATCTTTGCGCCATAGGCAAACGCGACCTTTGAGCCGAGATAGCCCCCCGCAAACTGCCCAATCGCCATCACAAAGCCAACAGACCACAACACGTTGCCAAGCATGGCAAAGAACAGAATCGAGGCGATATTGGTACAAAAATTATAAAGTTTAGTATGCGCGAGCGCACCAACCATATTATATGCGCCAAGCAGAAGCAGCGCGAGAAAGAAAAACGAGCCCGTGCCGGGACCAAAAAAGCCGTCATAGAATCCGATGCAACCAAGCGCGAGCACGAGCCAGCCGTATTTTTGCGCCGCGTTCTCCCTCGCCGAGATTTTGGGCGAAAACAGAAAATAGAGACCAAAGGCGATGAGTAAAAACGGAACAATCTTCGCCAGAAGCGCGTTGCCCACGAGCTGTACGCACAGGCTGCCCGCGCCCGAGGCGCAGAACACGAGCAGCATTGGCAAAAGGCGATATTGCAAGAGCCCGCGCCTCGCGTAATAGAGCGTGGCGGCGCAGCTGCCAAACGATGCCTGAAGCTTGTTTGTGCCCAGCGCAAATGTCGGCGGAATGCCCACAGAGAGCAGCGCGGGGATTGTCAGAATCCCCCCGCCGCCGGCAATCGAATCGACAAAGCCCGCGACAAAGGCGACAACCAACAGAAAAAGAAGCGTAGAGAGCTCGAGTTCCACATCACAACCTTTTAGCATTTAGCATATTATAGCATAAATGAATCGCGTTGTGGCTATCAGGTCATTTTAATATGAAAGCTGCTATCATTTGGGAAAATAAAGATTGCGACAAAGGAGGCGCGATGTATCCGCAGAATATGCCCGAAGAAGAGCTGAAAAACACGATTGCAAAAGACGTTTTCAAGGGCTTTGAGGCAGCACAGATTCTTGGCAAAATCGATTTTTGCGTGTCGTATCGCGCCAAGACATTGTTTCAGGCAATCCATTTTCTTTGGGCGGAGGCAAAGAGGGGGAACAAGGTAGATATTGTGGAATCGTTTGTGCAGCTAATTCTGACGATTGGCAAGGAACGCACGTTTGAGAA
>JAAVGZ010000007.1 GCA_014799985.1 Helicobacter sp.
GCGATTCAAAGATGTAATGGGGGGCGCACGCAAGTAGTCCCCCTGTCCCCTTTGAAGAAAAAAGCCAAGAATAGAATCTGTAGATAAAGATGATAACTAGAAGGAATCAAAAGCGATACAGAATCCAAAAGAGATGTTTCGCTTCGCTCAACATGACAATGGAATCTTTGGAGGTGCGGTTTCAACCGCACTCAAACAAGAATTGCACACAAAATGTGCGACTAAAGTCGCACCTCCAATTCTGCCATTTTTGTTNTTGTNGGATTCCGCCCCCTCCCTTNCGGAGGGGGTAGGGGGTGGGTCATTGCGAGCGAGTGCAACGAGCGTGGCAATCAANCGTCCATGAACACTCGACACGTTTGGTTANTCAACACGGTNGATTGCTTCGCTAACGCTCNCAATGACNAANGGCANTGCGCCTTCAATCGCACACACCAATATCACAACTCATCACGCCTTTTGGATACGCACGCGCCAATGCGCCCCTTCGCGCNTGGTGGCGAGAATNGTGTGCCCTTCGCCCTTGAGCGAGGCGGGGACATTCTCAATCGGTGCGCCNTCATCGAGCAGAATCTCGAGCAGCGCGCCGCTTGGCAGCTTNGAGAGNTCCATTTTGGTCTTGACGAAGTTCATCGGGCATGCCACGCCGCGAAAATCGGCAAACGCNCCCGCATTTCCGCCCGCGCCGCCCGCGCTTCCGCCCGATTCTGGCGCGTCTTTGGCAACGCGCTCGATGTCNTTGTTTTGGAAGTTGAAGCTATTGTCCATTGTCGCATACAGCGCGACAACCGCGTCTGCGAGCTCGAGCACGCTCGAATCGCATTTGTCTTTGATGGCGGGCAGATATTTTTGGTCAATCAGCCCCGCCTCGATGAAATGCAGCTTAAACGCGCGATACACGCCGTCTTTGTCGCGCGCCTCTTGCCCGCGCGCAACGAGCAGCATGCGGCAGGCGAGCAGGCAGATTTGGTCNTAATCCGCGCCTTGCCCGCTNCGTGCAGCCTCGACTAGCTCGAGCATCGCCTTTTTGTCTGCCTCGATGAGGTCATACATTCCNGCGCTACACTCGCCCGTGCCGCGCCCTTTGAGCGAGAAGAGCTCATCGCTGCTGAAGTCGAAATANGGATTCTTGTCGTCTTTGAAATTTGGAACTTTTTTATATTTCTTCGTCAAAGCAACGATTTCTTCTTCGCCNCCGCTGGCGAGATAGGCGCGAAAATCGGCATGTTTTGGCTTGTTTGCTGTCCAAAGGCGCAAGACCTCGCTGACAAAGCGCGGGAGGTGGAACGCGGCGACTTCGCCAATCTTTCTGCCAAGCTGNGTTTTGCCCTCCTCGATGATTGCGCCCACGAGGACATTGTAGGCGGGGTAGGGGTAGCCGTCTTCGCGCAAGACTTTGCCGAAGAATCCCAAATCGCCCGTTGCNTGGTTGCCGCATGAATTGGGGCAGCCCGAGATGTGGATATTGAACCCTTGAATGCTGTCGAGGTCGAGGTTTTCGNGCGCGAGCTGCTCCTCGATTTTGAGCGTTGCGCCGCGCGGGCGGCAGATTCCAAGCTGGCATGTCGCCGCGCCTGTGCAGGCGACCATGTCGCCGATGACGGCGGGCTTTTTGCTTTGTTCCGAANACTCCATGATGAGCGGATAAATATGCAATAAATCTTTCGCGCGCANNTTGCAGAGATACATATTTTGGCTCGAGGTGAAGCGAATCGTCTCTTCGCCGAGCGGCTCGAGCATGTCGGCGAGCTTGAGCGCCCATTCTGTGGGAATGTCGCCAAGCTTAAGCGGAATCTTGGCGGCGAAGTAGCCCTGCTGCTTTTGGGGAATCACGAATCGATTCCACCATAGCTTTTGCTCCTCGCTCATCGNTGGGAGCGGCTCGACAACGGGCGCTGGGTATTGAATCTCATGCAAATNAAGCTGCCAATCGATNGTGTTGCGCAGCGATTCCATCTCGGCGAGAACGAGGCTATTGAGCTTTTCTTCGCCCAAATTGTCGGCGACAAAGCGCAGGCGCGCCGCGTGNTTGTTGCGGCGGTTGCCCGTGCGGTCGAAAACCTGCTTGGTCGCTTGGGCGAGCAAGAACGCCTCTTCGGCGGGCAAGAAATCGAGGAATCGATAGCCAAGCCGCATTTTTGCGCCCATGCCGCCGGCGAGATACACGACAAAGCCGCGCTTGCCGTCTTTGATTGTCGCGATGAAGCCNACATCGGTGATGGTCGCAACGGCGCGGTCGGCGCTGCTGGAGCTAAACGCAATCTTGAATTTGCGCGGGAGATTGTAGGAATCTTTGAGCGCGAGCATCTTGGTCGTGAGCGCGTTGGCNTAGGGCGTGANGTCGAATGGCTCATCGGGCGCGATTCCGGCGAGCGGGTCGGCGACAATGTTGCGCACGGTGTTGCCGCCGCTGCCGCGCCCGCTAAGCCCCAAAGCCATGATTTTTTCGGTCAGAGTTACGAGGTCGTCATATTTGGCATAGTGCAGCTGCACGCCGCCGCGCGTTGTGATGTGCAAGAGCGGGTTGGCGTATTCACGCGCGAGCTTTGCGAGCCCGCGCAATTGCTTGGGCGAGATAGAGCATGCCGCGCTTTTGAGGCGGAGCATGTAGGTGTCGGGCTCGCGCTGTTCGTAGATTCCAAACGGAACGCGGATTGTCTTGAATGTGAGTGCGTCTAGCTTGCCTTGCGCAAAGTCGCTGTGCCCTTTGCGAAAGCCTTCGAGGTCGGTGTAGACAGATTGGGGGATTGCATAACTGCTCATTGGTTTCCTTTAGATGATTTTGATTTCTTCGTGGCTGACTTGCCCGTTTTTAATCCAGAATGCCTTCATCACAGGCGCGTTGCGCTCCTGCAACGAAAGAATCGTGTAGTTGATGTTGGGGTCATAAGCGAGGCGAATGTCTTCGTCAGACGGGCGCGCGGGCGATTCGGGGTGGGAATGATAGCAGACAAGTAGGCTAAGGTTGTGCGCCTTTGCATCTTTGAACGTTTCAAATTGNTCCTTTGGGTCCATCGTGAAATGTTCATTGCTCTTGTCTGTGTTTGTCAGGCGGTAATGCTTGCGAACGCAAATTTCGCCGTTTTCTTTGACACCGCCAAGATAGCCACAAACTTCGAGNGGGAAGCCCTCTTGCGCATGGGCAATCATTGCGTCATAGATGTCTTTTGGAATTTGCATTGCGTCTCCTTATAGTTCAGTAAAACCCTAATAATTACAACNCGTATGGAAAGTCTAGCATAATTTCATAAATATTTGCCATCAATATTTTATAGCCCGCGCGCAACGACACTCCAAAGCTTCGTAATCTCCCTGTCTTCGAGCAACATCGCATCGCAATGGTGCAAAAAATAGCTGATTTTTTGCGTCTCAAACGCGGCGACATCGCCCTGCAAACAATGCTCGCAGATTCCGAGCAGCGCGCGCCCAAGCGCACAGCGCGCGCCCANAGGGTTGCCGCAGACAAAGCAGCGCTCTAGCGCGTTGGCGCGCCCCTCGAACGCGAGAATCTTGGCATACGCCTCGCATGCGATTCTGTGCGGATTCTGTTTCGACATTTTGTGNGCCATNTCGCACAGCAGCGCATAGTAGAAATCTTCGATGTGCTCGACATCTCTAAGGTGCGCGAACAACAGCCGCACAAACTCCTGCCACACGAGCTTTTTGCCCCGCTCCTCTTCCCACAAAAAGCCNAGATGNAGCACATCGCGCAAGCAGAGAATGCCGCGCTTGCCTTGCGTTTTGGNGCAAAAGTCGATTTTGTGCCCTAGCGCAATCACGCTATGNCGCGCGCCATAGAATCGGTACAGAGAGAGCAGCGATTCGGACGTGAGGACGGAGACCCATAAATCTTCATCACGCACAGGCTGGAGCGAGAGAATGAAACCTTGCATTGTATNTGCCCAAATCTTTTTGGCAATCTTAGCATTATTTTGCTATAATGCATGCAATCATTTTTGCAAAAGGATTTGGGGCATGGCTCTAACAGCCTTTATCGATGCAGCTGCCACAGCCGTGCAAGAGATACGTTCTTGCCTGCTCACCACNCCTCAAGACATGCTGCACAGGCGATATACGCAAGGCGCTGGCGGNGATGTGAGCATCGGCGCTGATTTGCTCTGCGAGTCGATTTTCTACACACATCTCGCCCCGTTTGGGATTCTCGACACCGAAGAATCGGGACTCATCGAATCTCCCGAGTCTTTCTTGCACAACCCNTTCTTGCCCAAAGAGCGCGTTTTGCCCAAAGAGCGCAACATCATCATCATCGACCCGCTCGATGGCAGCGACAATTTCTGCTCGTCCATTCCCTATTATGGCACATCGCTCGCCTACACGGACGCAAACGGCGAGATTCTCGCCGCCCTTGTCGCCAACTATTGCACGGGCGAAATCTTCTTTCGCGACAGCGCCTACGAAAACGGCGCGGCGTTTATGNTGCGCGGCGATNTTTTGNTGCCATACACCCAAACAGACAGCGCGCCCAAAGCCGGAATCTTCGAATCCGCCTTCAAGCATGGCAACCTCGCCGCGCTTCTGCACGAAAGCGGATTNAAGGCGCGCTCACTCGGTGCGAGCGCCGTTTCGCTNGCCTACACGCGCATGGTGTCGTTTGTCGTCTATAAGGGCAGGCTGCGCAAATACGACATTCAAGCCGGGCTGTTTTTGTGCCATGACGCGCTCATGTATCGCGACAAGCAGATTCTGCTGCTCTCGTACAACCGCGAGATTTTCGACCGAGTCTGTACTTTATTGAAGGAATCCTAATGGGCTTTGCGAGTTTTTTCAAAAATTTTTCTAAAGACGAAAAAGAAAAAAAAGACACAGAAGCCGCATCGGCAACGACATGGGTCAAATGCCCCGGTTGCAATGCGCTCATGTATTATAAAGAAGTCGCTGCGCAACACAATGTCTGCCCCAAATGCAATTATCATCTCAAAATCTCGCTGACCGAGCGAATCGCCATGCTTTGCGATGAAGATAGCCTTGTCGAATACGACAAAGACCTCTGCCCCGTCGACCCCATCGCGTTTGTCGACAAAAAAAGCTATGAGCGGCGCATCGAAGAAGGCGAGGAGAAATGCGGACGCCCGAGCTCTGTGCTCGCGGGCGAATGCCTGATTGACGGCGTGGGCGCGCAGATTGTGTTTTTTGATTTTAGCTTCATGGGCGGCTCTATGGGCTCTGTCGAGGGCGAGAAAATCGTCCGCGCGATTAANCGCGCGATTGTGAATCATCAGGGGCTCGTGATTGTCAGCGCGAGCGGCGGCGCGCGCATGCAAGAATCGACCTTTTCGCTCATGCAAATGGCAAAAACGAGCGCGGCTTTGGCAAAGCTCACCGAGGCGAAGCTNCCCTTTGTGTCGGTGCTCACCGACCCNACAATGGGCGGCGTCAGCGCGTCTTTTGCCTTTTTGGGCGACATCATCATCGCCGAGCCGGGCGCGACCGTNGGCTTCGCCGGCGCACGGGTGATTAAGCAAACAATCGGCGCAGATTTGCCCGAGGGATTCCAAAAGGCAGAATTTCTGCTCGAACACGGGCTCATCGATATGGTTGTTTCGCGCAAAGAGCTCAAGGCGAGGCTCGGCTTTTTGTTGCGCTNCTTGAACGACTATGAGCAAAATTCGCCTGTGCTGCATTTCTAAACCACAAAAAGGAGGGCTAGACGATGAGGTGTCGCGCTTTACTCGCTTGTGTCGGGGGTTAGGCAGCGAGCTAGAGGTGCTTCATTTGTTTTCGAAGAAAATCCACATTGCCCAAAAGCAACAGGCATTGGCGCAAGATTCTTATAGCGAAGCGTTCGCGCCCCACATGGGCGGGGCGTTTTGCATTGGGCTTGCGCCACATGGCGAGATTCTCGATAGCTTTGGGTTTGTTGATTTGCTCAAAGACCGACAAAGAGTGCATTTTTTCATTGGTGGTGCGTATGGGCTGGGCGAACGCTTTTTGGCGCAATGCGATGCGGTTGTCTCGCTATCCAAGCTCACAATGTCGCATCAAATCGCGATGTTGGTTACGCTGGAGCAAATCTATCGTGCATTGAGTTTGATGCACAATCACCCCTATCACAAATAGGAGAGAGAATGAAAAAAACCTTTCAGGTGCTATACCAACAACTATTGGAACGTCAGAGCGAGCTACGCAGCGCGTTTTTGCGCCATGACGAGCGCTCGGGCGAGGAGGAGGAGCTGCGCGATGAGGGCGATTTCGCCATTGCCAGCGCCGAGAGTTTTTTGGACGACACGCTCATGCGCCATTTTCGCATCGAATATGACGAGATTGAGTATGCTATCAAAAAGATTGAGGAAAGGACGTATGGAATCTGTGAAATGTGCGGCGATGACATCGACATCGAGCGGCTTTTTGCCAAGCCGCATGCGCGCTATTGCATTGTGTGCCATGAGCATATCGAACGCGAAAGCGGGCAGAGGAGGCGCCGATGAGGCTTAGGAATCTCGTGATTGTGTGGGCTGTGTTTTCGCTCGTGGTTGTGCTCTATACCCACACGCTCACCGCGGCAGAATATCGCTACCCGTTGCCCTTTTTGCTTTGGGGGGACGAATACGAGATTGTCTTGCCCGTTGCCGTGTGGATTGTCTTGCCTTTGGCGGTCTTCTTTGCGATTGTGTGCGCCGCTGTTTTGGTGAACAAAATCCGCACCTTTTTGTTTAGTAGCCGTGTCAGGCATGACTATGCCAAACTCATTGAGCAGATTTATGCGCAAACGATTGGCACGCATGAGAGCGTGAATTTCAAAAACCCCAGAATCGATGAAATCTCTCGCGTGTTGCAGCGATTCGAGCTCAAGCCTTTGCCAAACACCGTCCCTAGCGGCGTGGATAAGATTGACAATTTCCTAAACGCCTACAAGGCGCTAAACGAGGGCGAAATCGTGGACATGCGGCAGTTTCGCGTGCCCAACGATTCACCGCTCGTTACCCTCGAGCGGCAGAATCGCTTGGCGAAAAACCCCCAATATGCGCTCGAGATTCTGAAGCGCAACACGGAATCGGCGGACACAAAGCGCAGCGCGCTGCTCGCGCTCTTGCAAACGACAACCGATGTCGTGCCCTATATTCCAAATGTCGAAATCAATGACGAGATTGCTCGCGCCCTGCTCGAATCGATTTTGAGCAAACATCTGCGCTTCGATGCGGACGAAGCCGAATCGTTCGTGCAGCTTGCGCATTATGACGCCAAGCAGATTCTCGCGTTCATGCGAAAGCTCAAAAAAATCCTTTCGCCCGATTCTTGGCTCGCCTTTGCCGAACAGACTGCGAACAAAAACGAGGAAGCCGAGCTTGCCTATCTCTATGTCCTCGCCGATTTGGAGATGATAGAGCGGCTCAAAGAGCGGCTCAAACACCACACGCCTGAAGAATTTGTCGCTGTGCGCGCCTTTGTCGAGCTGCGCGAAAACGGCAAAAACTACCCATTGCAGGCGTTTTTCTGCCTCTAGCGTGCGCTTCGCGTTTCACCCACAAGCCGGCGATTCGACACTATGTGTCGAGGGCGAGCTCTTTGTGCATCTCTTTCGCGCACGGCGCAAGACGCATGGGGAGTTTGCGTTTCGCAATTTAGTTGATGACAATCTTTACATGTATGCTTTGGAATCTCTCGGGCGCAAAAGCGCGACACTGCAATTGCAATCATGCAACTTCGCGCCCAACAAGCCCGCGCATGCTCTGCATCTTTTGTGTGCAATCATCGACAACAAGGCGATTGAGCGCGATTTGCCCCTGCTCAATGAGTTTGGCGCGGCGAAGCTGACATTTTTCCCCGCTGAGCTTAGCCAAAATTTTCGAATCGACATCGAGCGTTTGGAGCGCATCGCGCGCCATTCATCGGAGCAATGTGGGCGCAGCGATTGCGTGCAAATCGCGCTCGCCGAGAGCCTCGATTCTCTGTTGCACAGCTTTCCGCAAGCTGCCGTGTTCGACTTTGGCGGCGAGAGCCTCGCGCAATGTGCGGGCGGTGTGCGCGAGATTCTGATTGGCGCTGAAGGGGGCTTCAGCGAAAAAGAACGCGAAAAAATGCGCCATTTGCGCAAGCTTAGCAGCGGCGAGCTCGTTTTGCGTGCCAGCAGCGCAGCGGTGTTCGCGCAGGCGAATGCGTGGAGGATTGTGGGTGATGCAGTCTTGTGCGGCAACGAAGGCAGCCATTAATATTTTTCTGCTACTATGTCTTTAACTTTTTGCTATAATGCCGATATGGTAGCAAAGGAGCAGAATGGCATTTGCATGTGTGAGCGAGATTGATGTGAATGTTGCGGAGAGTTATGTCAACAAGACGTTTCTCACGTTTGACATCGATTGGGCGAGCGATGAGGTATTGGGCTATTGTATCGACCTTGTCGAATCGTTTGGTGTCAAAGCATGGTTTGCCACACATGCAACGCCGCTGTTGGAACGACTGCGTGCCAATCCTAATTTTGAGCTTGGAATCCACCCCAATTTTTTGCCTTTGCTAAATGGCGATTTTGTATATGGCAAGAATTATCAAGAGGTTTTGTGCCATTATATGGACATTGTTCCTGAAGCAACGGCAATGCGGGCGCATAGCCTCGCGACAAGCAGCAGAATCTTGCAAGCAAGCAAGGAAAAAGGGATTACGCATGAGAGCAATCTTTGCATTCCAATGCAGGCGACAAAGGGCGCTATGCCGCTTGCGCCGTTTGTCAATTGGGACGGGCTCATACGTTGCCCCTATCATTATGCTGATGATATAGCGTGTATGTATGGCACGTTGCAATCCGTACGGGACGGGGGGCATATTTGATGTTTGGATTGCACCCTATCCATGTATTTCTGAATACCGATACATTATGCCGCTATGAAGACGCACGACCCTATTTTTATGATTATTCTGCTCTTAAAACCATGCGCAATACAGGCTTTGGGGCGCGTGATGTGTTAGAAGAGTTAGTGGGGTAATGTCTATGAAATTTTTTTTTATCAATTCTATGTCACGTACGGGTACGTCTTTGCTCTATGGACATAGAGATATTTATTTTGCTCCCTATCGAATCCAATTCGCATGCGCCGCTCCTTTTGGTTTTTCACTCTTGAATAGACCCAAAAATAATGAGCAATTTTTTAAAATGTTAATGACCAAAACAACGATTGTGAACAAAAAAGGAGAGTGGCCACAGATTCACACGGCAAGCTTGGCAGAATTATTCCCAGATAAAATGGATTCTAAGAATTTAATAATGGGCGACAATCCTCTGCAAACAGCAATTCTTACGATACATCATATTCTTGGAATTGATTTACCCAGCAACGAGCAATACTATTGCCTACATGATGACCATTCTTATATGTTGGGAAGTGAGGTTTTTTTGCAATATGACTGCAAGATTCTGACAACTTTGCGCAACCCCATAGATATGATAGCTTCAAAGAAAAACATACTTACAATGTATGTTTATAGCAGACAATATCCGCAGCAATTTTGCCTCAAAGATGAAGTCTTACATAAGGAACTATTACGTGCTTGTTTTTCGTGGTGGGCAGCGAGCTATGAATATGCGCATCATTATGGATTGCCTGTTTTATTTGGCTTACTTAAGGCTGCTAATACGCGCAAGGAGATGATGGATAAAATCACAGATTATCTAGGAATTACAACAGATGAGGTTTTGTTAGACGACAAAACACCACTGGCAGACGAAAACTATCACAACGAGCTTTTGGCAAATGGAAGCTCGCTCAATACCATTGCATATCTGACTAAAGGCGCGAAAGAGGACAACACAAAAGCACATAAGCTATCTTTGAATGTGCATAAGCATGATTTTTTATTGTGCATTGCGGATAATAGATTCTTTGAAGCTTTAAGCGATAATGTGGAGAATTTTCTTCAAAATATTGCGCATTTTTATATGAACTTTGCCCTGAATGATTTAGAAGGAATTTTTGTATTGTGGCAAAAGCTTTATAAAAATAAATGTTTCAGAGAGCTTTTTGCGCATTATTCTGCTTTTAATTTTGGACATTCCAATGCAAAAGAAGCGTTTATTTAGGAAGCATAGATGTTGTTCGTCATTTTAAGTATTTTATCATGTTTACTGTTTATTTGGATAGTAAATAAAATGGACTATCCTTATGGCGGTAGCGACCATGCTTATCATTATAGGTTATTGAATTTGATTCGTAAAAATTATCATTTTCCAGTTGCAAATTTTGAAAGAATTTACCAATATTTTAGTGTATGCCCACAGTTGTACCATGTATTTTGTTCATTTATTCCTAATGATTTTTTGCTCAAAAAAGCAAACATCATCAATCATGTTATCATGCTATTTATGATTATCGCTTTTGGATTTTTTGCCTATGATATTCTTACAGATTATTTTCCAAATGCCACATTTTCTTTTTTGTTCGCATCATTGCTATTTGTTCTGACTCCCATTACTTATGCAATATGGAACGCGAAATTTATGGGGCTTTCAGCTCGTGCCTTTGGGCTTTTGTTGGGGCACTTATTTGGGTATTTTTGTTTTTATTATCTTATGGGCATGGAATGGGAATATTTTTTGTCGTATCAATTTGGGATTTATGGAATCTTAATACTTATCACCATTGCTATGTTAACAGGTTCGCAATTTTCATTTCAGTTCTTTTTATTTTCTAGTTTTTTTCTTTCTGTTTGCACATTGCATTTTGAATTTCTTTTGCTTGGAGGATTAGCCATTATATTCCAATGTCTCACAAACTTTCAATTAACAAAGCAATTTTGGATTGCACAATATCATCATAAAAGAAATTATTCCAAGTATATGGCGCCTACTTGGCAGCTAGCAGCTCGTCCTAGTATATGGTGCGATTTTATTTATGATTTTTGGGTTAAAAAAGACAGGTCGTATATTTTAGGGAATCCCGTGATTGAAATCATGCTTGGAGCGCTTTTGAATATTGCTGTGTTCCTGTTCTATTTCTTTTGTGGGGACAGATATGACCCTATCCAATGGAATCTTTTTCTCTTGCTCGCAGCCAGCTTTTTTGCTTTTTTTGTAACATCTTTACGTTTTGGCAGATTTTTGGGCGAACCACAAAGATATATTGAATTTGGAATCCCATTTGCATGTATTTTAGCATGTCTAGTTTTCCCCTTTTGGCTATTGGTTATATTTTTGCTTTTTGATGTTTTTGTCTTGTTATGGTATCGCAAAAATTCTCAACACCACAGGCAATTACCTGAACACATTAAAATCCGAGGAGAACTGCTAGATTTTATGCGCAATATTTACGATGATGAATATAAGAATTTATTATGCAATGACACAGAAATTGCACGACATCTCTATATTTCAAAATATAGAGTTTATATTCCAGACCATTGTACGTATTATGCGACAAAAGAAGATTTCTATACTGCTTTTTACAATAACGACTATCATATTATGTCGCCAGATTTTTTGCTTCAAAGTCTGAATGATGCACAAAAAGGTTATATCATTTTCTATACGAACCTTTTAAAATTCTACGATGAAACAAAGCTATTGCCATTTTTGAATGATATACAATTTGTACATATCAAAAATATTGGTAAATTCAAAATTTTCAAATTCTATAAGGAGTCCCAATGCACATCACAATCCTAAATTTTCAACGTACAAAAGTTGAATCGGTAATAGAGACTTTGCAATTGCAAAGTCGATTAAATCATGAGGATTCTATTAAAGAAATTAC
>JAAVGZ010000087.1 GCA_014799985.1 Helicobacter sp.
CTGGGGATTCTTAGATTTTATTGTCATTGCGAGAGGCGCTAGCCTCGTGGCAATCNAACNTGTTAAGCNTTCATAGACGGTTGATTGCTTCGCATTACGCTNGCGAATGNNNGNAATNACACATACAANAATATCTANCGTCATTGCGAGCGAGCNCANNGNGNGAGCGTGGCAANCAACAGGCAAGNAATCCTAGNATNATNNNAGNNTTNNANNCGNTTGATTGCTTCGCTNACGCTCGCAATGACAAAAAATAGCGCATGCAAAATTTTCCATTGNCATGTTGCACGCAAGCNTTGCATCGCNTCATTGCGACAGCGCGCCNCAAGCGACCAACAAACGTCAAAATCCTACCACGCAATCGCCTGAATCTTGCCTTTGGGCAGGGCGAANAGATAGCTCTTGTTGTAGTTGAGGCGAATGATTCCAAGCGAGCTCTGGGCGGGCGTGTGCTTGATGTACATCACCGTTTCGCCATCGACAGAGAATTGCGGATTCTGATTCACGCCCTCGATTGTGAGCTGGCGAATGTAGTCGCTTTTGGTCGAAGCGAGGTAAAGATTGAACGCATTNGGCGCAAATTCATTGTCGCTGTCGCGACTCGAATAGACGATATACTCGCCAAAGGCTGTCGCGAAATTGTTGTTGCGCCCGTGATAGACGAGCTGCTCGACAACCTCNGCGCCGTCAGTGCCTGTCGCGAAGATATTGGGGTAACCCAAGCGGTCAGAGACAAACATCACGCGTTTTTCGTCATCGATNAAATGCGCCTCGACATCGATTCCGGCGTATTTCGTGAGCTGCGTGAGCTGCTTTTGCGGAATGTCATAGAGAAAGACATCNGANTGCGCCTGTGGCGCCATCGTGAGCAGAATCTTCTTGCCATCTTTGCTGATGTCGGTAATCGCGAGCATGCCCTGCGAATTGAGAATCTGTTGGTTGGTTTTGGTCTGGATATTGTATTTAAACAACGTTGGTTTATCGAGATATTTNGTATAATANAACTCGGTTTGCTCTTTGTTCGCCCATTTCGGGAAAATATTCAGCCGATTATCGCTAATGAGAACCGATTGAAAAGTCAGNGTATAATCCGCAAGCACAATCTGCGCAACGCTNGGCGCGGTGTTTTTGGAAAGCANCACAAAGCGCTCCATCCAGTCGATGGACGGCGCGCCGATGTATTGGTTAATATCCACAGCCATTTTGTGCGCCANCAATGGGTAGTAGTTCTCTTGGCTCACGCTATATCGCTTATTGAGCGCCTCTTTTTCTGTGGTGATGTCATAGAGATAGAGCTGCGTAACAACGCCCGAGCGCTCGAGCCGCACAGCGACCTTCGCCGCGAGATGCACGCCTTTGGCTTTATAGTCCGCATAGTCTATGCCCTGACTCGTTTCGCCCTGCTCTTGGACATTGAAATGCCCGCTGACCTTCAAGTCGCCAATCAGCATTTTGTGCACGCGCGTGATGACGGGCTTTGTCTTGGCGTTCGAGTCGACATACGAGACATCAATCACGGGCAAAACGCCGCTGCGGCGAATGATTTCCATTGTTGCATCAACGGCAAATGCGGCTTGACACAAGAACCATAGCAAGAATAATTTACGCATTATCTTTCACTCCCTATTGTTACAATGATGCTTGTTTGCCTCTTTGAGGCATGGATATATTTGGGAAATGCAACATGTTGCATGTCGTCCAAAAAGGTGCGCAGGAGGGCATCGAACTCGGAATCGCCCGAGGATTTCTGCACGCGATACGAAAANCGCCCCTGATAGTCGATTGTGATGAGCACNTCGGCGCGCAAATCTTTGCCGCCGGAATCTTGATATTTTGCGAGCTTCCAATGCTCGCTCAATATCGCATCGACTTGGGCATAGTATTCATTATATTCCCCTTCGGGAACGCTAAAGTTAATCTTTTGCTGCACATCGAGTTGCGAAAGGATTTTCTGCACATCGTTTGTNAGCTCATCGGGGCGCGGCGAATCGCCCTTTTGNCGCGAAGCGAACACATCGCGATTGTCGCTCATCTCGTTGGGTTTGGCAGCGACCTTGTCGGGGACGCTCTCGAAAAGTTTTTTGATTCCAAGCCCTGCCACAGGCGTCTTTGAGCCCACATTGTCTGCGGTTTTTGATGTCTTTTGCTTCTGCTCNCGCTCCGTTGGGGCAAGCCTCTTNTTGGGCTTGGTGTTTGGGGCAATATCGAGCGTTACTTGAAACTCGATTTCTTTTTGCGTGCTGAAGCGCAAAGGTTTGTCGTCAGGCGTGAAGCCCAAAAACGCAAACAGCAGCACGAGCCCGGCATAGACGGAGAACGAAATGACTCCGCTTGCGCACCACAACAGCCTATCCATCGGTAACCAACGCAATGCGCACAAAGCCTGTTTCTTTGACTGCCTTTAGGATATGCATGACATTATCATAAATCAAATGTTTATCGGCGCGAATCGAGACTTGTGTGTTTTTGTCATAACCATTAGAAAAAAGCGCAAAACTATCAGCAAATTCTTTGAGTGTGTAGGTATTGTCTTTGATATAAATCACTTGATTTTTATCAATCCGAATCTCAATCTTGGAATCTTCTTGAACCTTAGAACTCTTCGAGCCTCGCGGCAAAGTTATTTCTTCTTGATAAACGACAACAGGCGCCGTTACCATCAAAATAGCGAGCAGCACGAGCATGATGTCCACCAATGGGGTGATGTTCAAATCGGGATTCTCGTCCCAATTGAAATGCAAACTCACGAGCCCTGCTCCACATCGACATGCTCCCCAGCGACAATCATCTCGATTTGCATTTGCAAAATTGTCGCAAGCTCAAATGCAGAACGTTTGAGCAAGAGATGAAAAGAATAGGCGGGAATGGCTGTGAGAATCCCTGTGGCTGTCGCAACAAGGGCTTTGGAAATCACGGGGGCGATGACGTCGAGTGTCGCGCGAGCGCCCTCGCCAAGCTTTGAAAACGCATCGAGAATCTCGACAACGGTGCCAAACAAGCCGATAAAGGGCGAAGTCGACGCAACGACAGCGAGCATCGTGAGCCCCAATGTCGCTCGGCTTGTCGCTCGCTGTTTGCCGACCTCGAGTGTCTCGCGGCTCATTCCCACGCGGCGCTTGCGCAATGCGTAGCCAAGCAGGGCAGAACGCGGAATCTTGCGCACACCTTCAACGAGGGATTCGAGTGTTGCTCTCTCTTGCCCAATGAGGGCAGAGAGGACAAAGTAGCGATACACAAAAATCCATACTGAAAGAATAAAGTAGGTCGACAGCCATAGCAAAACGATATAGGTAACAATCCCACTCGATGCAAGATAATTGCCAATCTGTTCGCCCACTATCTGTTCTTTATGCCTGTTTCAAGACGAGAAATGACAGAACCCATGACAAAAGAATCGCTTTTTGCTTTTTCAAGCAATTTTTTAGCGTTATCCAATGCCGCGACAATCGCGCTGTCATTGTCTCCCATAAGTGCCACAGCACCATTTGCGAGCACATCAACTTTGGCATTGTCAACTTTGACATACCCAGAATCGACAGCAACAAGCTCGCGTGTGCCATTCTCACTTTCAAACTCTATCACGCCTGTTTGCAGCAATGTCAAGACATCGGTGTGTCCGGGCAAAACACCAAATTCGCCCTCGACACCGGGCAAAACAACGCTTTTGACTTTGCCCGAAAAAATGCCACCTTCAGGTGTGATAATATCAAGCTGCAACATTTCCATAACAGCTCCTTATTAGCTAGCTTTTGTTTTGGACTTCTCTTTTTCGGCTTTTTCCAAAACTTCGCCAATGTTCCCAACCATATAGAACGCGCTCTCGGGAATCGAGTCGTATTTGCCTTCGAGGATTCCCTTGAAGCCTTCCAAGGTCTCTTGTAGGGTTACATATTTGCCCGGGCTGCCTGTAAAGAC
This sequence comes from Helicobacter sp., assembly GCA_014799985.1. Classification (GTDB taxonomy): domain Bacteria; phylum Campylobacterota; class Campylobacteria; order Campylobacterales; family Helicobacteraceae; genus NHYN01. Next base: position 3,916 of record JAAVGZ010000087.1, read on the forward strand.
TTCGGCGACAAAGAATGGCTGCGACAAGAAACGTTCGATTTTGCGCGCGCGCGCCACGACATTTTTGTCTTCTTCAGAGAGTTCGTCCATACCCAAAATGGCGATGAGGTCTTGCAAGTCTTTGTATTTTTGCAACACTTGCTGCACGCCTGTGGCGATTTTGTGATGCTCTTCGCCCACGATTTGGGGGTCGAGAATCCTCGAGGTCGAGCCCAATGGGTCTACCGCAGGATAGATTCCCTTTTCGGCAATCTTTCTTTCGAGCACGGTTGTTGCGTCAAGGTGCGCGAACACAGAGGCAGGCGCAGGGTCGGTGAGGTCGTCCGCAGGGACATAGACAGCCTGCACAGAGGTAATCGAGCCTTTTTTGGTCGATGTGATGCGCTCTTGCAATTTACCCATTTCGCTCGCCAATGTTGGTTGATAGCCCACAGCCGAAGGAATGCGCCCGAGCAACGCGGACATTTCAGCACCAGATTGCGCATAGCGGAAGATGTTGTCGATGAACATCAACACATCGCGCCCTTCTTCATCGCGGAAATATTCCGCCATTGTCAAGCCCGTAAAGGCGATGCGGTTTCTCGCTCCGGGAGGCTCGTTCATCTGTCCATAGCACAAAGCCACTTTGTCCAAAACGCCGCCCTCTTTCATCTCGTGATACAAGTCGTTCCCTTCCCTTGTGCGCTCGCCCACGCCCGCAAAAACGGAATAACCACTATGTTTATAGGCAACGTTGTGAATGAGCTCCATAATCACCACGGTTTTGCCCACACCAGCACCACCGAATAGCCCGACTTTTCCACCTTTAGAATAAGGCGCAATCAAGTCGATGACTTTGATTCCGGTCTCGAACATTTCTGTTTTTGTGCTTTGGTCTTCAAAGCTAGGTGCAGCGCGGTGAATCGACCATCGTGTCGCGTTGTCTAGCTGCTCGCCGCCATCGACAGCCTCGCCAATCACATTGAAAATGCGCCCCAAGACCTTGTCGCCCACAGGCACGGTGATGGGTGTGCCGCGAGCGGTAACGACCGCATTGCGTGTGAGCCCCTCTGTCATGTCCATGGCGATGGCGCGAATGCGGTTGTCGCCGATGTGTGCCGCAACCTCAAGAACGAGGTTTTTCACATGCCCCTCGACCTCGAACTTGACGTCTAGTGCTTCATTGATTGCAGGTAGATAGGATTCGAAATCAATATCCACCACCGCACCCATCACTTGGGTGATTTTACCTGTTTTATTCCCTTCCATAAATTACACTTCTCCTTTTTGTGATTTGCCAATCGATTATTTCATCGATTCAACGCCGGTATTAATTTCGACAAGCTCTGTCGTAATCGCTCCTTGACGCGCTTTGTTGTAGGCAATCGTTCGATTCCGAACGAGTTCGCCCGCATTGTTTGTCGCAGAATCCATAGCCTGCATACGCGCGCTATGCTCGGCAACCAAAGAATCCACAAGGGCAAAATACATGCTAAACTCGACATATTTCACAGCGAGCTGATTCAAAATCTCGGTTTCGCCCCCGCTTGGCTCGATTTCGATGGGGGCATGCACTACCGTTGCCTCATCGCGCAGTATGCTTGATGATTCGATGGGCAGGAGCTGCTGTGTTTTGAGTTGTTGTGAAATCATGTTTTTGAAGCCATTGTGTACCAAAATGACACGGTCTGTCGTGCCTTCTAAGAAATCCGCCACAACCTCATTGATGAACTTTGAAGATTTTTGATAGTCAGGCACAGAGCTCAATTCTTCGATGCGCGAAGCGAGCGACATGCCATTGAAGTCAAAAAAGGAAATCCCTTTTTTGCCAATCGCATGCAGGCACACTTTTGTGTTCTTTGCCTTATAAACACCAATCAACCTCATTATCTCTTTGATGGTCGTAGAGTTGAATCCGCCACAAAGCCCCTTATCGGCTGTAATAAACACAATGTCGACTCTCTTGGGTTCACCTTCGCGTTGAGCAAAAAACGGAATGTCCACCCCGCCCCCTTGCTCTTGCAAACGATCATGGATTTCTTGAAACACAGCAACAATCTTATCCGCATACAAACGCGAGCGGCGCGCCATCTCATCGGCTCTTTTGAGCTTTGATGTCGACACGAGCTTCATCGCCTTTGTGATTTTTTGCGTGCTCTTGACGCTTTGAATCTGTGTTCGAATTTCCTTAAGGTTATTTCCCATGGTGATTCCTTAAAGTTAGGCTTTAAAAGTCGTTTTGAATTCCGCCAAAGCTTTATTCAAGGCTTCTTCTGTTTCTTTATCGATGAGTTTTTTGGTGCGAATATCCTCAAAAATCTGGGGATAGCGCGCCTCGATAAATGGATAGAGGTCGGCTTCAAACTTGTTCACGCGGTTTGCGGGAATATCGTCCATAAACCCGCGCGCACCGGCAAACACAATGACGACTTGTCGTTCGATAGGCAATGGCGCATACGGAGGCTGCTTGAGAACCTCGACCATTCTTTGCCCTCGCTCGAGCTGGCGGCGGCTTGCTTCGTCCAAATCAGAGGCGAACTGCGAGAAAGCCTGCAACTCGCGATATTGCGCGAGGTCGAGACGCAATGTGCCCGCCACTTGTTTGGTTGCCTTAATCTGTGCGGCACCACCCACGCGAGAAACCGACAAACCAACGTTGATAGCGGGGCGCACGCCCGAGTTGAATAGGTTGGTTTCCAAGAAAATCTGCCCGTCTGTAATCGAAATCACGTTGGTAGGAATATATGCGGCGACGTCGCCTGCTTGGGTTTCGATGATGGGCAGCGCGGTGAGCGAGCCAGCGCCGAGCTCATCATTGAGCTTTGCGGCACGTTCGAGCAATCGGGAGTGGAGATAGAACACATCGCCGGGGAATGCCTCACGACCGGGAGGGCGGCGCAAAATCAAGCTCATCTCGCGGTATGCCACAGCATGCTTACTCAAATCATCGTAGATGATGAGCGCATGGCGTCCGCTATCGCGGAAATATTCACCCATTGCCACACCAGCATAGGGCGCAAGATATTGCATTGCGGCAGAATCAGACGCAGGCGCATTGACGATAATGGAATATTCCAAAGCGCCATGCTCTTCGAGTTTGCGCACGACTTGTGCAACGGTTGATTCTTTTTGCCCAATCGCGACATAGATACAAATCACATCTTGCCCTTTTTGGTTAATGATTGTATCGATAGCAACGGTTGTTTTTCCTGTTTGGCGGTCGCCGATAATCAGCTCACGCTGTCCGCGTCCGATAGGAACGAGGGCGTCAATCGCCTTCAAGCCTGTTTGCAAAGGCTCATGCACAGATTTACGCGCCATGATTCCGGGCGCTTTTTCCTCGAGGAAGCGATACTCGGTTGCCTCGAGAGGCGATTTGCCATCGATGGGCTCGCCAATCGCATTCACCACGCGTCCGAGCAACGAATCGCCCACAGGAACGCGAATCAGCTTGCCCAATCGTTTGACAGACGTGCCCTCTTTGATGCCACGCCCAGCACCCAAAATCACGACACCAACGCTGCTTTCTTCGAGGCTCGATGCCAAGCCTTTGTCGCCTGTGTCAAACTCCACCATTTCATAAGACATCACATTTTTGAGCCCATAGACTTTTGCCACGCCATCAGCATAGCTGATGACTTTTCCTGTCTCTGCTATATTGATGTCAATATTGAAATTCTCAATCCTCTCTTTGATTAGAGAACTAATCTCATCTGCTTGTAGTTTTGCTACCACTGACCTACTCCTTTCATGTTTTAGTTAAAATGCTCGCAGGATATGCTCGCGCAAATCACTGACAAATCGCTCTTGCGAAAATGCGACCTCAACGCCCAAATCTTCGACAACAAGGCGCACGCCCTCTTTGTCCGAGTGCTCATGCTTGAGCGCAAGATTGACATTGAGTTTTTTCGCAAAAGTGTTTTTGATGTTTTCAAGCGTTGCTTCATCAAAAGTTTCTTTGCTCGAAAGCACAGCCACATACTCTTTGTTCATCGCCGCGAGAGTCGCTTCGAGCTCGGCGCAAATCTCGGGAATAAAGGCAAAGCGATTCTTCTCGCCAAGCAGGCGAATCAAATGCTGTATCTTGCTATCGCTGCTCTCGACAATCTGCAACACAAGCTCGACCTTGCGCGAATCGCTCACATACGGCGCGGCGATAATCTCGCAAAACTTCTCGTCCGCAAAAGCAGAGCGCACTTTTTGCAAGGTTTGCAACAACGAGGCAATCTCTTGCCCACCAAAACTCTGAACCAATGCCTTGACATATCTTCGTGCAACTAGCTCTTTCATCACGCAACCTTCTTGAGTAGAATATCCATATAGGCTGCTTTGTCAAGCCGCATCGCATCGCTAGCAAAGAGCTCATCGAGGAGCTCGGCAATCGCTGCCTGCTCGGCTCTTCGCCGTTCAAAGTCCATGAAGTCATCATACTGCTTGTGCAAGAGCTCCAAGTCTTTTTCGGCAGATTCTGCAATCTTTTGCTTCAGAATCACAGCCTCGCGTTTGGCTGTCTCAACGATGTTTTCAGCCTCTTGCTGTGCGTTCTGAACGCGTTTTTGAGCCGCCTCAAGCGCTGTTTTGGACTCTTTGAGCTTTGCTTGCACCTTGTCTAGTTCGCTCGCAATCCCTTCGGCGCGGCTCTTGAAAAAGTTCCGCAATGGAGTTGCGATGAAATAATACAGAATCGCAGCAAAAAGCAAGAAGTTCAATGCGCGTGGCACAATATCTTTGGGCGTATCGCCTGCCGCAAACGCAAGCGTTGGCAGCAACAACACACTCCCGACAACAAACCATTTCATACAATCCTCCTTAGAGCTGTTTGAGCTTGCTTCTCAAGCTCTCCTGAAAAGCCGGCATTTGCGCGCGCAACGACTCCCGCAACCCATCTGCCTCGCTTTTGAGGCTTGCAAGATAGTCGGCTTTTTGGCGCTCGATTTCTGCCCGTTTCACTTCAACCTGTGTTTCTGCAAGCTTCCGTGCGCTTTCTTGCGCTTCCTCTTTGATTTGCCCTGCCTCTTTGCGCGCATTTGCGAGAATATTCTCCGCTTCTGCTTGCAAAACGGCAATGTCTCTATCATTGCCACGAATGCTTTCCAAGTCGTTTTTTATCGACTTGTCTCGATTGTCCATGAACGACAACAGGGGCTTATAGAGGACTTCGTTGAGAAAATACACCGAAACCACAAAAACCACGAAAACCAGCAACATCAACAATGGATCAATGTCTAACATAACTCGCTCCTTACAAGATTATCGTATCAAATGCAAGTTTGATTCTTGCTTAAAAAAACCGCTCCCGCACAAAAGAAAGAAAATTTGTAACGCTTTGCTTGTTTTCAAAGCGGAATTGCAGGCAATTTTTTGTCGCCTTGAGGGCGATGCCCTTCTCGCCAAGCTTTTGCGTAATGAGCTTGAGCTCTTTTGAATCTATCCATTCCTTTTCATGCGGGGCTTGGCGCAGCTTGCGAATCGAATCTTCTGTCTCGCGCACGCTCAAATGCTCGTTCATGACGCGCTTGGCAATCTTTTGTTGCGCTTGTGGCGCAAGCGAGGCAATGCTCTTGGCATGCCCTTGCGAAATCTTGTTCTCAAGCACGGCTTCGGCAACGGATTCTTCGAGGTTGAGCAACCGCAATGTGTTCGTAATCTGCGCGCGACTCTTCGCCACTTTTTGCGCGAGCTGGTCGTGCGTGAAATGGTATTTGTCAATCAGCTCCTTGTAGCATTGTGCGAGCTCGAGCGGATTCAAATCCTCACGCTGAATGTTCTCAATCAACGCGAGTTCGCGCAGCTCGTCCCAAACGGCGACATCGATGATGATTGCCTTGATGCTGCTCTGCCCCGCGAGCTTTGCGGCGCGCAGCCGCCGTTCACCCGAAACGAGCACATAGCTATCGCTATCGGCGTTGTTTTCGCAAACCAAGATGGGCTGCAAGATTCCATACTCGCGAATCGAATCGCTCAATTCCTGCAAAGCCTGCGGGTCAAAGGTCTTGCGCGGCTGCATGGGGTTGGGGACAATGCTGTCAATCTCAAGCTCGCAAACCATTCCCGTTTGGTCGTTCAGCGCGTCTGTGTAGGCTTTCTCTGTTTCGCCCAAAAGGTCGTTGAGCCCCCTGCCCAAATGTTTTTTTGCCATTAGCTTTCCATGATGAGCTGTGCGAGATTCTGATAGGCAATGCTCCCGGGCGAACGCACATCATAGAGAATCACGGGCTTGCCAAAGCTCGGCGATTCCGCGAGCTTGACGCTGCGGGGAATCACGATATAGGGGCAATTCTCGGTTTGGTGGCTCTGGCGCGCATGCGAATCCACAAGCTGCTTGAACAAATGCCTATCGAAATGCTGCACCAAATCCTCGAGAACCTGCCGCGAGAGGTTGTTTTGCGTGCTGTACATCGTGGGCAAGAAGCCCTTGATAGACAGGTTGGGGTTAATCGTTTGGCGCAAGAGCTTCACGGTGTTGAGCAGCTGCGCGAGCCCCTCGAGTGCGAAAAACTCGCATTGAATCGGGATAATCACCGAGTTTGCAGCCGAGAGCGCGTTGATGGTCAGAGGTCCAAGCGCGGGCGGCGAATCGATGATGACATAGTCGTATTGGTCGACAACTTCCTCAATTTTTTGGCGCAACACCGTTTCGCGCCCGTTCTTTTTTTTGTTATACAACTCTTTCTCAATCCCCACGAGCCCGATGTTTGACGGCGCGACAAAGAGTGTCGGAATCGATGTTTTCTGAATCACCTGCGACAGCTTCTTTGCGCCAATCAGCACATGGTAGATATTGAGCTCAATGTCGTTGCGGCGAATCCCCAAGCTCGTTGTCGCATTTGCCTGCGGGTCGGCGTCAACGAGCAGCACGCGATGTTCTGCTGACGCAAACGAAGCGGCAAGATTCACCGCCGTTGTTGTTTTTCCTACACCACCTTTTTGATTTGCAATCGCTATAATCTCACGCATAAGCCTGCCTCACTCCCAAAATCTAGGTCTCGAATCGAGCATTAAAAAGAATCTCGCCGTTGTAGAAAAGCGTTCCATCATCGCGCAGCTCCGCGTCTTTCAGCGGCACAAGAGCGCCTTTGTGATGAAAGCTAAACCCTTCATTGTTCGCGAATTCTAGCCTATAATTGCTAAAAGTCTGCTTCCATGAAATGCGCGCGAAATCTTTTGCGAGATATTTTTCCAAAAGCCCATCGCGGCGCACATGCGGCTCGAGCGCGCCGTATTGCGAATCGCCCGAATCGAGGTTGAGCCCGATTCCACAAACGAGATTCTCGCCCACAACCTGCACAATCACGCCGCCCGCCTTTTGCGCGCCCACATACAAATCGTTTGGATACTTGAGCCAAACGCGCGAGCCCTGCTTTGCGAGCAAGTCCTTGAACAGCCAGCCAAAATACAGCGCGCTTGCATGCAGCGGCAAATCATGCGGCAGCGCGGCTTTGGGCAGCGCAAACGAAAACAGCAGAGCAGACGACACATTGTCCCAAGCGTTCCCGCGCGAGCCGATTCCGTGCGTTTGGCGCTTGGCACACACGGCGCATGGCGCTTGCATGGCGTTTTGGCGCAGTTGCGCCACGAGCCATGTCTGTGTCGAATCGAGGCAATCAAAAAAAACAATCTCCACATCGCAACCTTTTGCCATTCAAATACGCAACCGCGCTCATCGCGTTTTTCGATGGTGGCTGCACCGATTGGACAAGCAGCGCGCCGCGTGCGCACCCCACGACAACGCCATCTTTGGCAACCTCGAGAATCTCGCCGCTTCTATGCGCGCCATGCGATTCCACGACCCGCGCGCTCTTGAGCTTGAGCCCGCTCTCCAAAAATACATCGGGAAAGAGGGCATAGGCGCGTATTTTGCGCACAATCTGCACAGCATCGCCAAAATGCACCTTGCCATCGGCTTTGGCAATCTTTTGGCAGCTGCTCGCGTCTGCGTCAAGCTGCGCAACCCCTCGCAAGCGCGGCAAGCGCGGCAAAGAATCGAGCAGCAGCGCGGCGGCGGCGGCGCTTAGCGTCTCGAACAGCGCGCATGCGTCTTGTTCGCCAATATGCACGACACTCTGCGCCACCCACTCCCCGCAATCCATCTGCGCGTTCATGCGCATGAGGCTCACGCCCGTAACGCTATCGCCGCTAAGCAGCGCCTGCTGAATCGGGCTTGCGCCCCGATAGCGCGGCAGAAGCGAGGCATGCAGATTATAACAAGGCGCGATGTCGAGCACCTCTTGGGGCAGAATCCTGCCATACGCCGCAACGATGATGAGTTGCGGAGCAAGCGCGCGAATCGCCCCAATCGCCTCCGCATCGCGCAAGCGCGTTGGTTGCAGCAGCGCGCCGCCAAAGTCGGGCGGCAACGCGCTCTTGACAGGGCTTGGCGTCTTGGTCGCCCTGCGCGAGCGCACCTTATCTGGCTGTGTGC
>JAAVGZ010000046.1 GCA_014799985.1 Helicobacter sp.
AGCTCATGCAAGAAGGGCTCAAGGCGCGCAAAAAAGGCGAGATTATCCGCCTCGAGGTCGCGAGCAACACGAGCGAGGAGCTCATGGTGTTCCTCAATAGCCACCTCAAAGTCGACCCTGACGACATCTACCGCTGCGCCGTGCCCATCAACCTCAACGCGCTCTGGGAGGTGATTGGCAACAAAAACTTCCCACATCTCACCTTCTCGCCCTACAATCCAAAGGTTCTGCCCCCATTGGATTTGGAAGCAAACATCTTCCGCGTGCTCGATGAAAACGATGTGATTATGTTCCACCCCTACGAGAGCTTCGAGCCTGTCGTGCAGCTCATTCAGGCTGCGGCAAAAGACCCCGATGTGTACTCGATTCGCATGACGCTCTACCGCGTGGGCAAAAACTCGCCGATTGTCAAAGCGCTCATCGAAGCCGCCGAGAACGGCAAGCAAGTCAGCGCGCTTGTCGAGCTCAAGGCGCGCTTTGACGAAGAGAACAACCTCCACTGGGCGCGCGCGCTCGAGACGGCTGGCGCGCATGTGATTTATGGTGTCCCCGGGCTCAAGGTGCATGCCAAAATCGCGCTTGTCGTGCGCAAGGTGGGCGACACGATTCGTGAATATATCCACCTTAGCACGGGCAACTACAACCCCGCAACGGCAAAGATTTATACCGACATCAGCTTCATGAGCTCCAACCATGCGCTGACAAAAGACGCGACAAAGTTTTTCCACAACCTCTCGGGATTCACACATCGTTCGCGCCTCGACACGCTCTACATCGCCCCGCTGCAAATCAAGCAAAAGCTGCTCGCGCTCATCGAGGGCGAGACCAAGGCGGGCGCTGAAGGGCGCATTGTCCTCAAGGCAAACTCGGTTGTCGATGTCGACATTATCCGCGCGCTCTACAAAGCCTCATGCGCAGGGGTCAAAATCGACCTCATCGTGCGCGGAATCTGCTGCTTGCGCCCCAAAGTCCCCGGGGTTAGCGAGAATATCCGCGTAACATCGATTATCGGCAAATACCTTGAGCATGCGCGAATCTACTATTTCAAAAACGCCTCGCCACAAATCTATTTCGCGAGCGCCGACTTGATGCCCCGCAACCTCGAGCGCCGCATCGAGATTATGACGCCCGCCATCAACGAGCAGGTCGCCGAGAGATTGTTTGGAATCCTCAAGCTTCAGCTTGATGACGACACACAGGCTTCCGAATTGCAAGCCGATGGCACATACACGCACTTGGACGGCGCGAAAAACATCAACTCGCAAAAGATGTTCGAAGAAATCGTCAATTCCGAATCGCGGCTCGACAAAGAAAATAACCGCATGAAAAAGCTCGCCCAAAGAATGCTCAAAGAGAGCTAGGAGGCGGCTTTGTGGGCAAGGAATCGTATCGTTTTGCAGATTCAAAGGGTTTTTTGGACGCGCACAAAACGAGCTTGAGCGCGCTCCAATACGACCTTTTGCTTGCCGTTGTCAGCAACCATGCGCTCGATGGGCGCTTCGCGAGCAAAGACAACATCGCCGACCTCATCGCCCTACTGAAGGGCGCGCGGGTTGAGAATCTCATCGCCAAAGACTTGCAAGGCTTTGCCGAATCGATGCCGCGCAACTACCTTATCATAATGGGCAAGCTGTTTGCGGGCAAGCCCGATTCTTTCACGCAAGATTTGCTGCACCAAAGCCCGCTTTGCCCAAGCACGCTCATGGAGCTGCACGTCAAAGAAACGGCGCTTTCGACCAAGCGCGAGCTGCTGCTGCGCATCAGCGGCAAGCTGCGCGGCGCTTTGGACTACGCGCTATTGAAAGAGATTCACAAAGCCATGTTTGTCGATGTCTATCGCTTCGCGGGGCTCGACCGCTACGACATGGAGCTCATGGGGCAGTTTGGCAGGGACGATGTGCAATTTTGCATGGGCGCGCTGCTGCCCAAAGAATCGCGGATTCTGTTTGGCATGCTGCGCAACGAGCAGAACTTCGCAAACCTGCCTGCTGCCATGTTCTTCGATGCACTCTGCGGATTCTACGCCGACCTCGAGTCCTTGCAGCCCTTCCGCGAGGGCAACGGGCGCGTCATTCGCCTGTTTGTGGGCGAGCTCGCCGCGCGCTGCGGCTATGCACTCTGCTTTGACACGATGCAAAAAAGCCTAAAGCCCGCCTTGCGCGCCGCCCTCTTGGGCGATTGCGCCCCGTTGCGCGCGCTGCTTGCCGCGCACACAAAAGCGCTGGCACACTAGGGGGCGCGATGTTTCTCGTCATTATCGCCCTGTCTCTCGTGTTGGGAATCCTCTTGCTGTTTGCCGAGCGGCGGCATTTGGCGCGCAATGTACAGACCATCACCCAACATGCGCAATCGTTGCGCAACAGCTGCGATAGCGCGAGCGCCTACGAGCAGCAATTGCGCANGTTCNTNGAGGGCAACGCGTTCGCGCTCGCCCAAAACGCACAGGGGCTCTGTGCCGAGCGCAAAATCTTTAGCCCCGGTCTGTTTTTGCTCGGAATCGCGTGCGGGCTTCTTGGCGCGTTGCTCTATGTGCTGTATTTCGTGTTTTTCGCAAAAGCGCGGCAGATTCCGCTNCCNCCCTTTGAATCTCGCCCAAAGGACGNATGATGATTGCACTCTTTAGCCCGAGTGAGGGCAAAAACTTTTTGCACTACAAGTTCAATCTCTACCCGCCGCTTGCGCTCGAATCGCTTAGCTTCGCGGGGGCGGACAAAAGCNTGCGCGCCCAAGTCATCGCCGCCTATCTCGAATCGCTCAAGGANAAAAAGGCGCTNNNGCAGCTGTTTGGCACGAAGCGAATCGATGANGGCATGCTCACGATGTGCCAAAATCTCTGCACGAGCCCCACGATTCAAGCCCTGCGCCTCTANGATGGCGTGGCNTATCAGGCGCTTGACATCGAGAATCAAGAAACNCACATTCAAAACCTTTTGTTTGAATATGTGATTGTGTTCTCCAACCTCTTTGGCGCGCTCAAAGGGGGCGACAAGATTCCATACTATCGCCTCAAACAGGGCGCGTTTGTGAGCGGCTATGACCTCAAGGAATATTATGCCAATTTTGAATGTGAGCTCGATAGCTGGATTGGCGAAGAAGAGGTCTTGGATTTGCGCGCCGANTTTTACCAAAAGTTCTACACGCCCAAAACGCGCTGCTATATCCCCCGATTCTACAAAAATGGCAAAAAACTAAGCCACTATGCCAAGCTCTATCGCGGGCATTTCTTGCGCCATGTCGCGAGCACGTTTTTGCTAAGCGGCAACAAGGGCTGGGGGCTGCTCGATTTCGAGTTCGAGCATTTGGAGCTCATTGGTGTCGAGAAAAAAGACCAAAACTTTATTTTAAAATATGCCATTATAGAGTAAGTTCAGCACAAACTTGCTACAATCGCACAGATTCTACACAAGGAGGCGCGATGCTTCGTTTTGCCCCAAGCCCCACGGGGGACATGCACATTGGCAATTTGCGAGCCGCCATTTTCAATTATATCCTCGCCAAACAGCGCAACGAAGAATTTTTGTTGCGCATCGAAGACACCGATGTGGAGCGCAACATTGAGGGCAAAGACAAAGAAATCTTGCAGATTCTCACACTCTTTGGAATCCTATGGGACAAGCTCGTGTATCAGAGCGAGAATCTCCGCTACCACCAAACAATCGCCGACCATTTGCAAAAGAGCGGCAAGGCGTTNTTGTGCTATTGCACNGAGGGCTTCTTGGACAAAAAGCGCGAGGAGGCNAAACAGGCAAAGCGCGCGTTTCGCTATGACGACANCTGGAGCGAGCTCGAAAAGGATTCCAACCCGACACCCGTTGTGCGGCTGCATGGCGCGAAGGCTGATGTGTGCTANACCGACAGAATCAAAGGCGCGCTGACCTTTGGCGCGGGCGAGGTCGATAGCTTCGTGATTCTGCGCGCCAATGGGCTGCCGACCTACAACTTCGCATGCGCTGTCGATGATGTGCTGTATGACATCAGCTTCATCGTNCGTGGCGAAGACCACACGACCAACACGCCCAAGCAGATTCTCATTCGCGAGGCGATGCAGTGCNGCGCGCCGATTGACTTTGCGCATTTGCCGATTATCCTNAACGAAGAGGGCAAAAAGATGAGCAAGCGCGAGCANAGCTCGAGCGTNAAATGGCTNCTCGAAGANGGNTTCTTGCCCCAAGCGATTGCNAANTATCTGATTAGCATGGGCAACAACACGCCTGTCGAGGTTTTCACGCTCAAGGAAAGCATTGCGTGGTTTGACATTGCGAAAATCACCAAATCGCCCGTGAAGTTCGACATCAAGCGGCTNCGATTCCTAAACCGCGAGCATTTCAAGCGNCTTAGCGACAGCGAGCTTGCCTATCTGCTCGAGAGCAGCAGCCCGCAAGTCGGCGCGCTCGCGCGATTCTATCTCCAAGAATCGAGCACGCTCAACGAGCTNCGCAACGCAATCGAACCCATTTTNAGCGCCAAAAACCCAGNCNGCGTTNCCCGAGTTTGCGGGCGAAATTGTGCAATTGCATGGGCACATCACAGCCATGCTCGATTCNCTGCACCCCGCCCTAGCAAGCTTTGAATCGTTCAAAAAGGAGCTGATGGCGCAAAGCAGCCTAAAAGGCAAGCATTTCTTTAAGCCGCTGCGGATTCTGCTCACGGGCAAGCTCGATGGACCCGAGCTAAGCGACCTCTACCCGCTCGTTTGGGGCATGCTCAAAGACATCGCACGCATTGAGGAGGCAAAATGTTAATTTTCGATTCGCTGCTCGCAGCCATTGTGAGCACCATCAGCATGCTGCTTTGGGCTTATACATGGGTTGTGATTATCTCCGCGCTGCTCACATGGGTGCGCCCCGACCCCTACAACCCCATCGTGCAGGTTTTGCGCAACCTCACCGAACCGGTCTATAATTTTATCCGCGCACGGATTCCAACCAACATCGGCGGGCTCGACATCGCGCCGATTATCGTGCTGATTGTGTTGCAATTTTTGATTGTTTTTCTCAACAATCTCCTCATCGGTGGGCTTAGATGAAACAGGCAATGCGATTGGGCTGTGCGCTGCTATTGCTCTTTTGCCTCGCACATGCCGAATCGATTGCGGCTTTTGTGCCCAAGCCCGAAGCGCAGCCCAAAATCACGCTCAATTTCTTGCGCAGCAAGCCCAAAGGAATCGTGCGCGATTTTTACATTTGGATTTTCTTGGGGCAGGAAAACATCAGCAAGGCGGAGGCGGACGCGGCGCATAAGCTCGTGCATCGCCACAACAGCCAGCTTTTTGGCAGGTATTTCAAGAGGGGCAGCAACCAAAGCCAAACGCTTGGGCGCAGGACGATTTGCCAGCGCATGAGCCTAAACGAGCTGCTCAAGCAAGACGCGCAATGTATCGGCTATGCGCTGAAGCTCTCGGACGCCTCGACACTGCCACAAAAACAAATCAAAGAAATCGCCACAAAGATTGCCAAAGCCAATCCAAAGCTTTCGGCGCAAATGCAGATTCTCGCCTCTAAAGCGCCGCTCACGACATTGCTCAAGAGCTCGCCGGCTCGGTTCGCCGAGATTTTTAATGGTGTCGATTTGTCCTATCGCGTTCAATACCTCGACCAAAAAATCGCGCCCGAGCGGCTCGAGGCGCTCGCCAACCAAAACAATGGCGCGTTTTCGCGGCTGTTGCAGATTATGATTATGAATCCCAACTATCCCAATATCCACGCCTCGCTCGCGCGCACGAGCAAAATCACCGCCGTGGATTCCAAGGCGCTCTTTTATCTCGGGCTCAATGCGCTAAAGCTCGGCAACAACAAGCAAGCCGTTGTGTATTTCGAGCGCGCAGCAAAGAAGCTCAAAGACCCGATTATGCGCGATAGAATCAATTTTTGGCTCTACATCGCCACAGGCGAGAGCGCCTATTTCCAAAAGCTCGCCCAAAGCGGATTCCCGAGCCTCTATGCGCTGTATGCCACCCAAAAGCTCCAGCAAAAACAAAACTTTAATATCGCTTACGATGTGTTCGATTCCCCGCCCGCCACCACATCGCGTTTCGACATCACCGACCCCTTTGCGTGGCTGCAAATGCAAGCAAGCATTCGCCAAAACGCGCAAAGCACGCTCGCACAGCTGCGCTACACCAACACCGAGCCGCACTATGCGCTCGCGATGCGCCGAATCCACCGATTCAAGACCTTCTATTATATCCGCCCCTACAAGGAGTTTTTTGGCATCTACGACACCAACACGCAGGCGCTCATGTATGCGATTGGGCTGCAAGAGAGCTTCTTTGTCCCCGCGTCTATCTCGCATGCCTATGCGCTCGGAATGATGCAAATCATGCCGTTTAATGTTGAGCGAATCGCTAAAAAATTGGGCGAAACGGCGAACATGTTCGCGATGTTCGACCCGCAGCACAATATCCGCTATGCCGAGTTTTTCTTGCGCGACATTCGCGCCGAGTTTGGCGAGGTGCTGTTTGTCGCCTATGCCTACAACGGCGGCAGCGGCTTTATGCGCCAGATTCGCAAGCGCGAGGATTTGTTCCGCAAGAACAATCCGCTCGACCCATGGCTTAGCCTCGAGTATATTCCCTACAAAGAAACGCGAGAATACGGGCAGCGCGTGCTCGCGAACTATATCCTCTACCAGCGCGCGTTTGGCAACGATTTGCAGGTCGAGGACATCTTGCAGGGTTTGTTGCGGTAAGTTTTGGAATCGCGTTGTTGTATTGTCGCGCGAAATGAGGTGCTCGCCGCCATTGTGGGTGTGGGCGAAGCAATCGAACATGTTAGGATTCTGTGCCGTTGGTTGCCACGCTCGTTACACTTGCTCGCAATGACCCAATGAGTGCGACTAAAGTCGCACCTCCAATATTTTAGCGTCTATTTTTGTCATTGCGAGCGCTAGCGAAGCAATCAACAAGCACAGAATCCCCAGAAAAAGCGCGCGCAAAGCTATGGCGAAGCCACAGCACAGCGCCGCTTTGAAGATTGCAATCCCTTAATCAGCTATTGCTCTTTATTTTGACGTCCCAACCACAGCGCACAGCGGCAATGTTCGAGCCGTAGGCATAACGTTGACGCATGCGCTGTGGAACATGACATAGTCCGTGCGGAGCACAAACCTCCAAAAAGCGTGAGGGGGTTGCGGG
>JAAVGZ010000047.1 GCA_014799985.1 Helicobacter sp.
ATGAGCAATGGCGCATGGGAAAATCGCAATATTCAAAGCGGCGCTGTGCTGTGGCTTTGCCATAGCTTTGCGCGCGCTTTTTCTAGTGATTCCGAGTATCTAGCTATCTGTCATTGCGAGCGTCCGTTAGAATGCGCGGCAATCAAACATATTGAGCATTCATAGACGGTTGATTGCTTCGCTAGCGCTCGCAATGACACAAGNATNATGTCATTGCGAGCGAGCNCANCGNGCGAGCGTGGCAAGCAANCGTGNGNGAAGCTAGAATCATGNGGATTCTTTGCNCGTTGNTTGCTTCGCTGACGCTCNCAATGACAAAGCNAAAAATGGCAATTTGTCATTCTGAACTCGCGTAAGCGAGTGAAGAATCTCAAGCTACAAGAATCATGAGATGTTTCGGCTATCGCCTCAACATGACAAATATTTGGCTGACAATCAGTTGCGATTCCACTCCGCCCACCTAATGCGACTGATAGCACAACACATAGAATCGCTCGACAACAACCCCGAGATATTGCACCTCAAAAACGCGCGCATGCGGGCTTGGCAAAAGGCGCACGAAGCAACGTTGCGCCGTGTCCTCCGCTATCGGCGCGATTCCATAAGCCAAAAGCCGCTTTTGCAGGCGCTCNTTTGCCTCGACATGCACAATNCCCGCGTCTTTGAGCGCCCCCGCGAGCTCTTTTGCAATCTGAAATTTATAGGCAAAATGCGTGCGCGGCTCNNCAAGAAACAGATAGAAAAATTTATTGCCCACAAGGCAAAAAAACGAGACGACAAGCGCCACGAACACCACAGCAAACATGCGNAGATAGGACTTGCGAAACGGGCGCAGGCGCACGCGCAAGCCCGAGAGAAANACNGANACGCACAGAATCAGCCCGGGCATGAGAATGGGGACAAAATTCTCGAGAATGATTCGTTGGCGCATCGAGATAAANAATGTCCATAAGATTCCGATAAACGACACCCAAAACAGGAAGTTCTTGGGCTCTTTGATACAGATTCGATAGAGGCAGTAGGTGTAGTAGATNAACAGCGGGGGCGAGAACAAAAGCGCGAGCGTGCCCAGAGTGTCGAGGAAAAAGCCGCGCGGCACGCCGCCCACGCTTAGCCCGAGCACAATGCGCGCAAGCAGCAGCGCAAGCGCGTAGCCAAGCAGCGCGAGATTGCCGCGCAAGAAGGCATGCACACACAGCGCGGCATAGACGACAGCGAAGCCGGGATTGAGCCACAAACACGCAAACAGCAGCAGCAAAAAGAGCTTGTCGTAGCGGTAGGCTTCGGCNCAAAGCAGCGCGAGCAGCCCACAGAGCACCACGGCGCTATCGCCCACGAAAGAGCCCGAGAGCAGGCTCGCNGGCAACATCACAAACGCGGCGCATGCGAGCAGGGCATCGTCTGTGTCGCCGAGAATGCGCAAAGCGAGCGCATAGAATAGCGCGATATTGCAGCCAAACAGCGCCACAAACGGCANGAAATAGCCCGCGTTGTTTTGCCCAAATAGCGCGATTCCGCACTGAACGAGCCAGAATCCCGCGCCTTTTGCCTCGAGGCGGCGCAGCTCATAGAGGCTTATGCTGCGCTCACTCACAACGAGCGCGCCAAAGACGCACAGCGCGACAAGCAGCAGCGCAAAAAACAGCAACGCCCTACGTGACGAGGACGCACGCATTGCCGCAACGGGGGACATTAGAGCAGCTCTTTTATCTCAAACTTATGTTTTTGGAGCTCCTCGCGCACGGCGTCTTGGTGCGCGCCACCTTTGGTCTCGAGCGTGAGCGTTACAATCGCGTCCCCATAATCGAGCGACGTGAGCGTGCGGTCATAGTTGATTTCGACAATATTCGCATCAACGCGCGTGAGAATGTCGGTCAGCTTTTTCAGGCTGCCCGGCTTGTCGATGAGNGTAACGTTGAACTTCATCTTGCGTTGCGACTTGAGCAAGCCCTTCTCGATGATGACGCCGAGCATTGTAACATCGATGTTTCCGCCGCTAAGAACAATGACGACATTCTCGTTTTGCGCNAAGGCAATCTTGCCATTCAAGAGCGCGGCGACACCGACAGCGCCCGCGCCCTCGACAACGACCTTTTGATTCTCGATGAGATACAGCACGGCATCGGCGATTTCTTCGTCATTCACGCAGACCATCTCATCGACACTCTCGCAGATGTACTCGAAGTTCTTGGGGTTCACATCGCGCACGGCGATTCCATCGGCGATTGTGCGCACGCTCGTGCAACGTTGAATCGCGCGTTGTTGGAACGACTGAAACATCGCGGGCGCGCCCTGTGCGCAAACGCCGATGACGCGCACGCTTGGCTTCATCTGCTTATACAGCGCCGCGACACCGCTGATGAGCCCGCCGCCACCAACGGGCAGAATCACCGTGTGCATGTCGCTCTTTTCGCGCAGAATCTCGAGCCCCACAGTGCCCTGCCCGGCAATCACGTCGTCATCGGCAAATGGGTGAATAAAGAAAAGCTCATGCTCTTTGGCATACTCGAGCGCGGCGCTGTAGGATTCGTCAAAATTATCACCGCAGAGCATGACATCAGCGCCCAAGCGGCGCACGGCGCTCACCTTGAGCAACGGCGTGGCTTCGGGCATGAAAATCACGGCGCGGATTCCAAAATGCCGCGCGCTATACGCCACGCCTTGCGCGTGGTTGCCCGCGCTCGCCGCAATCACGCCACGTGCGCGTTCGCTCTCGCTCATCAGCGCGATTTTGTTAAACGCGCCNCGNANTTTATANGCGCCCGTGTGCTGGAGGTTTTCTTGCTTCAAAAACACCTTCGCGCCGCTAAGCTCGCTCATTCGGGGCGCGAAAACGAGCCGTGTGTGATGCACAATGGGCGCGATGCGCTCGGCTGCCTCGATGATGTTCGCAAGCGCAATCATGCCCTGCCCCCATGCACATTTGTTTGCCGCTCGATTCGCTCATGTTCGCGCGCAATGCAATGGTTTTCGATATAGGGCACGCCCGCCTGCTCGCAAGCCGCGCGTGCGGGGGCGCTGCTGATTCCAAGTTGTACCCAGATTCGCCGCGCACAGCGCAAAGCCAACGCCTCGCGCACGACCGATTCGACAGCCTCGCTCTTGCGAAAAATCACCAAGACATCGGCGACACATGGCAGCTCTTGCAGACTATGGCACACAGAAAAGCCCAAAATTTTCTCTCCTCGTGGATACACAGGATAAAGAGTGTATCCTGCGTTTTTAAGGTATTCCCCGACTTCATAGCTCGGCTTGCTAGAATCGGGCGAAAGCCCGACAATGGCGACATTCTGCCCCTGCCAAAACTGCGACAAAGAATCCTGCGGCAAGTGCTATTTTCCCTTTTTGTCGGTCGTTACGATGTCTGCCTTGATGGATTCAAAGAGCTTCTCGCCAATCCCGTTGACTTTTTTCAAATCATCAATGTTTTGGAACTTGCCATGCTTATCGCGATAGTCGATAATCGCCTCTGCCTTCTTTGCGCCAATGCCCTTGAGCGTGGCGAGCTCGTCTTTGCTCGCTGTGTTGATATTCACCGCCGCGAAGCCCATTGCGCACAAACACAAGAACGCTAGTAAGATTTTTTTCATCATGTTTCCTTTAGTTTCGGCTACGCGCCTGATTGACCTTGAGGCTGCGCCCCATAAATTCCTTGCCATCAAGCGATTCTATCGCCTTGTTCGCTGCCTCTGCGTTCATCTCGACAAAGCCAAAGCCTTTGGGTCTGCCTGTTTCGCGGTCATTGATGAGCTTCACAGAGGCGACCTCGCCAAACTGCGAAAACAATTCCTCGATGTCGCGCTCTGTCGCGCTGTATGTGATGTTCCCAACATAGATACTTGTCATTCTCTCCCCTAGCTCGAAAACTCTATAATGATGATATGCTATGCTACATTTGCTTAAGGTTTGCTAAAATCAACTAGAATCTTGCACAAATGNAAAAACAACATTACCATATTNTCCTGCATGGGATTGTGCAAGGAATCGGATTCCGCCCCTTTGTGTATCGCCAAGCCACAGAATTGGGGCTCACGGGCTTTGTGCGCAACGATGGCTCGAGCGTGTTTGTCGCGATTGAGGGGCAAAAAGACGCGCTGCAATCGTTTCTCGCGCGNCTTNNNAANGCNCCAAAGGCGGAGATTAGCAAGCAAGAAATGCGCGCAATGCCGCTCGCAAACTACGATTCGTTTATGATTGCCAAAAGCGAAACGCTCGCCCCAAATGCCGAGATTCCGCCCGATTTTGCCCTCTGCCCCGAGTGCCTCGCCGAGTTTAGNGACCCAAGCAATCGCCGCTATGGCTACCCGTTTATCGCATGCACGCAATGCGGCGCGCGCGCGAGCATCATCGCGCACGCACCCTTCGAGCGNGCAAACACGAGCATGCGCGGCTTTGTGATGTGCGCTGAATGCCTCGCCGAGTTCAATGACCCAGAATCGCGCCGATTCCATTCCGAGCTCAACTCTTGCGCACGTTGCGGCATTGCGCTGCATGCCTTTGACGCCGACAACAACCCGATTCGAGGCGACAACGCCGCGATTCTCGCGCAGGCAGTCGCGGCGCTGCTNGCGGGCAAAATCATCGCGCTGAAGGGAATCGGCGGCTTCGCGCTGCTTTGCGCGGCGACCAACACAAGCGCGCTAGAGGCTTTGCGCGCGCGCAAGAATCGCCCGACAAAGCCCTTTGCGGTGATGTTTGCGCGTCTTGATTCCGTGCGCGAGGTGGCGCATTGCAACGCGCTCGAATCGGCGCTGTTGCAAAGTAGCGCCGCGCCCATCGTGCTGCTNTCNCCGCGCGAAGATTGCGCGCTGCCGCTCGCGCTGCTTGCGCCCAAAACGCCCTATCTTGGCGCGATTCTGCCCTACACGGCGCTACACCATGCCATTATGCAAAGCGTCCCCTTCCCCGTTGTTTTCACGAGCGCGAACCTAAGCGGCGAGCCGATTGCGAGCGATGACGAGCAGATTGCCGCGCTTGGTGGAATCTATGATATGTGCATCAGCCACAANCTGCCGATTCTAAGCGCGCATGACGATAGCGTTGTCGCCGTTGTGGGCGATAGNGTGCATTGCTTGCGCCGCTCGCGCGGCTACCCGCTGCTTTTGCCGCTCGCGCGTAGCTTTGCGCGCCCCACTCTCGGGCTTGGCAGCGAGCAAAAGAGNGCGCCCGCGCTTGGAATCGGCGCTTCGATTCTGCTTGCGCCGCCTGTGGGCGAGCTCTCGCGCCCCTTGAGCCTCGCGCGCTACAATCAAAGCCTCGCGTTTTTTGCGCGAAACTTTGCCAAAAGCGACCGCGCCATCGCCGATTTGCACCCGCGCTACACGAGCCATGCCCTCGCGCATGAGTACGAAANGCACACGCTAGTTCAGCACCACTACGCCCACACGCTCGCGCTCATGGCAGAGCACAACCTAAGCGGGCGCGTGATTGGCGCGGTGTTTGACGGCAGCGGCTATGGACAAGACAAGACGATTTGGGGCGGGGAGATTCTGCTCGCCGACACGCATGGCTTCTCGCGCGCGTTTCACATGCGCCCGCTCGCGCTGCTTGGCGGCGAAAGGGCGATTGAACAGCCCGTGCGCCTCGCGCTCGCGCTGCTGTTCGAGGTTGTGGGCGAGGAGGCGCTGCGTCTGATTCCCGATTGCCCGCCAAACGCGGGGGATTTGTACGCGCTATGGCGTAAAGCCAACGCGCCGCGNGCGAGCTCGGTTGGGCGGCTGTTTGACGCTGTGTGCGTGATTCTGTGCGGGGCGCTGCGCGTGAGCTATGACGGCGAATGCGGGCTCATGCTCGAATCACTCTGCTTGAGCCCGCGCGAATGGGAGAAAGAGGGGGGCGCGGCAGACGGGCTGCCGCTATGTGGCGAGGTTTTCGACTATGCGCCGCTTGTGCGAGGCGTTCTTGCCATGCGCNCGCAACCGCGCCTCGCGGCGAGCTATTTTGTCGCGAGTCTCGCGCATGCCGTTGTTTCTGCCGCACGGATTCTGCGCGANGAACATGGCGATTTGCCGCTGTTGCTTTGCGGCGGGTGCTTTTGCAACCAAAAGCTGCTCGCGTATTGCAAGGCGGCATGCGAGGCGCAGGGCGTCCCCTTTTTCACGCATCACAAACTCGCCCCAACGGATTCTTCGCTCGCTGTGGGGCAGGCATATTATGGGCTGTGGAATCCGTGAATGCGTGCGGCTGAATCCAGCCGCCATTTCCCTCTTTTGTGGAGGGGCAGGGGTGGGTCATTGCGAGCGCTAGCGTTGCAAGCAAACGTGTTGAATGCCTGATACGTCATTGTCTCTTGTCATTGTGAAAGGCACTAGTCTCGTGGCAATCAACAGGCAAGGAATTCCATAATAAAGAATCCCCANAAAAAGCGCGCGCAAAGNTATGGNGAAGCCACAGCACAGCGCCGCTTTGNAGATTGCNATNTTTGATTCTCCATTGCTCATAGATTCTAATNTTCCCAACCACAGCGCNCAGCGNCNATGTTCGAGTCGTAGGCATAACGTTGAC
>JAAVGZ010000088.1 GCA_014799985.1 Helicobacter sp.
GAGGTCTGGAACGCGCCCCAAAAGCAGGCGATTGCGTGGCATGAGGCTGTGGGAATCTCGCTGCGCGAGGATATTTATGTGAAGCCGGGCGAGGTGATGGTGCTCAAGGCGCAATGGGAGCAGGGCAGCTTTTTGCGGGTCGCGACACAGCTGCGCGTGAATCTGATATGGCTTGGGCGCAATCCTTTGTGCAAAAACAAAGCTTATCTCTTGAAGCTTGGCAGCGCAAAAATCAAGGCAGAGCTTGCGCACATCGAGCGCGTGCTCGAGGCAGACAACGAGGAGCATATCGCGCTGCACAACGCGAACGAGCTTTTCCGCAATCAGGCTGGCACGGTGATTTTGCGCCTGCACTCGCCGCTTGTCTGCGCGCGCTTTGCCGACAACCAAACACTTGGGCGATTCGTGCTTGTTGATGAGTATGACGCCGCTGCGGGCGGAATCGTGCTCGACATTCCCCAAAGCACCGCTGTTTCAGAGGTTGCGACAGCATTGGTCGCAAACGATTCCCTACCTTCTGGATTCGAGGCAGAGCTTTTCGCGCTGCTGCGCAAATATTTCCCGCATCAGTTTGGAGGTTAATTTTGCTTTTATTTTATGACGCACGCAAGGCATTCCCACTTTTGCAGCGCGACAACGCGCTTCTGTGCTTGCAACAGGCTTTGCATAGCGCGCTCGATGGCACATTGTCGATTCGCATTGAGACAATGCATGTCGGCGAGCGCAATGTCGAAGACATCGGGCATGGCATGCGCGCCATCTTTGAATGCTACCGCACCAAGCCCGCGAGCGAAGCCTTTTGCGAAACACATTGTCGCTATGTCGATTTTCAGCTTGTCGTTGCTGGGCAGGAGCGATTCTTTGTCGGCGAGGCGGAGGATTGCGCAGTGCGAGCGCCCTATGATGAGGAGCGCGATTTGGTTGTCTATGAGCCCCCAAACATGCAGGCAAGCCCGCAATTCATCACGCTCTGCCCCCGCTCGCTCGCCGTCTTTTTCCCCAACGATGTGCATGCGGGCGGCTTGCATGTGCAGGGCGAAAATGGCGATGTCGTGCATAAATGCGTCATCAAAGTCCCTGTGGGGTTGTTGCAGTTGGGGTTTTAGGCGAGAATCGAAACGGGATTCTTTGGTAAATAAAAAATGTAAAAAAGGAGAAAACATGACTTTACTTGTTGACATCAATAGCCAGAATCAAGAGCAAATTATGAGCGCCATTCAGCTCATTAGGGGCGTTAAGAGCGTCAAGAATATGGACAAGCCCAAAGAGGTGGTAGAGACCAAAGCCGACCGCAAGGCATGGAAAAAGGCGCGGAAAGATTTGGCGAATGGGAAGGCGATTAGTATGGAAGAGCTCAAACAAAAGTTGGGCTTATGAGTTATAGAATACAATACCATAAGGATTTTTTAAAATTCCTTATGAAACATCAAGATATACAGCAAAGGGTTGTGGAATCTTTTGAAATCATCACGCAAAATCCATATCAAAATGCGCTTGATATTGTCAAGCTCAAGGGCGAGGAAAATAAATATCGTTTGCGACTTGGAAAAATACCGCTTTTTGTATGAAATTATCGAAGAACAGATTTTTGTTTATGCCTACAAGGCAAATAGTCGAGGCGATGTTTATAAATAAATATATGATGCTGTAATACAGAATCTGAAAGTCGGCTCAAAGTTTATAGTGCTATGGGGGATAATATGCCCTTGAAATATATTGACTATCTTTTAAGATAGAAGGAGTTTTAGTGTTTCAAAAACCAATCCAAATCCAATGGTTATTTTTTACGCTCATCAGTGCTTTGTTTATCACATTGATGAACTATCATTTTTTTGAACAAATCTACCAACAGCTGGATTCCGATTCGAGCCTCGCGCTCAAAGCCTCTTTTGTCATCATCTATTTTGGTTTATTCATGTCGATTTTTGCGCTTTTGTTTGTGCCTTANCTGACAAAGTTTTTGATGATNCTTTTGCTTTGGATTGTCTGCCTNACGGNTTATTTCATGTCTGCCTATGGAGTGGTGATTGANAAAGACATGTTNGTCAATNTGTCNAAGACAGATTCTGTAGAAGCATTTTCCTTAATCTCTCCAAGTCTTCTGCTTTTTGTTGCGCTTTTTGGGCTTCTGCCAACCTTGCTCATCATAAAAGTGCGCATTGTGTATTTCATGGGAAGTTGGAAAAAGACATTGATAATCCGCCTTGCAACCTTTTTATTGAGTTTGCTCATGGCTGGTAGTTTGTTTTATGCCTATTCACAAACAATCATTCCATTTTTTAGGAATCATCGTTTCTTGCGAGCCCATGAAACGCCGGTGCATCAAATTTACTCTCTCGTCAAATACATCAAGCAAGAAATATTGTCCGCTCGGGAGTTTGAGCTGATTGCCACAGACGCAACCTTAGCGCCAAGCAATCAAAAACGACTCATGATATTTGTTGTGGGCGAGACGGCACGTGCGGCGAATTATTCTTTGCAGGGCTATCAACTCAATGAAACTAACGCATACACACAAAAGGATTCCGTTGTTTTTTTTAGTGATTTTTCTTCGTGCGGGACATCGACAGCCATTAGTGTACCCTGCATGTTTTCAGACCTAACGAGGGAGAGTTTTTCGTATTCTACCTATTATCGCGAGAATGCCTTAGATATTTTGCAAAAGCTTGGGGTGAATGTTGTTTGGCTAGACAACAACACAAGTGCTTGCCAAGGCGTTTGCAAAAACCTAGAAAACGTCAAGCTGTTTAAAGAACCTTATGATGAGGTACTCTTAGAGGCAATCTTAGAGCCACTCAAAGAGTTAAAAGAGCAGAATCTGATTGTGCTGCACTTGCAGGGCTCGCATGGTCCCACCTACTTTCAACGTTATCCCGATTTGTTTAAAAGATTCACGCCAACATGTGATACAAACGAGCTCCAAAAATGCACCCAAGAGGAGCTGACAAATACGTACGATAATACATTGCTCTATACAGATTTTATCTTGCATTCTTTGATTGAGATTCTAAAAACACTGCGTGAAGAATACGAGGTGAGCCTAATATATGTTTCAGACCATGGCGAAAGTCTCGGAGAAAATGGGATTTATCTACATGGAATGCCTTATTTCATGGCGCCAAAAGAGCAAACTCATGTGCCCTTTATCTTTTTTAGCGAGAATGCAGAGCTCATGGAGATGGCACAGAATCGTAAAGATTTGCCCCTTTCGCATGATATTATTTTTAGCACGTTGCTTGGATATTTTGGTGTGCAAAGCACAGTTTATAGGGCAAAAGATGATTTATTTGGGGAAGAAAAATGAAGCCCAAATATCATTTTTTTGCGAATACACGTTATGCCCTCGAAGGTGTTTGGGCGATGCTCAAAAATGAGCGCGCTTTCCAACTAGAGCTCGCTATCGTCTTGCCCGCTTTGGTGGTGGATTGTTTTTTGCCCATCGATTTAGTGTTGCATTTACTTTTGGCGGCGGTGTTATTTATCATTTTAATCGCCGAAGCGTTTAACTCTGCGATTGAAGCCTGCGTGGATTTAATCACCGAAGAATCCCACCCTATGGCAAAGATTGCAAAAGATTGCGCAAGTGCGGGCGTGTTTTTTAGCATTACGCTCGCGCTGCTCGTTTGGGCTGTGGTTTTGTTTGGATTATTTTTTGATATGACTTAAAAGGAGAAAGCATGACACTTGAACTCGAATTGCCAAAAGAGGCGCAAGAGGCTTATAGTAAATTTGCAAAAGAGCAAAATATCACAAAAGAAGAGCTCATGCAAAAGGCGTTGTTGGAATATTTAGAGGATTTAGAAGATTTAGCCATTGCCTTGCGTGGGCGCGAGGAACGTTTAAATGGAGATGTGGGCATTCCTCTTGCTGAAGTCATGGAAAAATATGGAATCCGCTAATGCGTGTTTTGCTTGCAAAAAAGGCAGATAAAGCATTGGAAAAAATGGATTATGCAACAAAGGGGCGAATCCTTAAGTATTTGGCAGAACTCGAAACGCTCGACAATCCACGCACAAGGGGCAGGGCGCTTGTTGGGAATCTCGCGGGATTCTGGCGCTACCGCGTGGGCGACTATCGCATTATTTGCGAGATTGTCGATAGTGAACTTGTGATATACGCAATCGACATCACACACAGGAAAGACGCGTATTAAAGGAGAAAGNATGACACTTGAACTCGAATTGCCAAAAGAGGCGCAAGAGGCTTATAGTAAATTTGCAAAAGAGCAAAATATCACAAAAGAAGAGCTCATGCAAAAGGCGTTGTTGGAATATTTAGAGGATTTAGAAGATTTAGCCATNGCCTTGCGTGGGCGCGAGGAACGTTTAAGTGGAGATGTCGGCGAAACATGGGATAGTGTCAAGAAAGAATTGGGGCTATAATGCAGATTATTCTTGCAAGTGCGGCAAAAAAGAAGCTCAAAAAGCTAGACGCAATTATGCAAAAGCGCATAGCAAGCTTTTTTGACGAACTCGAAACGCTCGACAATCCACGCACGAGGGGCAGGGCGCTTGTTGGGAATCTCGCGGGATTCTGGCGCTACCGCGTGGGCGACTATCGCATTATTTGCGAGATTGTCGATAGCGAACTTGTGATATACGCAATCGACATCACACACAGAAAAGACGCGTATTAAAAAAGCCAAAAAATCCCAACGATTCAGATAATATTTAGCTCCAAAACGTTAGAATCGCCAAAAAAGGAAACACATGCCAAGCAATTCCAATCATTCCCCGTGCGGGGGGGGGGGGCGCGATGTGATTTGTAGCCCATCACTTCGTCCTCCCACCTCGCTCATTCCCTCCGTCCTCTGGCTCACGGGGCTAAGCGGCGCGGGCAAAAGCACAACGGCGCGGCGCGTCTGCGAGCGTTTGCGCGCTTGTGGCGTGCGAGCGATTCTGCTTGATGGCGATGAGCTGCGCGCAACCATCAACAAGGACTTGGGCTTCGATGACGCCTCACGCAAAGAAAACATTCGCCGTACAGCCGAGCTCGCCAAGCTCTTCTATGACAACGGCTTTGTCGTTCTCGTCTCGTTGATTTCGCCCTTTGCTGCGGATAGGGCGCTCGCCAAGTCATTGTTTCCAAACGGAGATTTTTATGAAATCTTTGTCGACACCGA
>JAAVGZ010000048.1 GCA_014799985.1 Helicobacter sp.
AAAAGGCAAAGGATTCGTATTACAAAGATTTAATCGGGAATCTAAACTATGAGCTAGAGAATCTCGCCAAAAAGATTGAACCAAAGGTCTATGAATATGAGTTTTTGCTTGACTAAAAAACGAAAGGAACACAATGCAACGTGTCTATTACAGCTTTCATTATGAAAATGATTATTGGAGATTGCAACAAATCCGCAAGAATCCCGCTGTGCAAGGGCAAAGCATTTATGCTGCCGATGAGTGGGAGAATCTCAAATGGGAGGGGGACTACCGCGTGAAAAACGTCATCGACAGGGCAATGCAGAATTGCCCTTGCGTGGTTGTCTTGATTGGCGCGGAAACCTTCGATTCGCGTTGGGTGCAATACGAAATCGAAAAGGCATGGAGCGAGCGCAAGGGGCTGTTTGGAATCTACATTCACAACCTCAAAGACGGGAACGGGAATCTTTCGGAAATGGGGCGCAACCCATTTGAGATTTTTTCAGTCAACAACACGAGCAGCCTCGCAAACTACATCAAGGTCTATGACCCTCCGCGCCTCGCCAGCCCCTCGCCCGCGCAATATATCCAACAGAATCTCGCGCGTTGGGTAATGGCGGCGATGTCGCAGGCGAGGCAGAGGCGATAGGCTACTCCCTCACGCGGTTCAAAAACCCAACGCAAAGGCAGAACGCGAGCCCGATTCCAACGGCAATCGGCGCGTTTGCGGTGATTCCAGCGGCAGAGGACGCAAGCGCGAAGTTGTGCGCCATCGCCGCGCCCACGAAGCCGCCGAGCAAAAAGATAGCCGCATCGCTATCGCCCTCGCCGCTAAAGATGAGCTGCCGCCCCGGGCAGCCGCCACCAAGCCCAAAACACAGCCCGGCGAGCAGCATTCCAAGAAAGTTCCATAGCCAGTCGTTATGCGCGATAGGTTGGGGCGCAAAGCCCAGATGGAACTGCCCAAGCGCAATGTTCATAAGCGCCGCGACAATGAGTGCGGACAAAACGCCTTGCAAAATGCGCGTATCCTTAAACAAGAATGGGTCGCGAATGGCGGCAACGGTGCAGAATCGGCTCTTTTGGAACAGCGCGCCAATCACCAGCCCCGCAACGAGCGAGAGCGCAAGCGGCGCGTGGTTGCTGCCCGGTCCCTTTGCCGATTCACGAATCAGACTCCACTCGGGGTCAGAAAGCTTGACAAACGCAAAAACCAAAAGCGCGAGCATCAGCAGAACGAACACTAAGCCCGCAAAATGGCTCATGTTGTTCGAGCGCCCCAAAGAATAGCCGCCGCGCACAAAGAGGCTGCCGCCCAAAATGCCCGCGATGAGCCCGAGTATTCCGGCGATGGCGCTAAGGTCGCCACCAGCGAGGCGCAGCAACGCGCGCCAAGGGCAACCCAAGAACACGAGCGCGCCGATGATTCCAAAAAAGCCGAGCATGAATCGCACAAACGGCGCCGAGCCGCCGCGCGGGCGAAACTCGCGAAACACGAGCGCCGAGACAAACGCGCCGAGTACGATTCCAAAGATTTCGGGGCGCAGATATTGCACGACAGCCGCGCTATGCAGGCCGAGTGCGCCGCTGATGTCGCGCATGAAGCATGCGGCGCAAACGCCCATGTTGGGCGGGTTGCCCCAAACAACCAAGAGCGGGGCGAGGATTCCAAAAACAGCGCCCGCGATGATAGGCAAAATGGCAAGCTTCATCGTTGCTTCCTCTAGGGCTTTTGAATCAAATACCGAATGGTCGAGCCAATCTGCTCGACACCGAGCACCTCATAGCCGTGATTCTTCGCATCAACGGGGATATTGTTGATGCTCTGCGGGCAGTCGCTGATGACTTCGAGAATGTCGCCCTTCTTGAGCTCGGGCAACACCTCGAGCGTGCGAATCGCGGGGTATGGGCAAGGCTCGCCCTCGAGGTCGAGGCGATAGGTTGGGACGATGTCTTTGAGATTCTGTGCTTGTTTCATGTGTTGCTCCTTTATGAGAATTGCGCGCGTCTTTTGGCGAGATAATATTTTTCGCAGCATAGAATCAAGACCAAAAACGCGATGAGCGCGATATAATTGACAATCAAGCCGCCATAGTTGCCAAAGCTTTCAAGCAGGTTGATTCGCGGGAAGCTCGTTGCGAGAGGCTCGGCGTAATAATCCCATGTGAGCGCGAGCGCGCTTGCGCCAATCACGTTGCCGATTCCGACAATCCAATAATGCACCTGCCCTTCAACGGCGCGATACATCCAGCCGCATTCGCAGCCACCGGCAAGCACGATTCCAAAGCCAAACAAGAATCCGCCGATAATCGTGTTGGGTCCCGCCCACATAATCTTGGGCGGCATGCCCATCATAATATAGCTAAACACGCCGATGGTGGAGACCATCATGCCCACAATCACCGCGCGCGCCATCACGCCGCGCCCCGTTACGAACAAGTCGCGAAACGCGGAGGTGAAGCAGATTTGCGCACGTGAGATGATGAACCCAAAGCCCACGCCGCAAAGCATCGCGATTGCCATTGGCGAAATGCTCTTGCCTTCGGGCACGGGTTTAAACGCCATGAGCGAGACAATCCAAATGGTGATTCCCACCAAAACCAACACGCCGAGCACGAAGCAAATCTTCGCACGCGCGGGGTTTTGGGCAATCGATTTTTGCTCGGTCGCGGGCATTAGCTTGACTTTCGAGCGAAACAGCGGCAGGCTCACGACCTGCGCGGCGACCCACACGCCCACGAGCGTTGCGAGCGTAAAGAACCACGCATGCACGCTGAATTGGGGGATTCCCGTGAAGAAGCTCGCGAGGTTGCAGCCCATGCCGATTCGCGCGCCAAAGCCCGCGATTGCCCCGCCCACAAGCGCCTGAAAAATGCGGATATTGCTTTGTGGCAGGCGAAGCTTGACGTTGTTTGCCATGAGCGCGGCGGCGAAGCAGCCGGCGAACATGCCGACAATCATCACACCATCGATTCTATCGAGCGGCGTGCCCGCAAGCCCGATGATTTTGAAATAGCCAAGCGAGCTTGTGTCGATGCCGATAAATTGCATGATATGCCCGCCCCAGCGCGTAAATTCGCCGGTAACCGCCCAATATGTCCCTGTGAGCCCGAAATAATATGCCGCAAGCACGCCAAGCGCGATGATTGCAGGCATTGGCGACCAAAATCGCACCAAATAGTGCTGAATGAAATGACGCACCATAACAATCCTTACAAAATAAATGGAATATATCTAAAAATGCAGGTGCTCGCACCAGTCGAAGTAGAAATGCAGTTTTAGATGTTGTGCTTTCACCGAAAGCCTCAATCGAGTGTTGCAAGCGCAACGATTGGACGTTTGCGCCCCAAAAGAAGACCCCCTCAAGATACCTGCGGCACACAGATTTGCAAGGTGCTCTGCTGTGTTCCCACCCTGAAGCCTTGCCTTGCAAACCCATTGCACAGGTCTAAAGGAGGCGCGCAACGCAAGAATCCAAGCTTGCCTTCCGCGCCTCTTTCAGCGTGCATATTCTGCCACAGCAAAAATTAAACTTTTCTAAAAGTCCCAAGCGATTNGCGATTTTGCAGCAAAGAAACACTCTTTAAGCACTTTTAGGCTAGAATCGCGTAGCATTATACGAGGAAATTTCATGCCCAAACGAAACGATATTCACACGATTCTATTGATTGGTTCTGGTCCCATTGTGATTGGGCAGGCGTGCGAGTTTGACTATTCTGGCACGCAAGCGGCAAAGACGCTCAAGGCGCTGGGCTACAAGGTTGTGCTCATCAACTCAAACCCCGCGACCATCATGACAGACCCCGAGTTCGCGCACCGCACCTACATCGAGCCTATCACCGAAGAGGTGATTGCCNACATCATCAAGCGCGAACAGATTGACGCGATTCTGCCCACGATGGGCGGGCAAACGGCGCTGAATGTCGCGATGTCGATGCACGAAAAAGGCATGCTCGAGGGTGTCGAGTTTTTGGGCGCAAAGCCCGAGGCGATTCGGCGCGGCGAGGACAGGCAGGCNTTCAAAGAGAGCATGCTCAAAATCGGCATGGACATTCCNNAATCNTTTTACGCATACAGCCAAGAAGAGGCGCTCGACTGCCTGCAAAACTTCAACTTTCCGCTGATAATCCGCGCGAGCTACACGCTCGCTGGCGGCGGCAGCGGCGTGGCNTATAATATTGACGAGTTCAAAGAAATCGTGCGCAACGGGCTCGAGACNAGCCCGATTCATGAGATTCTCATCGAGGAATCGCTGCTCGGCTGGAAAGAGTTTGAAATGGAGGTGATTCGCGACAAGCACGACAATTGCATTATCGTGTGCAGCATCGAGAATCTCGACCCAATGGGCGTGCATACGGGCGATTCGATTACCATTGCGCCCGCGCTGACGCTGACNGACAAAGAATACCAACGCATGCGCGATGCCTCTTTCAAGATTCTNCGCGAAATCGGCGTGGACACGGGCGGCAGCAANGTGCAATTNGCGATTAACCCCAAAANNGGGCGCATGACCGTGATTGAGATGAATCCGCGCGTCTCGCGCAGCTCGGCGCTNGCGAGCAAGGCAACGGGCTACCCGATTGCCAAAGTCGCGACACTCCTTGCCGTTGGCTTCAGNCTCGATGAAATCAGCAACGACATCACGGGCACTCCCGCNAGCTTCGAGCCGAGCATCGATTATATCGTTACGAAGATTCCGCGCTTTGCGTTCGAGAAGTTTCCGCAAGTCGATGCGACACTCACGACATCGATGAANTCCATCGGCGAGGTGATGGCGATTGGCGCGCATTTCAAGGAATCGCTGCAAAAGGCGCTCTGCAGCCTTGAATCGGGGCTCTGTGGGCTCGATTCAATCAGCGATGACATGGCGCTGATTGAACGCGAGATTCGCCACCCCAACCAAGACCGCTTGCGCTACATCGCAGACGCGTTCCGACAGGGTGTGTCGCTTGACGAAGTCCATGATTGGTGCAAAATCGATTCATGGTTTCTGAACGAAATCGCCGAGATTGTCGCGCTCGAAAANGGAATCACATTCGAGGCGATTCAGGACGCAAAACATCTCCGCAGCCTCAAGCTCGCGGGCTTTAGCGACAAGATGATTGCCTTCTTGGTGCGCAAGAATGACGACATCGAGATGAGNGAGCGCGAAGTCATGGAGTTGCGCAAAAAACTCGGCGTGGAGCTTGAATACCGCGAAGTCGACACATGCGCTGCCGAGTTTGGGACGCAAACCGCCTATCTCTACTCCACAACGCCGCTTCTCCCAAGCCCCGCAGCGCCCGTAGAATCAGCCCCCAAAGTGTTGATTATCGGCGGGGGACCCAACCGCATTGGGCAGGGAATCGAGTTTGACTATTGTTGCGTGCATGCCGCCTTCGCGTTGCGCGATTTGGGCGTGCAGAGCATTCTGTACAACTGCAACCCCGAGACCGTGAGCACGGANTACGACACGAGCGACATTCTGTATTTCGAGCCCATCGATTTTGAGCATGTGCAAAATGTCGTGCAGCGCGAGAATCCCGCCGGAATCATCGTCCATTTCGGTGGGCAAACGCCGCTCAAGCTCGCCAAGAATCTCACGAAAATGGGCGCAAAGCTCATCGGCACGAGCGCGCGCGTCATCGACACGGCAGAAGACCGCGAGAAATTCGCCGCATTCGTGCAGGCGCACAACCTGCTCCAGCCCCCAAACGGCAGCGCGACAACCAAAGAATCGGCGCTCGAGATTGCCCAAAACATCGGCTACCCCGTGCTCGTGCGCCCGAGCTATGTGCTCGGCGGGCGCGCGATGCGCATTGTGCGCAACAATGACGAGCTACACCAATACATGAGCGAAGCCGTGAGCGTCAGCAACGATTCGCCCGTGCTCATCGACAAGTTCCTCGCCAACGCTACCGAGCTCGATGTCGATTGCATCTGCGATGGGCAGCGCGTCTATATCGCCGGAATCATGCAGCACATCGAGGAAGCGGGAATCCACAGCGGCGATTCCGCGTGCTCGCTGCCGCCGCTTGACCTCGAGCAGAGCACATTGCATGACATCGAGCAAACGACCGCGACAATCGCCAAAGAGCTCGGCGTTGTGGGGCTCATGAATGTCCAATACGCGATTTANGAGNGCAAACTCTACCTCATCGAAGTCAACCCGCGCGCGAGCCGCACCGTGCCGTTCGTGAGCAAGGCAATCGGAATCCCGCTCGCCAAAGTCGCCACGCGCGTTGCTTGGCGCGTTGCACAGGGGCACNANNACGCGCTCATCGAGGCGTTGCAGTTTTACGACACCTTCGGTCGCATCGACTTCACGAGCGAGATTCTGCGCCCCAAAGCGCTGCGCCATGTCGCCGTCAAAGAATCCGTCTTTCCGTTCAGCAAGCTTGGCGGCGGCGATGTGAGCCTCGGACCCGAGATGAAGAGCACGGGCGAGGTNATGGGAATCTCGAACAGCTTCGGGCTAAGCTTCGCCAAAAGCCAGCTTGCGAGCAAGAATCCGCTGCCAAGCGGCGGGCTCGTGTTTCTCTCGCTAAGCGATGAGGACAAGAAAAGCGGCGCGAAGCTCGCGCGTGAGTTTATCGAGCTCGGCTTTAGCGTCTGCGCCACGAAGGGCACGCAACGCGCGCTCGCGCAAAGCGGAATCGAGGTGCAGCAGGTGCTCAAGATTTCTGAAGGGCGTCCGAACATTTGCGACATGCTGACCAACAACGAGATTGCGCTCGTGATAAACACGATTGACGCGAAGGCGAACCAAGACGACACACAGATTATCCGCGCGCAGGTGCTCAAAAACTCTGTGCCCTATTTCACGACCATTGCCGCGAGCATTGCGGCGCTGCACGCGCTCAAAGACAACAAGAGCGGCGATGTCTTTTGCGCAAAAGCCCTGCAAGACTATCTGGAAACCTAATGCTCTATCTCGCCCAAACAGACACCACAGCAGGATTCTTGGCGCATGACGCGCGCGAGATTGCGCACGCAAAACAGCGCGAAGAGCGCAAGCCATGCGTTTGGACAACGGCGCGGCTTGCGCATTTGCGCGAGGTTGTGCGCGTGCCGCGAAAGTTTGCCGCGCGCGTGCGCAGAAGCCGCCGCTGCACGTTTATCGTTCGCAATCGCGCCGTGCGGCTGGTCGCCGACTGCCCACACGCGGGCTTTTTGGGACGTTTTGACGGGTTGTTTAGCAGCTCGGCAAACAAAAGCGGCGAAAGCTTTTGCGCCGATTTCGCGCTGCGCACGGCAAAGATATGCGTCTTTGAGCGCGACAATCCGCTATGCGAGCGCGCGGCTTCGAGAATCTATCGGCTCAACAATCACGCAATCAAACGGATTCGCTAAGGAGGTTTTATGATTTCACGGATTTTGGGGATTTTATTTTTTGGCTCAATTTTTGCGCTCGTGCCTGTGGCGCTTGTGATTGCAGGAATCCGTGAGGGATATATCGATTTCTATCCAATCAAAGATTGTGGCAGGCAGGTTTTTTATAATCCCTTTTTTTACGACACCATCTTTCACAGCGGCTTTGGCTGGGTGATGCTGCTTATCGCCGTCATTGTCGGCACATTGATTGTCTATCCCCCCTTTTGGGCGAGCCTTTGGCGCGGGCTGTATGCGCTCACGCTCGTTGTCGCGATGTGCGCGTTCATTCCCAAAGTCGGCTTCGCGCTCGGCGAGGCGATGTTCCACAAGCCCAACACGCGCGTTACGTTGATTGACGGACAAACCTTGTCGCTCGATGTCGTCTATGTCGGGCGCGAGGGGCTGCATTTTCTGACCCCCGACAAGCCCTATCCGCTCACCTACCGCTGGGAGGCGATTGTCGGCGGGCAGCAGCAGCGCTGCTATGTCGAGCTATCCGATTCACAGCCCCCACAACTCCCACAGCCGCCCGACACGCGCGGGGCGAGCGCCGCAGAAGCCGCCGCTGTGGGCATCGAGCCCCTGCCCGAGAAAAAGAGCATGTTTGATGTGCTCATGAAGAAGTTGTTTCCGTAGAGAATGGGCAACTTGAATGGTCAACAATGCTTGATGTCGAATCTCTTGGGCAGGTTTTCACGCCGCNNCATATTGTGGACACGATGTTGCGGCTCGCCAAAAACGCGAGGCGCTTGGAGAATCCGCGATTCCTAGAGCCAAGCTGCGGAGACGGGGCGTTTTTGCGCCACCTGCCAAACAACGCGGTGGGGGTAGAAATCGACACGAATCTCTGCGCGGATTCCGCATTGGAATCTAAGATTGTACATATCGATTTTTTTGCATTGAGCCTCGATGAAAAGTTTGATTGCATTATCGGGAATCCTCCCTATGTGCGCTATCAAGACATTGTCGATTCCACTAAATATCTATTAANTGGCTATCAACATCTTTTTGATTTGCGTTCTAACCTCTATCTATTTTTNATCTACAAAAGCATTCTACATCTCAANGACAGAGGCGAGCTCATTTTCATCACCCCGCGCGACTTTCTGAAGAGCACATCGAGCGTNAGGCTCAATACATTGCTTTTTGCGCAGGGCACTATCACGGATTTTATCGATTTGGGCGACAAAAAGGTTTTTGAGGGCGCGCAACCTAANTGCGCGATTTGGCGATTTGAGAAAGGCAACTTTGAGCGGCACACAAGCGACAAAAAGGAATTTCGCTGTGTGCATGGGCAGATTTTTTTCACCAAAAAACATTATTGCGTTCCATTTG
Source organism: Helicobacter sp. (assembly GCA_014799985.1). Taxonomy (GTDB): domain Bacteria; phylum Campylobacterota; class Campylobacteria; order Campylobacterales; family Helicobacteraceae; genus NHYN01. The sequence continues at coordinate 8,668 of JAAVGZ010000048.1, forward strand.
GCGCGCTCTTTTTTGTCAAAGTCGGCGCGGTGAGCGGGGCGGATTCTATCTTCGCCCATGACGAGCTTGGCAACATGGAATTTGTTTGCTCGGAGACGGCAAAAAACGGAAAGACGCGGCGCATGATTTATGGAGATGAGGGGAAAAATTGCGCCTATTTACAAGGCTTCAAGCAGCGATTGTTGCAAAGAAAGATTAGAAAATTTGACGCAAGCAATTGGTGGCAATGGGGCAGAGATTATTATCATAGCGACAAGCCACGAATCTATGTCAACGCAAAGACGCGCAACCAAAAGCCATTCTTTATCCACACATGCAAGGCGTATGATGGCTCGATTCTTGCCATTTTTCCAAAGTTTCATGTCGATTCTAAAAAGCTATATGCACTTTGCGAAAGACTCAACGCCATCGATTGGGAAGAACTCGGCTTTGTCTGCGATGGACGTTTTTTGTTCTCGCAAAGGAGTTTGGAAAACTGCCTCTTAGACGAAAGCTTCAAGGAATTTTTGGATTAACATGGAAATGCGAAAGATGAATACATTACCACTTAACCAAATCTTGCAGGGCGATAGCCTCAAGCTGCTACAAACAATCCCCGATTCTAGCATCGACCTCATCTTTGCCGACCCGCCCTATTTTATGCGTACCGAAGGCAAGTTGCAGCGACCAGAAGGCAATGATTTTAGCGGCTGCGATGATGTTTGGGATAATGCTTTTGCTGACAATGCAGACTATGTGCATTTTAGTCGATTGTGGCTTGAACAATGCCATAGAATCTTAAAACCAAACGGCAGCATGTGGGTGATTGGCGCAATGCAATGTATTTATAGTCTTGGCGCAATCATGCAGGAACTCGGTTTTTGGTTCATTAATGATGTGATTTGGCACAAAAGCAACCCTACACCTAATTTTCATGGCACGCGACTCAATAATGCGCATGAGACGCTCATTTGGGCAACGAAAGATAAAAAGGCAAAATATACATTTAACTACAAAACGGCAAAAGAGTTGCATTGTGAGATTTTAGGTTTTGAAAATGGCGAGCGCAAGCAACTAGGAAGCGTTTGGAGAATCCCCGTTTGCAGCGGCAAAGAGAGGCTAAAAGATTCGAGCGGCAAAAAGCTACACAATACGCAAAAGCCGGAGGCATTGCTTTATAGAATCATCGCGATTAGCTCTCACATGGGCGACATCGTGCTCGACCCATTTGGCGGCACGATGACCACAGCGGCAGCGGCAAAACGATTGGGCAGAAACTATATCATGTTGGAGCGAGATTTGCGCTATATTCAATATGGCAAGCAACGATTAGATAGAATCGTTTTTGAGGATAATTCTATCGCAAAAGCAGAGTTTGATAAAAAGCCATTAAAGATTAGCCTAAATCAGATGATTATGGCGGGATTCTTGCATATCGGGGAGCAATTCTATCTGAAAGACACCCCCTTTCAGGCTCATCTCGCCAATGCAGGTAAACTCGAGTTTGATGGGCAAATTTATGATATGCATGCCCTCGCCGCTCGGCTCAAGGGGGCGCGCGCGGAGCGGCTTAATGGCTTTATGTATTGGGAAGTGCAAAGGAGAAATTCCAAAGTCTTATTGCATGACATTAGAGAGCGATATAGAAGCTCNCTTGAAATTGACACCAAAGGATAAACATGGAAGATTTTTCATTTTTACAGAATAATCTATTCACGACATACATGCTCGAAGTCGAGTTTCCAAGACACTATGACTTTGAGAAGCATAAAGACAAAGCGCGAGCCGACATGGAATCGATTCGCTCTCTTTATCGCAAAGACACCTTTGCACAACAAAACGAGCATCAATTTGAAGATGATTTTATCGCAAAGGTGCTCAAAATTCTAGGTTGGGAGTTCGTCAGGCAAGACGAAAAGATGATTCAGGGTAAACTAGACAAGCCAGATTTTCTGCTCTTTGCGAGCGCAGATTCCAAAAAAGCCTATGAAAGCATTCCGAAAGAGCAAAGAAAATCTGAAAATGCGCATATCGCCGTGATTCTAGAATCTAAAGCCTACAATGTGGAGGTTGACAATAANAAGATTAAAGACAATCCACATTTCCAGCTTTTGCGCTATCTTAATAGCCTCAAGTTAGATTTTGGATTCCTCACGAATGGCAGAATATGGCGCTTTTACGATAATTCAAAGCTAAGCTCACAAAAAATATTTTATGAAATCAACCTAGAAAGCATTATTGAATCAGACAATGTAGAGGCATTCAACTATTTTTATTATATTTTTCATGCCTCCAACTTCATCAAAACACCCACGAGCCAGAGCAACTTAACGCAAATCTTGGACAAGAACACGCAATCTAANATTGCCATAGAAGANGATTTGCAAGCTCTCATTTATGGAATCAATGGCAGAGATAGCCTCTTTGAAAAAATTGGCGCATGTATTTATGCCAAAAATCCCCATGCAGATTTAAGGGATATTTATCAGGCTTCGCTATATTTTATCTTTCGATTACTCTTCATTGCCTACTTTGAAGATAGATTTGATTCTATCCTCTCGTCCCATTCAAGCTTTAAGACAATGGTCAGTCTTTATAGGCTTCTTTCCACACTCAAAGGCGAGCAGGATTCGCAAAAAGAAACATTCTTTGGCATTGTAAAACTAGAACGAATTTTTAAAATCTATAACGAGGGAAACCCAAACTTGGATATGCCAATATTTAATGGTGGGCTTTTTGACGAAAATAATGTATCGCTCCTTAAAACACCAAAGATTTTTAATGATGATGTTTTGTTAGATATTTTAGATTCCTTATTCAACTATCAGGGAGAAAACAGACTCTTTAGACGTGATTATCGTACATTAAGCGTTGCGCATTTGGGCACGATTTATGAGGGCTTGCTCTCGTATTTCTTTGAGATTGCCAACGAGGATTTATGCTACATCGTCTATCAACCCAAAAAATCTACAAATAAGCTTTCCTCTATCGAGGGCTATTTTGATAGCTATGACACAGCACAAATCGCAAAAAATGCCACNATNCATGCGACACAAAACTATAAAAAGGGACAAATCTATCTTAAAAATACAAGCAATTCACGCAAGAGCACGGCGAGCTTTTATACACCCGAATCCATTACCAAATTTTTGGTTCAATCCGCCCTCGATAATGCGCTCAANGATTCCAATATTCTCCAATTTAAAATCTTAGATAATGCTTGCGGAAGTGGACATTTTCTNGTTGAATCCCTCAATCAAATCACACAGATTGTTCAAGGTAATTTTGATNCNTTTCCTGCGCTCAAAANACTTTATGATGACGAACGGCAGAGTATACAAAAAAATATTTGCCAATTCATAGAAAACTATGAAGCCGATGAGAGCGATATTTTGAAACGATTGCTTTTAAAACGCATGGTTTTTGGTGTCGATTTGAATCCATTTAGTATCGAGCTTACGAAGCTTTCTTTGTGGATTGATAGCTTCATCTTTGGCACGCCCCTAAGCTTTTTGGAACACCACATCAAGTGCGGCAATGCGTTGATTGGAACAACGATTGCGGATTTTCAAGAACACATCAAACAAAAACAAACCTTGTTTTTTGAGGCTTTTTCTAGTGAATTTAACAAGTTGAATGATGTCTTTCACAGGCTCGATTCCATTAAAGACAACACAGAAGAGGAAATCAAAGAGAGCAAGAGAATCTATGCGGAGGAAATTAGCCCAACATTGACCAAGCTCAACCTCTTTTTGAATGCCTTGAATGCGCAAGATTTTATGAATAGAGACGAGAGAAAACTCCTCGCTAGGCTCGAGAATGACAATATTGAAAAGCTTGGCGATTTGACAAATACAGAATACGCAGACTTACGCGAAATCATAGAAAACTATGCCCGAAAATTCCGATTTTTCAACTATGAAATTGAGTTTCCCGAAATTACGAGTGGGGGAGAATTTGTGGGATTCCAAGCCATTGTGGGCAATCCACCATGGGATAAGACAAAATTTAGCGATAGCGATTTCTTCCCGCAATACCAAAGCAATTATCGCACATTGAGCAAGACAAAAAAAGAAGAGTTTCGGGAAAATCTGCTCGCTAAAGATTACATCAAAAGGGAATATGAGCAACAAAAAGCTTTTATTANTGCNCANAATGAATACTATAAGCTGCATTANCCACTCAATCGTGGCAGCNGNGATGGCAACNTGTTCCGATTCCTTGTCGAACNTAANCTCAATCTTCTTGCNCCNCATGCGAGCCTCAANTATGTCNTGCCNAGNGCNCTCATGCTNGAAGAGGGNAGCTATACTCTACGAAAAGAGATTNTNGANAATAAAAGCCTGATNTATTTTTATAGTTTTGAGAATCGNNANAAAATCTTCCATGATATTGACTCACGTTACAAATTTGCCCTCATGCANATTNNCAACCAAGANCCAAAGGCGAAACACNCGATTCNNACNATGTTTTACAAGACAAAAATNGAATCTGTCNANGATAAAANNAACATTATCTCATGGACGCTCAAAGACATCAAGACACTAAGCCCCAATCAGCTCGCATTGCAAGAAGTGCGAGGCAAAAAAGATTTGGAAATTTTACGCAAATGCTATGCTGCTTTTGCGCCTCTTTCTGTGGAATGGCTTGATTTTCGTAATGAATTGCACATGACGCAAGATAGGGATTTGTTCATAGAAAAGGATTTATTTATGGAAACCTTTAAGGAAGATTTGCTCCCACTTTATGAAGGCAAGATGATTCATCAATTCAATGCAGATTTTAGTAAGCCGCAATATTTTTTAAACCTTGCAGATTTTGATGAACGTCTAAGAAGCAAGGAGATTTATCGACTCAAGCAAGATTTGGGTTTAGATGCTAAAGAATATGAAAAACTTTTGGAATCTACGCTAATGCACTCACGGGGTGTGAGCGATACAGAATCGGTTGCTGCGTCATTGCGAGCGAATAATGCAATAATATATAATGATAAAAAGACTTTGGAAGATTCTTTTATTTGCTATGAAAGAAATTTTTATAGGTTAGGGTATAGAAAAATTGCAAGAGATACTGATGAACGCACGGTAATTTTTAGTCTTTTGCCTAAGATGATTGGTTGTGGTGAAAATATGTGGCAACATATTCCTAAAAAATATATTTCAAAAAATGGCATAATTACTTATCACAAAGTCAGCAATCTTAGGCTTTGCTTTGCCTTGGGTGTTTGTAACTCTTTAGTAATCGACTTTATCGCGAGAGGTATGATACAAATCAATGTCAGCAAGACATATTTGGAACGAATCCCCCTCCCCCAACCCAGCGATTCCGAGATTCTCGAGAACCACATTTACCACGACATCGCCCTAAGCGCGCTCAAGTTGCAGCTCTACAACGACAAGTCGGGGCATTTTGATGAGCTTGCCAAAGAATTTGGAATCGACAAAAGCCAGATTCCAAGCACGCAAAAACTCTATGACGCATTGCATGCAAGGTTGGACATTACGATTGCCAAGCTCTATGGCTTGGATAGAGAAGATCTGCTCTACCTGCTCGAATCGTTTAAAGTTTTATGCAACAATCAGCCGCAATATGTTGCATTGCTGCGAGAATCTTTTGAGAAAAACGATTGAGAAGGTCTTGACAGACTCGCTATAATATGCTATCATCACAACAAAAAAAGGAGAAGTGATGACATTGACGATTGAAAATGTGAAAGAAGAATTTGTTCCAACCTTTAAGACATTGGCAAAATCTCTTCATGCAAAATGTCGCGTTGAAAAACAGAAAACGACAAAATTTGAAAAGAAGCTTTTAAAAATGAAAAAAGAATTAGAGGCAGAAAAAAGCAAGGGCACAGCCATAATCTTTGAGAGCCACCAAGATTTCAAAAAAGCAATCGAAGATGGCAAAATATAAACTTTTTTATCATAAAAGTTTCGTGAAAGATTATAAAAAACTAAGCAACAATGATAGGCAATTGGTCGATTCAATCATCATCAAGCTAGCCGATGGCGAAACATTAGAATCGAAACATCATAACCATACCCTAAAAGGAAATCTCAAGGGATTCAGCGAATGCCATATCAAGCCAAATTTGCTCCTCATTTATGCAAAACATGACGCAAATTTGGAACTCAATATGTTGCGGGTGGGCAGCCACAGCAAGATTCTTGGAACTTAGGCGATACCCAACGTCATCGCCACCCTCCTATGCCATTTCCTCGCCGCCGCGCGCGGCAATCCCCTTCTTGGGTCCGCTCGCCCCGTGGCAATTCTTATATTTCTTGCCGCTGCCACATGGGCATGGGTCGTTGCGCGCGGGCTTCTTGGCGCTTGGCGCGGGGAGCTCATCTGTGCTAAGCTGCGTTTCGCCCACGCTGTCCTTGAGCTCTTGCGTGCTTTTTTCGAGCTCCTCGCTAATCTCCTCGCGCTTGCGCAGCTGCACGCTTTGCAACGCCTTAATCGCCTCGAGCTTGATATTCTCGATGAGCTCGAGAAACAAATTATAGCTCTCCTTCTTGTACTCCACGAGCGGGTCTTTTTGGTTATACCCGCGCAGCCCGATTCCCGTTTTAAGGTTATCCATCAGGTAAAGATGTTCGCGCCAAAGCTGGTCGAGAATCTGCAAATAGATAATGCGCTCAATCTGCCCGCGCTGCTCGCCCGCAATCGCAAATTTTTCGTCATACGCGTATTCCAAAACGGCGAGCAACGCGATTTTCAGCTCCTCGAAGCTGCCATGCGCGATGTTCTCGGGCATGGGCATGTTATATTCCTCCTGAAAATGCGCGCCGAGCTTGTCGAGCGCGAAGGTCTCGGGCTCGCTCTCCTCGAAAATCTCGCTTTTGCGCAGCAGATTCTCGACACTGCTTTGGCGATTGTCGACAATCCGTTCGCTCAAATCATAATCGGGCGTGAGCAGCTCGTTGCGCAGCCGATACACAGCCTTGCGCTGCTCGTTGGCGACATCGTCATACTCGAGCAGGTGCTTGCGCGCCATGAAGTTGCGTTCCTCGACCTTTTTTTGCGCCTTCTCGACCGAGCGCGTAACGAGCCGCGATTCGATGTGCTCGCCCTCCTTGAGCCCGAGTTTGTGCATGATTCCCTGAATCTTCTCGCTGCCAAAAATGCGCAACAAATTGTCCTCGAGGCTCAAATAGAATTGGCTCACGCCCGGGTCGCCCTGCCGCCCGCTGCGCCCGCGAAGCTGATTGTCGATTCTGCGGCTCTCGTGCCGCTCCGTGCCGATAATATACAGCCCGCCGAGCTCGCGGATTGCGTCTGTAATCTTAATATCCACGCCGCGCCCAGCCATGTTGGTCGCAATCGTTACCGCGCCCTTGATTCCAGCGTCTTTGATAATCTCCGCCTCCTTGGCATGCTGCTTGGCGTTGAGCACCGTGTGCGGGATTCTCTGCTTCTTGAGCAGCGCATGCAGAATCTCGCTCTTCTCAATCGAAGCCGTGCCCACGAGCACGGGCTGCCCGCGCGCGTTGAGCTCGGCAATCTTGGCAATCACGGCGTTAAACTTCTCCTTCTCGGTGCTGTAAATCAAGTCGTTCAAGTCCTGCCGCCGCACGGGCACATTCGTGGGAATGCTCACGACCTCGAGCCCATAGATTTGCAAAAACTCTGTCGCCTCCGTTTGCGCCGTGCCCGTCATTCCGGCGAGTTTGTCGTAGAGGCGAAAATAATTTTGAAAGGTGATGTCGGCGAGCGTCTGCGTCTCTTCTTTAATCGCCACGCCCTCCTTTGCCTCGAGCGCTTGGTGCAAGCCCTCGCTGAAGCGCCGCCCAACGCTCAAGCGCCCCGTAAATTCATCGACAATCACGACTTCGCCATTTTGCACGACATAATCTTTATCTTTGGCAAAGAGATAGTTTGCCTTCAATGCTTGGTCGAGCTGATGTGCCAGAATCGCGTTGTCGATGCTGTAGAGATTCTCAATCCCAAATCCCTCTTGCGCCTTGCTCACGCCGCTTTCGGTAATCAGAATCACGCGGTTTTTTTCGTCAATGCTGAAATCCTCTTCGACAACGAGCTTGAGCGCGATTTCATTTGCTTTTTTGTAATGTTCAAGCTTGTGATTTGCGGGTCCCGAGATGATGAGCGGCGTGCGCGCCTCGTCAATCAGAATCGAATCGACCTCATCGACAATCGCATAATGATGCGTGCGCTGCACCTTGTCGTCTAGCGCATATTTCATGTTGTCGCGCAAATAATCGAAGCCAAACTCGTTGTTCGTGCCATACGTGATGTCGCATCGGTATGCCTCGATTCTCTGCGCGTCATCGACACAATCGCTCGTTACGACACCGACAGAATAGCCCAAAAACTCATACAGAGGCGCGAGCTCGTGGCAGTCGCGCTTGGCGAGGTAGTCGTTTACGGTGATGATATGCACGCCGAGTCCCGTCATCGCGTTGAGCACGACAGGTAATGTCGCGACAAGCGTCTTGCCCTCGCCCGTTTTCATCTCGGCAATCTTGTGTTCATGCAACACCATGCCGCCAATCAGCTGCACATCAAAGTGCCGCATGTTCAAGATTCTGCGGCTTGCCTCGCGCGTAATCGCGAAGCTATCGGGCAGAAGAGAATCGAGACTCTGCCCATCGCGCGCCTTTTGGCGCAGCGCGTCAAACGCGGCGCGGAGCTCGCTATCGCCCATGTTTTGGTAATGGGATTCGAGCGCGTTAATGCGTTGGATTTTTTTGCGGTATTGTTTAATGAGTCGGTCGTTTGTGCTGCCAAAGATAGAGGCAAAAAAGCGTTGAATCATCGCGAAACCTTTATTTTATAATCGTGCATTTTAGCATAAAACAAGCCACAAGAATCTAGCGATTGTGCCGCACAACATCGACATGGCTTGGTGGTTGAAACTCGAACACGGAATCGGCGATTTTCGCGTTCGCGCGGCAGTTTGCGAACACAATCTTGACGCGATTCTCGAACTCATCGAGATACTCAATGCTCGCGGGCAAGTCTTTGGAATCGACATTCAAGACATATTCCTTGCCCTCAATTATCGCGCGGTAGCGCCCGTCTTTTTGCTTTTTGGCGTTGCGCAACAGCGCCGAAAAATCGAGCACCTTGTCATCGATGGTGATAATGGTAACCTGCTCAAGCTTGGGCTCGTAAATCATCGCTTCTTTGCCATCGAAATAGAGATGTTTCGTTGTCGGCGCAACATAGTCCCAGCGCACATGCACGGGCTTTTTGAGAAAGAGCTTGCCCTGATACACAATCGTTTCGCCCTCGAGGGTCGTAATCTCTTGCGTGAAGTCGCCCTGCAAGGTCTTGAGATTCTCAAAAGCCCCCAAAAGCGGCGCGCACAAAAAGCAGAAGAAAAACAAAAAACGCATAAAAATCCTTTGGTGTGGTTTTTTGATGTGATTCTAGCCGCTGCGGCTCGAGAGGAACAAATCCTCGCTGCCAATCTCGTTGCCATCGCTCAAAATCGCGGCGCGCTCAACGACAGAGAGCAGCTCGCGAATGTTGCCCGGCCAGCTGTATGCGAGCAGGCTATCTTTGGATTCTTGGCTCAACGTCTTGGGCTCGAAGCCGTATTGCGCGCACACCTCGGCGAGCTTCGCCTCGCATAGCGGCAGAATCTCTTCTTTGCGCTCGCGCAGGGGCGGAATCTGCACGGGAATGGTTTGGAGGCGGAAGAAGAGGTCTTCGCGAAACTCGTGGCTTTTGATTTTTTGCTGAATATCCGCGTTTGTCGCCGAGACAACGCGAAACTCGACCTTAATGGGCTTGCTGCTGCCAAGCCGCACGACCTCGCGTTCTTGCAACACGCGCAGAATCTTCGCCTGCAACCCGAGCGGCATTTCGCCGATTTCATCGAGGAAAATCGTCCCGCCATGCGCGGCTTCGAACTTGCCGCTATGCCCCTCTGTCGCGTCTGTGAAAGCGCCTTTTTCATACCCAAAAAGCTCGGATTCGAGCAGATTGTCGGGAATGGCTGCCATGTTAATCGCGACAAACGGCGCTTTGGCGCGCGGCGAGTTGTTGTGAATGTATTGCGCGAGCACCTCCTTGCCCACGCCGCTCTCGCCCAAAAGCAAGATGGACGCATCGGTGTTGGCGGCTTTCGAGACGAGCTTGAGAACTTTGTCAAACGTTGGCGAAGTCGCGACAAAATCCTTGCCCGAATCCGCAGCAGCCGGGTGCTTGCTCTGCACCTTTTGCGCCTTTGCCGAGCGGCGAATCGCCGCAACGAGCGTTTCGACCTCAAAGGGCTTGGTCAGAAAATCCTTGACGCCGAGCCGAATCGATTCAATCGCCTTGTTCAATGTCGCGTTGCCCGTGATGATAATCGCCTCGTAGCGCCCATTGAGATGTTCCAAAAACTCGATTCCGTCCATGCCGGGCATGTTAATATCGGTGATAATCAGCTCGAAGCTATCATCGAGCTTCTTGAGCGCGTCTTTGGCATTCTTGAACGCAACGATTTGAAACTCGGGATATTCACCCAACGCAATCTCGAGCGATTTGCGCATGTTAATATCATCTTCGATAATCGCGATTTTCATCTGCTACTCCTTTATGTCTAAGATTTCAACGACAGCATAGCCGTCAATTTCGCGCGCACGCAGCACCACAGGCGCAATCCAGAGCGTGGTTGTCGAGCGGCTCGCGAGGTTGAGCACTGTGGTGTCGTCTCGCAGCCCGATTCCGTTGCGCATGAAGCACAGCAACATCGCGTCTTTGTCGGTGCGCAGGCGATAGAACACCGTGAGGTCGCCAAGCGGCTCGCCAATCTCGCATGTGGCGCGCACGGCAAAGGCTTTGGGAATGCTCATACTCCGCGCGACATTGTAGTCTTCGTTTATCAGCATGCCGTTGCGCATTGCGGCGCGATAGGAGAAGATATAGAAATCATGCGCGCATGCAAAGGCGAGCAAGAGCATGCCAAGACAGATTCTCATTGCAACAATGCCTGCTCCTCTTCGTCTTTGGGGCATTTGGCAATCGAGACGACCTTCTCGCCCTCCGCGACATTGACGATAATCACGCCGCTCGTGTTGCGCCCCGCCTTGCGAATGGTGTGCATATCCACGCGTATCATCTTGCCGTTGCCCGTGAGCAACATCAAATCCATGCTCTCATCGACATTCACGATTCCCACGAGCTGCCCCGTCTTTTGCGTGAGCTTCATCGCAATCACGCCCTTGCCGCCGCGCTTGGTCATGCGATACTCGCATGCCTGCGTGCGCTTGCCGATTCCTTGCTCGCTGACGCTCAAAATCTCTTCGCTCTCCGAGTCAATCACCGTTGCGCCCGTTACATAGTCGTTTTCTTCTTTGAAACGAATCGCCGTTACGCCGCGCGTGTTGCGCCCCGTGTCGCGCACCTCGTTTGCCAAGAATCGCACAGCCATGCCATGATATGTAACAACCAACACCTGCTGCGCCTGCTCGTTGTCGATAATCTTCGCCATCACGAGTTCATCGTCCTCATCGAGGCTAATCGCGCGGATTCCGACCGAGCGAATGTTCCTAAACTCGCTTAAGTTTGTGCGCTTCATCAAGCCCTTTTTCGTGAAAAATGCAATCGATTTGTTGCTTTCAAAGTCTTTTGTCGTAATCGTTGCCTTAATCTTCTCGCCCGGCGCGAGGTTGATGAGATTCACAACCGCCTTGCCAATCGCCGTGCGGCTCGCTTCGGGAATCTTATAGACCTTGAGCCAATAGAGCTGCCCTCTGTCGGTCAGGAATAGAATCGTGTCATGCGTGCTCGAGACGAAGAAGCTCTCGATGAAGTCATCATCATGCGTGTTTGCGCCAATCTTACCCTTGCCGCCTCGGTGCTGCTTCTCATAGATGCGAATCGGCACGCGCTTGACATAGCCGCGATGGCTCATCGTTACGACAACATTTTCGTCCGGAATCAAATCTTCCTCGTCAATGCTCTCGTAATCCTCGACAATCTCCGTGCGCCGCTCGTCATAGAATCGCTCGCGTACCTCGCGAAGCTCGGTTTTGATGACATTGTTGAGCTCCTCTTCGCTCTTTAGAATCTTCTCGAGTCCCGCAATCTGCTCGAGCAATTCTTGGTATTCCTTCTCGATTTTGTCGCGCTCAAGCCCCGTGAGGCGCTGCAAGCGCATGTCGAGAATCGCCTGCGCCTGAATCTCGCTCAATGTGTAGCGGCTCATGAGCTCGGCTTTGGCAACCTTTGGGTCGGAGCTCGCCTTCAAAAGCGCGACAATCTCATCGATGTGCTCGAGCGCAACGCGCAAGCCCTCGAGCAAGTGCACGCGCGCGCGCGCCTTTTGGAGCTCGAAGATGATGCGGCGGATAATCACGCTCTTGCGGTGGTTGATGAACAGCTGCAACAGCTCGATGAGCGTAAAGATTTTGGGGCGCTTGTCGCAGATGGCAAGCAGAATGATTCCAAATGTCGTCTCCATCGGCGTGGATTTGAACAAATGATTGAGCACAATCTCGCTCATCGCGTCCCGCTTGAGCTCGACAACAACGCGCACGCCATCGCGGTCGCTCTCATCGCGCACCTCGCTGATTCCCTCGATTGCCTTCTCTTTCGCGAGCTCGGCAATCTGCTCGACAAGCCGCGCCTTGTTGACTTGGTAGGGCAATTCATCGATAATAATCAAATCTTTTGTTTTCGTGCTCTCGATATGTGTCTTGGCGCGCACCTTGACGCGCCCGCGCCCTGTTGCGTAGGCTTCTTTGATTCCGTGTTTGCCATAGATAATGCCGCCTGTGGGGAAGTCTGGACCCCACAAATGCTCCATAATCTCGGGAAGGCTCGAATCGGGATTGTCGATGAGGTGCAATGTCGCGTCAATCACCTCGCTTAGGCGATGTGGCGGAATGTTTGTCGCCATGCCCACAGCGATTCCGTTGCTGCCATTCACGAGCAGGTTTGGAATCCGACTAGGCAGCACCTCGGGTTCTTGCTGGCTGCCGTCATAGTTGGGAATAAAAGTAACAGTTTCCTTTTCGATGTCGCGCAAAATCTCTTCGCTCGCAAATGTCATGCGCGCTTCGGTGTAGCGCATCGCGGCGGCGCTGTCGCCGTCCATCGAGCCAAAGTTGCCCTGCCCATCGATGAGCTGCAGGCGCATCGAAAAATCTTGCGCCATACGCACAAGCGCATCATACACGGCGCTATCGCCATGCGGGTGGTATTTTCCTATCACGTCCCCGACAATGCGCGCGCTCTTTTTGTGCGGGCTGCGCGCGCCCATTCCGAGCTCGTGCATCGCATAGAGAATCCGGCGATGTACGGGCTTGAGCCCATCGCGCGCATCGGGCAGCGCACGCCCGATAATCACGCTCATTGAGTATTCAAGATAGCTTTCCTCAACGGATTGTTTGATTTTGATATTCTGAATGCTTTCTTCCATATCTGCCACAGCCTTCCATTTTTAGCAAAAACCATTTTAGCATAAACTTCCTAACGCGATGAAATTGGCGCGCAAACTCTTGCAAATTCAGAATTTTTTGGGTAGAATACAGCATCGAAGTTAAGGATAACAACCGATGAATAAAAAAGTCGCCTTGCTGATGAGTGGAGGAGTCGACTCGTCTTATTGTGCGTATTTGTTAAAAGAGCAGGGATACGAGATTCATGGAATCTATCTCAAGCTGCATGGGCGCGAAGAGCTGCATGCTGCAAATATTCGCAATATCCAAAAAGCAAGCAATCATTTAGGCTTTGTTTATGATGTCTTGGACGCGCAAGAGCTTTTCAAAGAACATGTCTATAATGAATTTGTGCGCGGCTACCAAGAAGGGCGCACACCCAATCCATGCGCGATGTGCAACCCACGCATGAAATTTGGCTTTGCATTCGCAAAGGCAATGGAAATGGGCTGTGATTACATCGCGACAGGGCACTATGCACGCGTCAAAAACGGCAGAATCCGCGAGGCATTCGATTCACACAAAGACCAAAGCTATTTTCTATTTGGAATCCCACAAGAAGCCATTGACCGCGTGATTTTCCCACTCGGCGAGCTGCTCAAGCAAGACATCAAGCCCATTGCGCTCGCCAAGCTCCCTTGGCTAGGCAACATCGAAACCTACAAAGAATCCCAAGAAATCTGCTTTGTCGAAAAAGACTATGTCGATGTGCTTAAGCAACATGTCCCTGTCGAGCAAGCAGGCGAGATTGTGAACACGCAAGGGCAGACAATCGGCACGCACAAGGGCTACATGCAATACACCATCGGCAAGCGCAAGGGCTTTTTCGTCAATGGTGCGCACACGCCGCATTATGTGCTCGCCATTCACCCCAAAGAGAATCAAATCGTTGTCGGTACAAAAGACGAGCTCGCCAAGAATCGCGTGCTCGCCAATCCGCTCGCCCTGCCGCATGGCTTTGAGCCACGCGAGTGCATGGTCAAGATTCGCTACCGCAGCCCCAAAACGCCTGCGAGCGTCCATCTCGATTCGCGAGGGCAGCTGATTGCCAATCTCAAAGAGCATGCCTATGGCGTTGCCAATGGGCAAGCGCTGGTGCTGTATGACGGCGATTTGGTGCTTGGCGGCGGCTTCATCGTGCATTCAGAGATTGCCTCATCTTAGGTCAAGGAGGAGATTATGATTCGAAGTAGTGGAAACAGGAACAGCAGAATTGAACCACCAAAGACTGTCAAAGGGTATCGGGAACATTTCGATAACAAAATCAACAAGAAGCGAAAGGTTGTCTATGTTGACGAAAATGACCCCAACTACCTTTCTTATGTGCTTTCGATGGATTTAGAGGTTCGCCCCATTCCAAAAGAAAAAGCCAAATAGGAATCGGCAAAACAGCGTCTTGTTATTGCAAAAGCAAGCTTTTGCTGTCGTTTGCGCAATCCGCAAACTCCCCAACGTTATGCGACAGGCTCTTATGCTCTGTCGCTGCCCTAAACGGAGGGCAAAAGCTTTTTGCTTTGTCCCACATCACATGGATAGCCGATGCACAAGCGCGCATTGCTATTGCATGATTGCATATCTTATGAGCAGGAGCAATGTTGCATGAAAAGCTACAAAATCTTCAGCGGAACGGCGCACCCGTGCTTCGCCGCTGATGTCGCAAAAAACCTTGATGTTTTGCTATCCCCCGCCGAGATTACGCGCTTTAGCGATGGCGAAATCAGCGTGCGAATCTCCGAGAGCGTGCGCGGGTATGATGTGTTTGTGATTCAGCCCACATGCGCACCGGCGAACGATAGCCTCATGGAACTCTTGATTATCGCCGATGCGATGAAGCGCAGCTCCGCCGCATCGATTACGGCGGTGATTCCCTATTTTGGCTATGCGCGCCAAGACCGCAAAGCCGCCCCGCGCGTGCCCATTAGCGCGAAGCTCGTTGCCGACTTGCTCCAAAGCGCAGGCGTGAATCGTGTCGTAACAATGGACCTCCATGCAGGGCAGATTCAGGGCTTTTTCGACATTCCCGTCGACAACCTCTATGGCTCGATTGTGTTCAAGGAATATGTCGAGAATCTCAACCTGATTCACCCCATTGTCGCGAGCCCCGACATCGGCGGCGTGGCGCGCGCGCGCTATTTCGCGAAGCTGCTGAACCTCGACTTGGCAATCATCGACAAGCGCCGCCAAAAGGCGAACGAAAGCGAGGTGATGAACATCATCGGCGATGTGCAGGGCAAGAGCGTGATTCTGCTCGATGACATGATTGACACGGCGGGCACGATGCTCAAAGCCGCCGAGGCGCTCAAGGCGCAGGGCGCGCGCGCCGTGCTCGCGTTTGGCACGCATGCTGTCTTTAGCGGCGCGGCGAGGGAGAGAATCGAGAGCCCAGCGATTGATAATGTGGTCGTTACCGACACAATCCCACTGCACAACCCACACAACAAAATCAAAATACTAAGCGTTGCCTCGCTGTTTGCCGAGGTGATTCGGAGGATTTATCGTAATGAAAGCGTTCAATCATTGTTTGATTAGAATCCTTGCCGCGTTGCTTTGCTGCGCCGCTTTTGCGCATGCCGAGGACATCGCGGCGATTCTAAAGAGCGACAAAAACCCCCAAGTTTTGTTGCAGACCACAGCGGGCGAGCTCACGCTCGAGCTCTTTCCCAAAGTCGCGCCTAAGGCTGTCGAGAACTTCTTGCGGCTCGTAAACACAGGCTATTACAACGGCATTGGATTCCACAGAATCATCAAGGGATTCATGATTCAAGGCGGCGACCCATCGGGCACGGGGCGTGGCGGCAGCTCGATTTGGAACAAACCCTTTGAGGACGAAATCGCGCTAGGCTACACCTTCGACCGCGGCGGCGTCTTGGCGATGGCAAACGCAGGCGCAAACACCAATGGTTCGCAGTTTTTCATCACGACAGCAAAAGCGCCATGGCTAAACGGCAAACACACCATTTTTGGCGAGGTCAAAAGCGGCTTCGAGACGCTCAACGCGCTCGAATCGATTCCAACCGATTCCAACAACCGCCCGCAAGAAACCCCGCGCATTTTGCAGGCGAGCATTTTGCCTAGTGAGTGATTCTGGCTACTCGACAATGCGCGGCAGTGTGATTCCCTGCTGCTTTTGGTATTTGCCGCTCTTGTCTTTGTAGCTCACCTCGCAATCNCANTCGCCCTCGAAAAACAGCACTTGGGCGATTCCCTCGTTCGCATAAATCTTCGCCGGCAAAGGCGTTGTGTTGCTAATCTCAATCGTGATATACCCCTCAAACTCGGGCTCGAAGGGCGTAACATTCACGATAATCCCACAACGCGCATACGTGCTNTTGCCCACACAAATCGCGAGCACATTGCGCGGAATCTTGAAATACTCAATCGTGCGCGCGAGCGCAAACGAGTTGGGCGGGATAATGCAAACATCGCCGCGAAAATCAATCGTGTTGGTGAGCTGAAAATCTTTGGGGTCGACAACGGTCGTGTTGATGTTCGTAAAAATCTTAAATTCATCGCTCACGCGAATGTCGTAACCATAGCTGCTCAATCCATAGCTAATCACGCCCTTGCCCACCTGATTCTGACAAAAGGGCACAATCATCTGCTCGTTCAGCGCCTTTTGCAAAATCCATTTGTCCTCTTTGAGCCCCATCATGTTTCCTAAAGTCAAGAGATTTATGGTATTATAACGCAAAATTTTTAAGGACAACAATGAAGCTTGAGGAAATTAAAGAATTGGTTCTTTTGTTCGATTCGACACAATCAACAAAGCTGCATATCCAACGAGGCGATTTTGTCTTAAANCTCGAAAAAGGACATGCAACAAAAGCCGAACCACAAACAATTATGGTACAAGCACCTTTGGTGCAAAAAGANAGCGATGACGACATCACGCCGCTGCCCAAAAAAGAGGGCGACACATTGACATCGCCTATGGTCGGGACATTCTACCGCTCGCCCTCGCCCGGGAGTGCTGCGTATGTACAGGTTGGCGACAAGGTCAAAAAGGGGCAGACGCTCGCCATCATCGAGGCGATGAAGATTATGAACGAAATCGAAGCCGAGTATGACTGCAAGATTCTCGAGATTGTGCCNGCTGACGCGCAACCTGTCGAGTATGGCGAAGTCCTNTTTGTCGTGGAGCGCCTCTAATGCAAAAAAATCTGCAAAAAATCCTGATTGCCAATCGTGGCGAGATTGCGCTGCGGGCGATTCGCACGATTCGCGAAATGGGNAAATACTCGATTGCCGTGTATTCCACAGCAGACAAAGAGGCGCACTATCTCGATGTGGCAGANGCGAAAGTCTGCGTGGGCGGCGACAAATCGAGCGAGAGCTACCTCAACATGCCCGCAATCATCTCGGCTGCCGAGCTCTTTGGCGCTGATGCCATCTTTCCCGGCTATGGATTTTTGAGCGAAAACCAAGCCTTTGTCGAAATCTGCCAAGCACACGGAATCGAGTTCATTGGTCCAAACGCCGAAGTCATGGCGCTCATGAGCGACAANAGCAAGGCAAAAGAGGTCATGAAACAAATCGGCATGCCCGTGATTCCGGGCAGCGAGGGCGCGCTCAAGGGGCATGAGCATGCCAAAGAGGAAGCNGCGAGAATCGGCTACCCCGTGATTCTGAAAGCGGCAAGCGGCGGCGGCGGGCGCGGAATGCGCATCGTGCAGAGCGAGGAGAACATCATCAACGCCTACCTCGCCGCCGAAAGCGANGCGATTAGCGCGTTTGGCGATGGCACGATTTATATGGAAAANTTCATCGACAATCCCAAGCACATCGANGTGCAGATTCTCGCCGANAAACATGGCAATGTCGTNCACATCGGCGAGCGCGACTGCTCGATGCAGCGCCGNCACCAAAAGCTGATTGAAGAATCCCCCGCCATCGCGCTTCTNCCCGAGACGCGCGAGAAGCTGCTCGCCAAAGCTGTCGAGGTCGCGCGCGCAATCCACTATGTCGGCGCGGGGACATTCGAGTTTCTGCTCGATTCGGAGCAGAATTTCTATTTCATGGAAATGAACACGCGCTTGCAGGTCGAACACCCCGTGAGCGAGATGGTCAGCGGAATCGACATTGTCGAGTGGATGATTCGCATCGCGCAGGGCGAGGAATTNTTCAAGCAAGAATCAGTCCACTTTCGCGGGCATGCGATTGAATGCCGCATCACAGCCGAAGACCCCGAGCGATTCTTCCCAAGCCCGGGCAAGATTGTGCGCTTCATCGCCCCCGGTGGCGCGTTCGTGCGTGTCGACAGCCATGTCTATGAGGGCTACACAATCCCCATTCATTACGATTCGATGATTGGCAAGCTGATTGTGTGGGGCGATTCNCGCCAAAAGGCAATCGCCCGCATGAGCCGCGCGCTCGATGAATTTACGATACAAGGAGTACGCACGGTGATTCCATTTCACCAAAAGATGATGCANAATCAAGATTTTCAAGAAAATCGCATTCATACCAAGTATTTGGAACAGTAATTGCTTGAGTATGAGCAGAAGGATTGATGCAGTTCTTCATCAAAAACACGACAAGGAGTCAACAATGAAAATCGGTGAAAGTCAGACTATCAACGCAACAGCGAANAACAACGCGAGCAAGGCGAAAAACGAGGAAAAAAGCGCGCTTGAAAACATCGCNGCGATGCGTGCATTGCAAGGAACAGATGGTGCGAACCTCATGATTGCNGATTCGCTTTTGTCTCAAATCTCGGGGCTCACACAAGGTGTGCGCAACGCCAATGACGCCATTGGCATGCTCCAAATCGCAGATTCAACCCTCAACAACATGACATTGAGCGCAGACAGAATCAANGTCCTCTCNGTCAAACTCGGCAACGACACGCTCACAACCGAGCAACGCGCGATGATTCAGAGCGAAACCAACGCGCTCAANGCNAGCATGCGCGATTCTGTGATGCAGGCTTCNTTCAATGGCAAAAATGTCTTCGCGTCAGAGATGACTTTCGTTACAGGCAACGAGTCGAGCGTAACGCTCAACATCAACGCGCCCAACACCTCGCTTGTCGATGTGAACGACCAACAAACAATCCTTGATTTNATGACAAACGTNAACATGGAACGCGCCAANATCGGTTCGGTGATGAATGGAATCCAACATGGCATCAATTCCAATCTCGTTACAATCGTGAATCTCACAGCGGCAGAAAGCAGCCAGCAAAACAACGATGTCGCCGAGAATTACAACGAGCTCAACCAAGCNAAATTGCGCGAGAATGCGGCATTGTATGCAAACGTNTACAACACGCAATACTTGCGCAGCAAAATCGACACACTCCTAGCCTAGTATGATTCCNTANAGCAAACAATCGGTNCATCACGAGGATTTGGAGGCAATCAAAGAGGCTCTGTTTAGCTCGCACCTGACGCAAGGGCAGCGCGTGAGCGAGTTCGAGAGCCTCGTTGCCGCACGCGCCGGCGCGCCCTATGCGCTNGCGCTGAACTCCGCCACGTCGGCNCTGTATTGCGCCTACGCCGCACTTGGAATCGGGCAAAATGACGAAGTCATCACCACGCCCATTAGCTTTGTCGCCACGACCAACATGCTCCTCGCNCTCGGCGCGAAGCCCGTCTTTTGCGACATCTTGCCCAANGGCAACATCGACCCAAGCAAAATCGAGCCCCTCATCACCCCGCNCACAAAGGCGATTGTGAGCGTGGANTACGCCGGGCAGTCCGTCGACGTCGATTCGATTGCGCACATCGCCAAGAAACATGGCTTGCTCTGGATTTCCGATAGCTCNCATGCATTCGGCGCNCGCGTGGGCGATTCGCCTGTGGGCTCGTTTGCGGACGCAACGATTTTCAGCTTCCATGCGATTAAGCCCATCACGACAGCAGANGGCGGCGCGGTTGTGTTCAAAGACGCGGAGGCGCACCAAAAAGCGCAGCTGCTGCATTCGCACGGCGTGCAAAAAAAGGCGCTGTGGAACAGCGAGGTGGAATTTTTGGGCTTCAACTTTCGCCTAAACGAGCTTGGCGCAGCGCTTGGAATCTCGCAATACAGGTGGCTCGACAGCTTCATCGCCAAGCGCGATANAATCGCGCGGCTTTACGATTCGCTGTTTGCCGATTCGNCCTATTGCACCACGCTTGCNCGCGAAGCGCATCTCACCACCACGCACCATCTCTACCCCGTCTTTCTCGCGCGCTCGCTTTGGTGCAGCAAAGAGGAGCTNTTCGTGCAGCTACACGAAAAAGGCATTGGCGTGCAGGTGCATTACAAGCCCATCAATTCCTATGCGCTCTATGGCGCGGATTCGAGCGCCACGCCTGTGGCGAACGATTTCTACCTGTCCGAGCTCTCCTTGCCCTGCCACCAAGAGATGAGCGAGGAGCAGGCATACGAGATTGCCAAAACCTTCAAGGCGCTATGTGCAGAAAAGGATTCCGATGCCTGTGCAACTTGACGAACGCTTCTTTCAGCAGCTCATCATGTTCTTGCAACAGACTGATAGCAAGCTGAATTTTATCAAAACCATGCTCCTGAAGCAAAACGCCGAGAATCTGAACATGCTCTTTGACACCGTGTATGAGACGAACATGTGGGGCAACGGCAGCGGTAGCGGCAGCAAAGAGGAGCTGTTGCGCGGCTATGTCGCGTTCGTGCAAGATTTCGTGCGCACGCACAATATCCNCACAATCGCCGATGTCGGCTGTGGCGATTGGCAGTTCTCGAAAAACATCGATTGGGGNGCTGCGTCTTACACGGGCTATGATGTCGCGTCTTTCGTGATACGGCAGAATCGGGAACGTTACGCGAAAGAAAACATCAATTTTGTGCATTACAATGGCGATTTTGCGCAGATTCAGAGCGCCGATTTGCTCATCTGCAAAGATGTCTTGCAACACCTGCCCAACGCGAAAATCCACGACTTCATCGCGATTCTACCCAAATTTCGCTATGCGCTGATTGCAAACGACATCGGCGAGCGCGTCAACGCCGACATTCTGCCCACGCAATACCGCGCGCTCGACTTGCGCCAGCCGCCCTTTTGCCTAGCGCTCGACATCGCCTATCTCATCAAGCGCATGCCCCGCGANCCCGACATCGCCGTCATGCTCTATGACAGCAAAGCGGCAAATTCTGCCCCCCCCCCCCGCCGCCAGATAATGCGAGCGGCGTGATGGCGACGTGAGCTGCCCTTGCCATTTTGTGGGCGAAGCNCCAAGCAAATAGNGTTCCTTTTTGACGCGAAATGTTGCNTCATTTGTCTTTTCGCATGTCTTTCAGCACATAGAAAATAATGATAATATCAATAAATAGGCTGATACAAGCCTCCACNATNTTGCGACCATAGAGCCACAAACCGAGAATGCCGACAACGAATGCCGCGAAAATCGCCAAGCCAAGAATCGCATGCCGCCGCGTGTGCAGGCAATACAAAAAAGCCACAAACCACGATAGCAGCGTCAAAAATTGCACGATAGTCATTCAAAACCTCCAAAGCTAGCCCACAGGNNCGGGCATATAGGCAACGACAATGCTATGGCGCACACCACGAATCGGGCGCGACAAAGCAGACGCGCAATTGTAGCGCATTCATGCGCCTTTGCGCATAAGCCCGAGNATGATGTCGTNCTGAAGCTTTTGGGCGGGCGCAGAATGGGAGATTTTGGGCTGTTGTTTGCTCGCGATGACNTTGAAATATTGGAGGTGCGACTTTGGTCGCACACAATGACAGATAGCTAGTTGCAAAGAATCCCCAGAAAAAGCGCGCGCAAAGCTATGGCGAAGCCANAGCACAGCGCCGCTTTGNANNNTGCAATCNNTNANTCTGCNATTGCTCNTNATTNTNNCNTCCCAACCACAGNGCNCAGCGGCAATGTTCGAGCCGTAGGCATAACGTTGACGCATGCGCTGTGGACTANGACATANTCCGTGCGNAGCACAATCAGTTGAAGAAGCGTGNNGGGGTTTGGGGGTCAAAGGGGGATAGG